>JASHTY010000056.1 GCA_030040315.1 Terriglobia bacterium | reverse complement strand
CTGGCGTCACAGGCCCGGCTGATGACCATTTTCGAGTCCAAGCCCGACATCGACGATCGGGAAGTGCCGCAGGAACCGGTCACGGCGCTGATGGGCGACATCGAATTCCGCAACCTGAACTTCAGCTACAATGGCCGCAGGATTCTCAAGAACATCAATCTGCACATTCCGGCAGGCAGAACCCTGGCGGTGGTGGGCGCGACCGGCTCGGGGAAATCCACGCTAGTCAGCCTGATTCCGCGCCTGTATGACGCTCCCCCGGGAACGATCCTCATTGACGGCGAACCCATTCGAAAGATTCCCCTGAACGTCCTTCGCAAAGACATCGGATTTGTGCCGCAGGAAACTTTTCTTTTCAGCGAATCGATCCGTGAAAACATCCGCCTTGGCGCGCCGGAGGCCACAGAAGCGCAAGTGGTGCGCTCCGCGGAAATTTCGAACATTCTTCCCGAGATTAACGGTTTCCCCAAACGGTTTGACACCATGGTGGGTGAGCGCGGCTTGACGCTCTCCGGCGGACAGAAGCAGCGCACGGCCATTTCACGCGCGGTCATTCGCGACCCGCGCATTCTGATACTTGACGATGCTCTATCGAACGTGGACACCTACACGGAGGAAACCATCCTCCGCCAGCTTACCGGCGTGATGGCGGGGCGCACGACGATTTTGATTTCGCACCGCGTCTCGACCGTACAGAGTGCCGATGAAATCGTGGTTCTGTACGATGGTGAAATCGTCGAGCGCGGCACGCACGCGGATTTGCTCAATTTGAACGGCCAGTACGCGGAGCTCTACAACAAGCAGTTGATTGAGGAAGCGCTGGAAAAAGAGGATTGATGCCTGAAGGCCGTCTTTCCGGCCTACTTCCTGAGGTTTAAATGCCTGCAGGTCAAGAAGAAGAGGTCCTCGGTAAAGCGTACGACTCGCGCCTGATGCGCCGGTTGGTGGCATACCTGCGCCCGTACTGGCGCATGACGCTGTTTGCCATTGTCTCCACGCTTTTTTACGGGATGCTTCAGGCACTTCCGGCCTACCTGATGAAGGTGGAAGTGGACCGTTACCTTGATCCCGCTCGAAATCAGCATCTTCCCGCTTTCCTTGCAAATTATCTGAGCCGCGATCCCATTGTGGGCATATCCCAGATCGCCTTCGCGCTGTTCCTTCCCACGGTGCTGGCGAGCTTCGTCCTGGAATTCACACAATCCTATGCCATGAATCTGGTCGGGCAGAAGGTGATGTACGACCTCCGCAAGGAGATCTTCCTCCACCTTCAGCGGCTTGAGCTGTCGTTCTTCGACCGTAACCCTGTGGGGCGCCTGGTGACGCGTGTCACGACGGACGTGGACGTGCTCAATGACTTGTTCTCCTCCGGGGTCGTGGCCATTTTCGGCGACTTTTTCACGCTCTTGAGCATTGTGATCGTGATGCTGGCGGTGAACTGGAAGCTGGCTGTGCTCACCTTTTCCGTGCTGCCGGTAATTATTTTGGTGACCGCATGGTTTCGGCGGAGCGTGCGCGAATCCTACCGCCGCATTCGCGTGGCCATCGCGCGGATCAATGCATACCTGCAGGAGCACCTGATCGGCATGGCCGTGCTGCAACTCTTTAACCGGGAAGAGCGCAGCTTCGACGAATTCGAAGCCACCAACCGCACGCACATGGAGGCCTACAAGGATTCCATTCTGGCGTACGGCCTTTTCTATCCAGCCGTTGAAATGCTGGGAATTATTGCCGTGGCCATCATTCTTTTTATGGGCGGCGGGATGACACTGCGCGGCGCTGTGAGCGTGGGCACGGCCATTGCCTTCATTCAATACTCGCAGCGATTCTTCAAACCCATTCAGGATTTAAGCGACAAGTACAACGTGTTGCAGGCGGCGATGGCAAGCTCGGAGCGCATCTTCAAACTGCTCGATACGCCGGTGACGATCGCCGATCCGCCCCAACCCCGAGAGCTTGCCGAGCCCCGCGGCCGCGTGGAATTTCGCCGCGTGGGGTTCGCCTACAAGGATGGTCACAAGGTCCTGGACAATGTCAGCTTCACCGTGGAGCCCGGCGAAACCGTGGCCGTGGTGGGCCACACTGGAGCGGGAAAAACCACACTCACCAATCTGCTGTTGCGCTTCTACGACATTCAGGAAGGCGCGATCACCTTTGACGGTATCGATATTCGCCAATTGCGCCTGTGCGATCTGCGACGCAACTTCGGCATCGTGCTGCAAGACCCCTTTCTTTTCTCGGGCACGATCGCCAGCAACCTGCGTCTGGGCACCGTGGGTATTTCCGACGCACAGATTCACGACGCGGCCCGGCAGGTCAAGCTTCTGGAATTCATTGAAAGCCTGCCGGGTGGCTTTGATGAGCCTGTGCGCGAGCGCGGATCCACCCTCTCCGTGGGCCAGAAGCAGTTGCTGTCGTTCGCGCGCGCGTTGGCGCATAATCCCCGCATTCTGGTTCTTGATGAAGCCACATCCAGCGTCGACCCCGAGACCGAGCACTTGCTGCGCGAGGGTTTACGCCGCTTGATCGAAAACCGCACGTCGCTGGTGATCGCGCATCGTCTTTCCACCATCCAGAACGCCAGCAAGATTGTGGTGATGCACAAAGGCCGCGTGCGCGAAGTGGGCACTCACCACGAACTGCTCGATCAGCGCGGCATTTATTTCAAGCTTTACCAGCTTCAGTACAAGGACCAGGAAGTAGCTGCCGCACGCGTGTTCGCCGGGACGGAGCTTTCGCCGGAACGGTCCTAATCCACCTGTCTTGTGAGACAATTGGGATGAGGCCCGAATCTCCCGGCCATAAATGAGAAAGCTGTGCCCGACTCTCAGGGTTCCAATCCCAAGATCCTGATCGTCGCCGGTGAGCGCTCCGGCGATGTCTTCGGCGCAGGACTGGCAAAGGGGCTTCAGGCCCGATTGCCGGGCGCCGAATTCTTCGGCGGCGGCGGTGATGCCATGCGGCAGGCGGGCGTGAACACGGTGGTGGACGCGCACGCCATCGCCATCGCCGGCATCACGGAAGTCATCGAAGGGATTCCCCGCGTTTATCGCGCGTTCCATCAACTTCTTGAGGAAGTTGACCGCCGCCGGCCGCAGCTTGCCGTGCTGATCGATTTCCCGGATTTCAACCTCCGGCTGGCCAAGCGACTGAAGAAGCGGCAAATCCCGGTGGTCTACTTCGTCAGCCCGCAGGTTTGGGCCTGGCGCAAAGGGCGCGTGAAGAAGCTTAAGAAACGCATCGTCAAGATGATCGTGATTTTCGATTTTGAAGAGGAGATCTATAAGAATGCGGGCGTACCCGTGGAATACGTGGGGCATCCGCTCATCGACATGGTGCGCCCACACATGGCACGCGAGGAATTTTTCGCAAAAGTTGGGCTGGACGCGTCGGTCCCCACGATCGCGTTACTCCCGGGCAGCCGCCAGACGGAAGTGAGTGCGAACCTGCCCATAATGCTCGACGCGGCCACACGCCTGACGCTGGATCGGAAACTACAATTCGTCGTGGCTGCCGCACCGACCATCGATCCGCATTGGTTGGAGTCCACGCTGCTGGAGTGTTACGTGGGCCGGGCCACGGTGCGCACGGCTATGCACGTCACCTACGATGCGCTTCAACACTCGGAGGTGGCGGTGGTGGCGAGCGGCACCGCCACTCTTGAGGCGGCCCTGCGCGAGCGCCCCATGGTGGTTGTGTATCGCGTTTCCGCCCTCACCTGGCTGGTGGGGAAATTCCTGGTGAATGTCCCGTATTTCAGCATGGTGAATATCCTGGCGAAAAGGCCCCTGGTGCCCGAGCTGATGCAGCGTGATTTCAATGCCGTCAATCTGGCCGCGAAGGTAGAATACCTGCTCGATCATGCCGAAGCCCGCCAGGAGATGATTGAGGGGTATAAGGACGTAAAGGCACGCATGGGCCAGGGCAATGCCCTGGAACGGGCGTCGGATGCCATAGTAGAGGTGTACCAGGCGTTTCAGGCAACCAGTTAGAGTTGCTGAATAAATCTGATCTTGCACAAAATGGTCGCAAGGTCATGCAACGCGGAAGTGAGCCTTACAATCCAATCCAAGGGCCACAAATTTTGAAGGATATGAGAATGGTTCGATCTGTGTCTGCGGTTCCGGCTGCGTATCCCCGCAGACTCCGGCCAATCCGCAAGTGGATAGTTCACGCAAGTCTCGTGGGCGTGGCGCTCGGTTTGGCCGCTGGATGGGGCCGGGCGGAGAGCGGTTCAAACTTCGACGTCAAAAACTACACCATTGATGCTCAACTGCTGACTTCGCAACATCTGATCACCGCCACGGCGCGCATCGATCTGATCCCCAGGATCGATCTCACGGCGCTGAATTTTGAACTGCACAGCAACCTGCGCGTCGAAAAGGTCACAGACCCTTCGGGCCAGGATGTCACCTTCAAGCGCGATGGCCTGAACCTGAGCATAGCGCTCCTCAATCCCCTTTCCGCGGGTAAGCTATCTTCCATCACCGTTAAATACGGTGGCTTGCTGAATTCCGCCGATGGGAGTCCGGTGGAGGGAATTAAGGTGGCTTACATCGGAGCGGATGGAACCTATCTGCTTTATCCGGGGCGCTGGTTCCCCGTGAACGGGTACGGAGTGAATCGTTTTGCAGCCACAATGAACATAACCGTTCCCTCGGATGAAGTGGTCATTGCCTCTGGGAAGGCGGCGGTGCCCGAGCGCGAGCCCGGACAGGTCACTTATTCCTATGTGTTTGACAAGGAGTCCTTCCCGGGAACGGTCATCGCAGGGCACTATGCTGCACAACCCGCCACGGCCATCGGGGCGGACATTGCCCTATACCTCAAGCCGGACCACGAAAGCCTTGCGCCGAGCTATGGTGACACTGCGGCCAAGATTCTGGGGTTTTATAGCGATATCTTCGGCCCGCTGCCCAACTCCCATCTGGCAATTGTGGAAATTGCCGATGACACGGTCGGCGGATATACCGCTCCCGGCTTGGTGGCCCTGGCTCCGCGTGCCATCACGAATCCCGTGAATTACAAGCTGCTCGCGCATGAAATCTCCCACCTGTGGTGGCGGTGCCTGGTGAGCCCCGCAACTCCCAATGATGCGTTCCTGGACGAAGGCCTGGCCGAGTATTCCAAGGCGCTGTACGTACAGCAGGCCGCCGGCGACGCAGCATTTGAAGACCTGATGCGCGCAACCGCTGTGGGCGCTTTGACGCATGAAGAAGTGGCCCCGATCGCACAGGCGGGACAATTGCACGAATTCACTCCGGAATACGAGTCGATCGTCTTCGATAAGGGGGCGATGGTTTTCCACATGCTCCGATGGGTGATTGGTGACGACGCCTTCCATCAGACCTTAAAGTTGCTGGCGGAGCAGTACGCGTGGAAATCGGTTTCGACCGACCAGTTTCAGCGCCTGGCGGAGAAAGCCTCCAAACAGGAGCTCACGTTTTTCTTCGCTCAGTGGGTGAATTCCACTGGTGTGCCGCAATTCAAGCGCACCTGGGCCGTATACAGATTACAAAAGGGATACCAGGTGGTAGGCAAAATGCAACAGGACCTGGATATTTTCCGCATGCCGGTTGAGGTTCGCGTCGTCTGCCAGGGCTCGCGGCCTGTCACTGAGCGGATCGACATGGTCGGTACCACTTCGGACTTCACTATCGACACTCGTACCAAGCCGCTTCGCGTCCTGGTTGATCCGGCAAGCCAAATTCTGAAATTCGATGACCAGACGAAGTATCAGGTTGAGATGGCGCGCGCCGACCAACTTCGCGAGCAGCAGGCGTATCTGGACGCCATCAAGCAGTACCAGGATGTGCTGCAAATCAATAGCAACAGCTCCCTGGCTCACTACCGGCTAGGTGACATCCACTTTATGTTGCGCAACTACAATGCGGCGATGGAGGAGTTCCGCCGCGGCCTGGATGGCGACCTGAACCCGAAATGGATCGAGGTGTGGTCGCACCTTAAGCTGGGGGAAATCTTCGACGTAACGGGCCAGCGTGACCGCGCCCTGAATGAATATCAGCGCGCGTTGCAAACCAACGACAACACCCAGGGAGCGCTGGATGAAGCCAATCGTTACATCCAGAAGCCGTACAAACCTGGAAGTCAGTAATTCAGTCTTCCTCAGCCCAGGACGGTACGCCTCCAGCTGCTTTTTGACGCTCAAACTTTAGCCCGGTAAGGTCGGCTCGGGTAACCCCCTTGCTCTGCACCAGGATTTTGAAGATTCCCCCCATTCCCTCCGGAGAGATTAAAGTTTTCAGTTTCAGCCGGGCCTGAAGTTTCTGAGCGCCGGTATGTCCAGGATCGTACAGATCCTCAAAGTGATTGGCTTCCCCCAGCGCCATAAGGAATCTCTCCTGGGTTGTGAATCCCCCGCACTCGAGCCCCTCCGCTTTTCCCGCATCGATCAGGGCGCTGAAGTTTACGTGCGCGGTGAGATCGGTTTCCCCCGGTGCCGCAAACAACTCCTCCGACGCCGTGTGACCGTGGTAGGCAAGCAAGGTTCCGCGCGGCCGGCCTGGGGTGAAAAGTCTCCCTGCCAAATCACCGTAGTCGATCGTTATCGCAAATCCGGTGGTTAATCGGGCAGCAACGGATTTCATCCAGGCCAGAGCTTGCCTGTTCACTTCCACCCGGTGGCCTTCCTCGAGCTCATTGGCATACCGGGCCACGTAGGCGGCGATTGCAGGGTCGCTGATCGGGCCTGGTTTTTCCAGCAGTTCGCCGCCATCTGCGGTGACGTAGACCTCTTTCAGGTGCCCCTGGGTGCGGGTGACGATGCTCACGGGAAATGCGTCAACCAGTTCGTTTGAAAAGAAGCAACCGCATACCGGCGCGATCTCTTCAAGGTTTCCGATGATGCGGACCTTGCCGGCCAAACCCGCATCCTGGAGCCGTACGAAAATCCGCTGCTGCTGCATCGTGCCGGGCTCAACGGCGACATAGTCGAGCGCCGCCGTAAATTCCGGTAACGCCTTCTTTGACCAAGCCAGAAAATCGCGCGCGAACAGACCACGGCCCGCTCCCATTTCGACCCACGTGAAAGGGTGTGGATGCCCCGCGAGCTCCCACATTTCCATGGTCTGCCTCGCGACCAGGCGGGCAAAGATCGGATGCAAATCGGAACTGGTGAAGTAATCGCCCTTCACACCTGTGCGCTCGCGCCCACGCGTGTAGTACCCATATTCGGGATGATAAAGACAGAGTGCCATGTAGCGCTCAAAGGTTATCGGACCGGTTCGGCGCAAAGTATCGAAGAGAAGTCTTTTGAGAGGTGTGTCAGGCAAGCGGGAACCAGCAATCGGGAAATTGCATGCGCGCAATCAGGGCAAATCTATCTTGTGAGCTTCCGCAAACCTTCTTCATCATTGCCCAAAACCATCTCTCTGCCACGAATCACGATGGGCCGCCGAATCAGGTTCGGCTCGCCGGCCATAAGCTTCAGCGCCTCATCGCGGGTGGGCGGGTAGTGCTTCATTTTTCGCTGCCGATAAAGTTCATTTCGCGGATTCAAGAAATCCAAGTAATTGCCCGAGCCAATCAACGCATCAAGCTGCTCCGCCGTCAGGCGGTCCTTTCCCAGATCATGCTCGTCAAGTCGCGCACCCAATTCCAGCAAGAGACTTTTTGCTTTGCGGCAGGTCGTGCAATTGGGCTTGAGGTATATCTTCAGTTTGGCCATGAATGCTGTCGCTTTCGAATCGACATTTTTCAGTATCTCGGCACCTTGGGATCAATCTCGATCGACCAGCGATCGATGCCTCCGCTCATGCTCAGGGCATTCACACCCTGCTGCTTTAACCAGGATGCCGCATTGTAACTGCGCATTCCTGCATGGCAGTAAACCACCACGGGCTGATCCCTGGGAATTTCGCTCAGCCTTTGCGGAATCTGTCGCATGGGAATGAGCACGGCACCTTCAATGCGCGCCGCCTGAAACTCCAAATCCTCGCGGCAGTCGAGGATTAGAAATTTCTCCCCATTCTCGATCATGCTTTGCACCTGCTGCGGTTCGATAACCAGGTCATCCACGGTGTCTCCTCAGCCTCCGCCTTCAGCAAACGGTCCGCCCAAAGTCTGTTAGTCAACTCTTGCCCGCGCCTTCCCGGCACTTGGCGACAAAGCGCGCAAAAATCTCACGCTGTTCAGGGGAGTTGGCGACCATTTCCTCCGGGTGCCATTGCACTGCCATCAGGAAGGGATATTCGTCCGCCGATTCCACGGCCTCGACAAAACCATCCTCGGAATGCGCCGTTACTTTCAGCCCGCGACCCAGGCGCTTGACCGCCTGGTGGTGCAGGCTGTTGACCCGGCAGGCTCCGTGCACAATATTTCCGAGGTCCGAATCTGCGTCCGTCACCACGACGGAGTGGGATGGTTCCTGGCGGGTTTTGCCCACATCCGTCTGTCGATGTTCAGCCTGCGGCTCGGCATCTTCCTTCATGTCCTGATAGAGCGTTCCGCCAAAGTTCACGTTGATCATCTGCACGCCGCGGCAGATGCCCAGAATCGGAGCGCGCTTGGCCATCGCTCCTTCCAGGAGGGCAAACTCGAACTCGTCACGCGCGTGGCTGTCGTAAACACTTTCGTATCGCTTCTTCTCGCCGTAGAACGAGGGGTCTACGTCTTCCCCGCCCGTGAACAAAATCCCATCATAGTCGCCCGCGTGAACACGGCGAGCATCGGCTGCGGAAACCAGGTCGATTTCATCCGGCTGCACGCCCACCGCCAGGAGAGCCTTGAAGTAAGGGGATTCCGTGCC
The DNA here is from genome assembly GCA_030040315.1 of Terriglobia bacterium. Lineage (GTDB taxonomy): Bacteria > Acidobacteriota > Terriglobia > UBA7540 > UBA7540 > Bog-366. Next base: position 437 of record JASHTY010000056.1, on the reverse strand, counting down.
TGCCGTCTTCTCCTTTTCCGCCACCGATACCGCAATGCGCATTCCTTAAGCCTCCCGCAAGCCCGGCTGAATGCCTTCCCAAATCATACCGGACAACTGCCCATTTGACTCCAGGATTTCTGAAACTATTCACAAAATGCCGGCGCGGGGATTTTAACCGGAAAGGCGCTGGAGTAAAATTGCAAGCTGACGAAAGCATTGTCACAGAGCTGTGGACGTGCCCTTGAGGCGAAGAATCAGGAGGGACTTATGCAGGTTCCAGTCCACCTGGCCATTTCCTGGCTCATCGGTCACCGCCTGCCGGAGCGCCGTGATCGCCGTCTGGTAACCTGGTCGGGCGTAGCCCCGGATTTGGACGCGTTGTCCCTGCTGGGGGGCGCCGCGGCTTACAGCAAATTCCACCACGTGCTCACCCACGGCCTTGTGGCGGCGGTTGT
>JASHTY010000451.1 GCA_030040315.1 Terriglobia bacterium | reverse complement strand
AATCTGAACCCCGGCCACGGGTACCGGGCCAGGGCTGATGATGTATCCGTTGGCGTTTCCGGGCGCAGCCAGATGGGAGTCGCCGCGCCGCACTCGAATCTTGACCCCCTGCTGCTCCATTTCGAATTCGGTAATCTCCTGCTTGGCAAGGAGGTCAAGTAAATCCTGTATGCTGCTCAGGTTCCATGCCTTGACGGGTTCGGCAACGTTGCGTTTCTTACCGGGCATTCGTTCGCTCCGCTTTACAGGATACTCAATCTCGATGATTCAAAAGTTAGTGTTGACCCAGTTCGAGGCAGAGGCGGCTTTACGCCGCCATCAGGGCGAGGTAAACTCGCCCCCAGGAATCGATTCGCACATGAACCCACAACCCGCCTTTAGCCTATAACCCAATAATCCTTGGGCGCGGGCGTCAGCACTTCCGGGCCCTGCGGGCATACCAGAACTGTGTCCTCAATCCGGATGCCACCGAGGCCTTTCATGTAGACCCCCGGTTCGATCGTAACCACGGAGCCCGAGCGCAGGCACGTTGTTTCACCTTTGCCCAAGCGCGGCCGCTCGTGGACCTCCAAGCCCACCCCGTGACCGGTGCTATGCGTAAAGAACCTTGAAAGCCTGTACCGGGCCAGTATGCGGCGGGCAGCGGAATCGATTTCCCCCGCAGTAACCGTGTCCTGGACTTCGCGAACCGCCCCTTCCTGCGCCTTCACGACTGCCGCGTAAAGGCTCTGCACGCGGCGGTTGGGCTGGCCCAGATACACTGTCCGCGTCATATCAGCGGCATAGCCATCAACTATAGCACCGAGGTCGAAGATTACCAACTCGCCCTGCTGCAGGGCTTTAGAGGAAGGCCGCGCATGCGGAAAGGCGCCGCGAGCCCCAGAGGCGACAATGGTGCCGAACGCTGCGCCTTCAGCTCCCCTGGTGCGCATTTTGAACTCGATCTCCGCCGCCAATTCGTTTTCCTCCACGCCCGGGCGCACATGGGGCAGGACCTCGGCAAAAACCACTGCCGTCAGTTTTCCAGCCCGGCGCATAGCCTCAATCTCCCCGCGATCCTTGACGACGCGCAGCTCCTCGATAAGGTCGCCGGCGGGTTTAAATTGAATTTCCCCGCCTACTTTCTCCCGAAGGCGGTCAAACTGCTCGCAGGTAAGGTTCGATGCTTCAAAAGCGACCTCGCGGGCTCCACTCTTTCCCAGCCACTTGGCCGCCCCCGGCAGGATTCCCTTCTTCTCCTCGATAACCTCCACGCCCACGGCCTGTTCACCGGCCTGAAGGGTGTAGCGCGGGTCAACCCACAGCCAGCCTTCCCGCGGTCCGAGCAACAGAATGCCCGCGCTGCCCGTGAAGCCCGTAAGGTAACGAACGTTCACCAAATGGGTGACCAGCAGCAGAGGCAACCGGTGCGTTTCCATCAGCGCCCGCAGGCGGTCCTGGCGTGCCCGGAAGGAAGAGGAGGTATCTTCATGGCGCATAGACGTGGAAAGGGGGAGGAGACTCGCGTCTCCTCCCTTAAATAGCAATTCCATGGAGCTTGCAAGGTGAAGAGGCTAGGACGGAAGTATCTTCGGCGATACGAAGAACAGCAGTTCCTGGTCGCTGTCCGTAACGGTGCTGGTCTTGAACAGGTTACCCAGGATCGGAATGTTACCCAGCCAAGGCACGTAGGTTGCCGTCTTGCTTCTGCTAGTCACGGTGATGCCGCCGAAGACTACGGTGCCGCCATCGGGAACCAACACGGAGGTTGTCGCCTGCTGGGTGTTGATCTCTGCTCCCACGCCAGCTACCGGCGCGCCCGGCGATGCATTGTTAACGTTAATCACCAGGAAGATGTTGTTGTCGTCGGTCACCTGGGGGGTCACGACCAGTTGCAGGGTCGCGGATTGATACTGAACGGAAATCGTATTGTTGATGGTGGTCTGAATGGGGATTTCCACACCTTGCTGGACGGTCCCCTGCACGTTGTTCTGCGTCACGATCGTCGGCCGGGAGATGGTCTTGGCCTGGTCGCGCTCTTCCTGCGCCGTAATGACTCCATTGATGAGGTACCGAGCCGAGGCATTGGTAATGGCAATGTTGCCGAAGCCGGTACCGCTTGGGGAGGTGATGGTCATTGAGCCCGGCGAAGTCGTGGATACCGTGGGCCCCGTGATGCTGCCGGTAGAGCCCGTCGACATTCCAAACGTGGTGGAACCGGAACCGTTGAGCCCCGTCCCTGACAACGCTGCGCTCAGAATGCGCGTGAAGTCCGCGCTGGCCAGGACCACCCGCGCCTCAATCGAAACCTGCTTGGCTTTCCTGTCAAGCTTGTTGATGATGGCTTCGATTATGGGAATCTGCGATGCCACATCCGAAATGATCAGGGTATTGGTCCGGGCATCCACCAGCGCTTGCCCGCGCCGCGTCAGAGCGCCGCCACCCGTCCAGCTCTTCAGAATCACCTGAATGGCCTGCGCGGTGGCGTAATTGATTGGCCGGAAAACCGTCACGAGGGGAGCAGCATTGATACGCGAGTCCGCCAATTTCGTCTGCGCATCCTGCTCCGAAGTCAAGGTTGACATCCTGGCAATTCTCAGGACATTGCCTTCCAAGACCTTTCCCAAGTCATTGTTCTTCAGAACGATGTCCAGAGCCTGGTCCCAGGGCACGGAATCCAACACGATGGTCACGCTGCCTGAAACATTGGGGTCAACGATAATGTTTAACCCGCTGATCTCATGAATCAGACGGAAGAAGTCCTTCAAATCCAGGTCCTTCAAGTTGAAGGTTACGGGCTCGCCCGTGTAGACGGGCTTCGCCTCTGCCGCCGGAGCGGCGGGGGTTGCCGGAGTAGTCGCCTGGGCTTCGGCGACTGAGGCATCCCTCACCGGATTCAGTACCTCCGCTGCATGCTCGGCGCGAAGCGCTTCCGGATTGGAAGCGGCTGGAGGCGGGAGGGGCGCCGCGGCTGCCTGCTGAGTGGTCGAAGAGGGCAGCGTGCTCTGAACGTCAGGCTTGGGGATGTCGTTGGCTTCAGCGGCCTTGGGCGCGGGAGTCTCCACAGCCGGCGCCGGGGCGGCTGGCACTGAAACCGCAGAGGTCTCCACAGCCTTTTCAGCCGGCTTCACCTGCGGGGCCGGAGTATTGTTAGCCAGCGGAACCGGCCGGGCCATCCCACGCGGGCGGAGCTCAATCCGCACACCGGACGTTGTGGTGTGAACGTCAAAGGCCGGGTTGCCGTTTAGAACCGCCACCACACGCACCACTGCGGGGTCATTGGCACGGAACTGACCGATTCGAACCGCCTTCAGGACCGTCGTATCAGCTTCCAAAGTCTTTGTGGCAGAAGTACTTTCCGCGCCGTCGATATCCACCACCAGGCGGGCGGGGTTGGGCAGGGTCATAACATGGAAACTGGCGCTGCGAGAAGTGGCCACATCCACAAATGTTTCGCCGGAATCGTGCTTGTCCAATGTAACTTTAGAAACCAGCAGGGGTTTGTTGGAATCGACGGAAGCAGCAGGAACCGCAGGAGCCGCGGTGGTAAGGGCAGCCGGGGCGGCGGGAGCGGGAGTCTCCTCGACGCTGGGAGCGCCGGAACTAGCGTTGGGGCCGCTGCCCATGCCATTAATCAAACGCAACTTTGCCCCGTCCTTGAAGGCTACGAAGGAATTGGGCAGCTTGGTGTCAACCTGGACGCGCACCACGGGCTCGCCGGAGGCGTCCGTAAATGACATCAGCTTGTAGCCGCCGAATACCGGGTTTGCCCATTGCTGGCTGCGGGTAATCCCGTCTGCCTTGGCGTTCGTGATATCGATGAAAAGCGTGTCGGTACCGGCCTGGACGGTCTTATAGGTGAAATCGCCGTCCACGCGCACATCCAGTTCCGTGCCCTTGGAGCCGGTGGAGAGCGTGACCGACTTCACGGCCGCCGCGTCCGAGGCCGCCCTTGCGCGGCTCCCGGGGATGACCACCATCCCCAGCACCAGTCCTATCACCGTCAGCAGAACAGATCCTTTTCGTCTCATCTTCCTTCTCCCGAAGCCGCGTTTATTCGCTTCACTACTTCTCGCGTCGTCACACGGCCTTCCGCGTCGAGGACATTTTCTGTGAAGTAAACTGAGTCCATCGTGATCTTGCTCACGACGCCGTTGTACACCGATTGGTTCTCGTGCAGGAAATACGCCCTTTTAGTGTCGTTGGTGACCACTGCAATCATCTTGTTTTCCGGTATTTCTCGTACAATTCCTTCCAGAACCAATTGCGAAATGACCAATCCGCGCTCGCCCGGGGGAAGGTTCGCGCCGCCGTTGATCATCTCAGAATCGCCCCCGTGACCACCGCCCCCCGTTTCGTAGTCCGGAATCTTGAAGGGGTCGCGTTTCCCCGCACCCAGGGAAGATCCCGAAGACGAAGATGACGATGGCGAGCTCGCCGTCGAAGAGCTGGCGCTCTTCTGCCCGGAGGTCTGTGCATTCTTGGCCTTGGAATTCGATGAGGATTGCTGCCCGGCCAAAACCGGTGCTGCCGCAATCGCCAGCCCCAGGCTGAAGGTGAGCAGAAGGTGCGCTGCCTGCATGTTTCCAATGCGATGAATCATTTGCTTAGCCATTGGCCTCATCCTGCTTGTTATCTCCTCCGGTTATTCGGAGTTTGTGGCGGCGCCGGTGCATTCGGGGACTTGTTGTAATAAGTCGTCAGAACGCAATTGGCCCCCACCGTTTCGCTCTTCGAGACGGTGTAGCTTCCCATGCCTCCGCCATTTGGGGTGCCCAGCGAAAGGCCGGAGACGCTCATGATTCGTTGCTCATGCGACAACCGGTCGAAAAAGTTCAGCAAATTGTAAAACGTGCCATCCAGGTGAACCGTGAAGGGCATCTCCACGTAGTAGTCGCGCGTCACCGGAACACCCGGAATGAAAGTGCGAATCTCCGTGCCGGTACTTGTCCCATCGGCGAACACGGTTTTCATGAACTCATCGGTGGCCTGTTCATCAGGAACGATGGAACGTAGGGTCTCCAATTGGCTTTCCAGTTGCTTGATCAAGTTGATGTAGCCCACCTGCTGCTGTTTAAAGGCCTCGTTCTTATCGTTTTCCGCCTTGAGTTTTGCCACATCGGCGGCCAGCTTGTCGTTTTTGTCTTTCATCGGGAAAACGAAGTAATAGAACACGCCACCGGCCGCAACGGCGGCGACGGTCACCAGTATGGCGGCTTGCACGGAGCCTGGAAGATCATTAAAGTTCTTGGCCATCTCGATTACCCTCTATTACGATCCGCGTTTTAGCGTCTGCTGAACTTGACCGGGCACACTGGTCATCCCGCCCGGGCTGGAAGCCGGTTTACCAGGCCCGCCAGGACCCGCGGGCGCCGACCCGGCAGGCTGAATGGCAGCCGCCGCCGCGGAAACAAAATTACAACTGAGAGTGAACTTATAGGTCAGACGGGTTTGTTGGTCGTCTTCGTAAAATTGCTCAAGCTTGACATCGTCAAACGCCCCGGACCTCTTCAAGGATGCCAGGAAGTTTGCCATCGAATCCACGGTGCCTGACTGGCCCTTAAGCTGATACCTCGTGCCCACCATGCTCATCGTGTAAAGATAAACGTCGCTGGTCTGGTTGACCACGATACCCAGGGAACTCATCAATTCCACGGGTCCAACGCGGCTGGCTTGTAATTGCTGAATGACATTGATGCGGGTTTCCAGATCTTTCAAATGCTGTTGATATTGCAGGTTCTGGGCCTGCACGGCTGCCAGGGCCGCGTGCCGGGTCTTCTCCCGGGTCATTTGCGTGGCCAATTGATCCGCCTGATTGGACCAGACCTTATAAAGGACCCCGACAACGCCGAAGCAGATGATGACGGCCCCCACGAAGACCACAATCTGAGTAACGATGGGTGCAGGCGGTCCGCCCAGGGACGGCCCCTTGGAGGTGGGGGCCTGCGCGACTCCCAGAAGATTGATCTTAATCATGGTTAGTCAAAGCTCCTCAAAGCCAGCCCCACCGCAACGCTCATGCGGGGAGCAATTTCGTCCACGTAAGCCAAATCAAACCTCTTGTTATCCACTACCAGCTTCTGGAACGGGTTAATGGCCTCCACGGGAATGTTGAACTCCGCCTTGAGCTGATCAATCAGGCCCTCAATCTTCGCCGTCCCTCCCGAAACATAAATATGCTGAATGTTCTCTGTGGAGGTCGTCTGGCGGAAGAAATCGAAAGTCTTCTGGATTTCCAGCATCAGAATCTCAGTGACGGAGCGCAGGTGGGGCAGTTTCTGGTCCTGCGTGACGTTCGACACCTCCTGGCCTTGCTTCAATTTCTCGGCATCCTCGAAGCTCAAGTCGAGTTCCTTTTGGAGCGTGTCGGTATACTGATTTCCGCCCACTGAAACGTCGCGTGTGAACAGCGGATTGCCGCCGCGCGCGATGACAATGTTCATGATGCTGGCGCCGATATTCAGCAGGGCCGCCATCTCTTCCGCGGGGGCGTCGTAATTCACCTCAAAGGCGTTGTAGACCGCGAAACCGTCGTAGTCCACCACCGTAGGCAGCTTGCCGGCCTGGCTCAAAACGTTCGTGTGGTTGAGAATCTTTTCGCGCTTTACGGCCACCAGCATCACGTCCGTTCCATTTCCTGCCGGGGCAGGGCCCAGGGACTGGTAGCTCAGGTTCACGTCCGTCATGTCAAAGGGAATATGCTGCTGTGCTTCGTAGGGGATGGCGCTGAAGAGCTCCTCCTCCGTGTTGGCGCCCACCGTCACCCGCTTAACGATCACCGAGTGGCCGGATACCGACGTAGCCACATTCTTGGTCTTTATATGATGGTCGTTGAATATCTTCTCAATGGCGGAGGATACAGAAAGCGCGTCCATGATCGCGCCATCCACCACAGTATCCTGACCGAGGGACTCAATTCCCAGGTTGACGAGCTCATAGGAGCCACCCTTCATGCGCAGCTCCACCGCCTTGACGGCGCTCGAACCGATGTCCAACCCCACCAGGCTTTTGACTTTTCCTAACCCAAACATTGGCGATGCTCCCTACCGGGCGGTGGCGCGCAACCTGCGTGCCGCTCGATGCTCGAACTGCGCGCTTTGCTTTTCCATCCAGCGGTCCAGGACGGTCTTCTTGAATTTCCAGCGATTTCCGAGTTTGAATGCCGGGAGCTTTTCTTCGTATACGTACTTGTATAAGGTCTCCCGCGACACCCCGAGATACTCAGATGCTTCCCGGATGTCCATGACTTCTCTTGTCTCTGTCATGCTGTTACCTTCCGCCACAGTCGTGCCCTGTTGCGTTTCCCAATTATCTGTAAAAGGCTTACCGGCACTGCTCGCTATTTTCGAATAGGCTAACCGGCACTGCTTGCTGGCTACACTTGTACGACGGGCCCTTTTGCTTGTCAAGTACTATTTTGTAAGTTTTATGTGTTTCTTCATATTTTGTATACGGGTTTTCCTGAAAATTAGGGCATTTTATAGATTATGTGGTGTTGCCGCAAAGGTACACCACTAGATATAGTCTTGCGAGATTTTTTATGTTTTGGCGGTTTTGCTTCGTGTTTAAGCCGATTTCAGCGGTAGTTTTCGTCTTTCAGGTCAGCGCGTTGGGCAGTTTCCGTGATTTCTCCAGAAGTCTTCAGGCTGAGATTGTTTTCTTCGCTTGAATCTAACCGGCGATCGAGCAACAAGGGCACTAGGGCCAAATCACCGGTGCCGCGTGTCAGTCACATTGCAGTTAATTCTGAGTTGCACCAACCCCATTCGCAAGTGTCAACTCGGAATACGCCATGGCGATTTGCATCCCAATCTGCTTGTCACGGACGTCCACATTCATGGAAGAATAGGGATTAGGATGGCCGGGATTCTGGGAGTCCCAGGAAAGCTGTTGCGCCATCTTGAGCCCATCCAGCACATGGTGAAGGCTGTCCGCGTCTGCGGCCGTGCTGCAATTGAGCTTAAGGTCCAAATTCACCTTGTCTTCGGCGGTAATCGCATAAGTCAGCGAGTCAACCTTCTGAAAGACCTGCCCCCAGTCAAGTTTGATGCTGTTCTGGGTCGATAGCCAGCCGCCAAACCAATCCGCCACGGCGCCTCCCAGAGCGATTCCCCACACCGGTGCGTCCTTATTGATGTCGCCAAGCAGGCTGGTGAAGCGCGGGTCGGAATTGATGCTCGGCGCCTGCCCATTGTGGGCGTCGATGACGGTGGTCAGGGAAGACAAAGGTCCGAAGGCTCCCAGGGAATTGTCCAGAACCACCACGCAGGTTCCCGCCAGGCCCGCCGAGAGGCAATACCCCTGCTGGCCCGAAATGTCCGTGGGCGTCAGGTTGTTGGCGGCCGCGCGGTCTGAAATCTTCAGCTTATCGAAATGGCCTAAGGCGTACCCGTAAAGGTCCATCTCCTTGTCACCCGGCTTCCAGCCGATCATAAGCTGGTCGATGTCGTCTTCGGTGATTCCGATCTGGGCGAGCGCGCCCTCAAGCTGCTGTAGCCGCGGCCCCAGAAACTTCGCGCGCATGCTCTGGTAATTGGCCAGCTTGCGCAGCTTGGAGGGGCTCGAATACTCTACGCGCAGGGTCGTGGTGGGAAGCCCGGACATTGCCGTGGTGACGAAGTCCTGCGCCACGCCCAAGCGCGGAGTCCCCATGAGAGTTACTACCACCAAAAGCATAAGAGTTCGTTTCATGCTCACCTCGCATCAGAAATCTTACCGTTTTAGTGCCGGTTTCGCACCCTTCTAACCCGAGACAGCCCATCATTCGATGTCGTTTCAATGTGGCAGGTTTCCCGGCCCCAGTCAACCCCTTGGCCGAATCGGTTGGGGTGTGCCTGGGGCGCGCCCGCCCATCATCAAAATAGCTTCATCAGATAGAACGACCAGGACCAGCAAAATTGCAGACCAGATCTAAATTCACAGCCCTGTGCAACGAAGCACCAAATCCCGCCATCCAAGGCACCGGGCATGAGTCATCAGGCTCCCATTCCCCGCCCCCCGGAGCATTGCCATGCTGGAAATCAAAGGACTCACCAAGTGTTACACGCGGCTTCCGGCCGTGGACTCCGTCACCTTTACGTTGCACCCTGGCGAAGTGACCGCCTACCTTGGTCCCAACGGCTCCGGCAAGAGCACGACCATGAAAATGCTGGTGGGCTTGCTCCCGCCCACCCAGGGAGGCATTTATTACAAGGGCCGCGACATCAACTTACACTCCGTTGAGTTCAAACGCCGCCTTGGCTACGTTCCGGAGGAACCGCAACTTTACCCTTATCTCTCCGGATGGGATTACCTGCTGCTGGTGGGCCGGCTGCGCTCCATTCCGGAGCAGCTGCTTAAAGAAAAGATCGAACACTTGCTCCAACTGTTCTCAATACATCGTCACCGGCACGCCCTGTGCGCGTCGTATTCGCGCGGCATGCGCCAGAAAATCCTGATCTCCGCGGCGCTGCTGCACGATCCCGAAGTCTTGATCTTTGATGAGCCGCTCTCCGGCCTCGACATCACCTCCGCTCTGCTGTTCCGGAACCTGCTGAAGCTGCTGGCGGAGGAGGGAAAGATCATTCTCTACAGCTCGCATGTGCTGGAAGTGGTCGAGCGCCTTGCGCAGAGGATCATCATTCTGCACAAGGGCCGCGTGGTGGCGGATGATTCCGTGGACAACCTGCGCGAATTGACCCAAAAGCCATCGCTCGAAGGGATCTTCTCCCAGCTTGTCTCTCACGATGATACGGAGGGCGCAGCACGGGAGATCATCGAAACCATGCAGCTCGGAGCCGCGTAAGCCGCGGAGAAATACCCTTGCCAGACTTTTCAGAAATGGCCCCGATTCCCAAGCTCCGCCACCAGGCGCGATCGCCGATGTTCGCCCTCACGGCGCACCTGTTCCGCCGGTTCTTTGAGAATGAGTTCGTTTCCGAGAGCGGCGAATCCCATCTCGGTTTCGTGAAAATCCTGGTTGTCCTGGCGATGCCGGGACTCTATTACATTCTTTATTCGTATGGGCCGTATGACCTGATTGGCCAGCGCTTCCCCTATCTTTTCGACTCCTATTCGCTGCGCGATGAGTTTGGCCTGATTACTCTGGCGGTAATGATTGTGGGCGTGGTCAGCATCCTGCAGTGGGACGCGCTGTTTCTCGATCGGCTGGACTTTACCACCCTTGTCCCGCTTCCCCTGAGCGTCCGCCAGATCTTCATGGCCAAGATTCAGGCTCTGGCGCTGTTTCTGTCCTCGGTGACCATCGCCGTGGGCGGCGTGGGAGCGATTTTTTATCCCGCCATCGCATCCTCGGCGCG
>JASHTY010000450.1 GCA_030040315.1 Terriglobia bacterium | reverse complement strand
CACGCGGGGTGAAACCCACCTGCGCGGAGCGCGTGCGGTCAATGTCCACTTGAAGGCGCGGAAGATTGAAGGGCTCCTGAATGCGCAAATCAACCGCGCCGGGAATGTATTTCAATTTTGCCAGCAGCCCTTCGGCAAAATTCCGGTCGGCGATCAAATCGTTTCCCACCACCTGCACATTGATGGGCGAGGGCAGGCCGAAATTCAGTATCTGGCTGACCATGTCGGAGGCAAGAACGTAAAAAGTGACGCCGGGGTAATCATGCGCCAGGCGTAGTCGCAAGCGGCGAACGTATTCCGCCGTGGGATGATGGTTTTCGTTCAGCGCCACCATGATGTCCGCGTCGCCCGTGCCGATGGGGGCGGAATTGCTATAGGAAAGATTTACGCTGCTGTAGGGCACGCCGATGTTGTCAATGATGTTGTTTAATTCCGAGCGCGGAATTTCCTGGCGGATGGAGTCTTCCACCATGTCGCACAGGCTGGCAGTCTCCTCAATGCGCGTGCCCGTGGGAGCGCGTAAATGAATGGTGAATTGCCCACTGTCAACCTTGGGGAAAAAGTCCTGGCCGATCCACGGCAGCAACAGGAAAGAAGCGGCGGCAATGCCCAAAACCGCCAGCGCAAACCACACCTGATGGTGCAGGCAGACGGCGAGCCAGCCTCGATAGCGGCTGCGCAGACGCTCAAAGGTGTGCTCGAACTCCAATTGCAGGCGCGCCAGCCTGTGGGCCTGCGCCTGTGCCTCCAGGTTCTCCGCATCGTGCTCGTGCCCGCGCAACAGGTATCGCGCCATGGTGGGCACCAGCGTCCGCGAGAGCAGGTAGGACGCCAGCATGGCGAAGCTCACCGCCTCCGCCAGCGGAACGAACAGGTGCCGGGCGACTCCGGTGAGGAAAAACATGGGGACGAAAACGATGCAGATGGCGAGGGTGGAGACAAATGCCGGAACGGCAATCTGCGCCGCCCCGTCCAGAATGGCCGTCAGAACCTCCTTGCCCATAGCGATGTTGCGGTTGATGTTTTCAATTTCCACCGTGGCGTCGTCGACGAGAATTCCGACCGCCAGCGCGAATCCGCCGAGCGTCATGATGTTGATGGTCTCACCCAACGCGCTGAGCACGATGAGGGAGGTCAGGATGGAGAGCGGGATTGAAACGGCGATGATGAGGGTGCTGCGCCAGCTTCCCAAGAAGAGCAGAATCATGGCCGCCGTGAGCAGCGCGGCGATGAGCGCTTCCCTCACTACCCCGCGGATGGCTGCAACCACGAAAATCGACTGGTCATGCAGGAAGTGAGTCTGAAGCTGCGGCGGTAAACCTTTTACAATACGCGGCAATTCGTCCTTGATTTGAGAAATGATGTCCAGCGTGGAGGAGTTCCCGGTCTTCATCGCTGTCAACAGCGCCGCCCGCTGGCCATCCACGCGCACAATGTTCGTCTGGGGCGGGAAGCCGTCACGAACGTGCGCAACATCGTGAATGTAGATCACCGTGTTGCCCGAAGTCTTGATCGGCATGTCATTCAACTCCGCCGTAGTCAGCGGGCTGCCATTCGTCTCCACGTCGTATTCGTACTGGCCGATTTTGGAGGTTCCGGAGGGAAGAATCAGGTTCTGCGCGTTGAGCGCGTTCACCACATCGTTGGGGGAAAGGCCCTTGGCTTGCAAGGCCTGCGTGTCAAGGTCCACCTGTACCTGGCGCATCTTGCCGCCGTAGGGCCAGGGAATCGCCGCGCCTTCCACGTCCGCCAGTTGCACGCGGATGAAATTCGAACCCAGGTCGAAGAGTTGCTGCTCGGAAAGACCGTGCCCGGAAAGGCCGATTTGCAGAATGGGCACGGTGGAGGCGCTGTACTGAATGATGAGGGGGGGAGTGGTGCCAGGCGGTAATTGCCGAAGCTGCGTCTGCGACATCGCGGTGGCCTGGCTGAGCGCCGTGCTGATGCTCGCGCCGGGCTGGAAGAAGATCTTAATGACAGAGGTGCCGGCCAGCGACTCCGATTCGATGTGCTCAATGTCGTTCACCGTCAGCGTGAGCGAGCGCTCATTGATCACCGTGATGCGCGTGGCCATCTGCTCGGGCGAAAAGCCCGCGTAATTCCACAAAATGCTGACGACCGGAATGTTGATGTTCGGGAAGATGTCTTTGGGCGTGCGCACAATGGCCAGCCCACCCATGATCATGATGACAATCGCCATCACGATGAAGGTGTAAGGCCGCCGTAATGCGAGCCGAACAATCCACATCGCGGAAACTTCAATTTCTCCGCCGGCCCGGTATCCTTAAACCCGGGCCGGCGGAACCTTCTTAGCCAACTAACCCGACGCTTGGTACTCAGAGGCGTTCACCATGCCTTGCTTATGGCCCGCCCAAATGACAACAATCAATCTGGCGTACTCCTTCATACATGGCATCTTGGGTTCCATCTACGATTAAATTATGTTATTGGAATAATCGATTGAAAATGAAATGTTTAGCTAAGATATCGTCAAGATTCTGGGAGGGATTATGGGATTTTCCGTGGTTTTTGACGTCAAATTATTGACGCCTGACAGCATGTCGTCACGGTTCCGTCGGCCTGCTAATGCGCAGCTTCCTCATTCTATAGAACAGCGTGGTGCGCTTCAGACCCAGCCGCTCCGCCGCTCCGCCGGGGCCGCCCAGCACGCCCCGCGACTCACGCAGGGCGCGCAGGATCTGCTCGCGCTCTGCCTCGGCCAGAGTTCGAGGTTTCCGCAGAACTTCCCGGCCCGCCTGCTTCAGCTCGGAAAGGGGCGCCTGCAGCGTCGATCCTGGCGTCAGGATCGCGGCGCGCTCGATGAAGTTTTGCAGTTCGCGAACGTTACCGGGCCAGTGGTAGCTCTTCAAGGCGTCCATGGTTTCGGCCGGGATGTTGCGGATGCGCTTGTCCATCCGGCGTGCGTACTTGTCAGTAAAATGCGCGGCGAGTAGCGGAATATCCACAGTTCTTTCCCGCAGGGGCGGCACCAAAATCGGGAAAATATTCAGGCGGTAAAAGAGGTCGCTGCGGAATTCCCCGTTTTCGACCATCTGCGCCAGGTCGCGGCTGGTGGCGGCGATAACGCGCGCGTCCACGCGCAGCGTCCGGGTGCTTCCCAGGCGCTCAAATTCCTGCTCCTGCAAAACGCGCAGAAGTTTCGGCTGCAATTCCAACGGAATATCGCCGACTTCATCAAGGAAGAGCGTTCCCTGGTGCGCCAGCTCGAAGCGGCCAATCTTCTGCGCAATGGCCCCCGTGAATGCGCCCTTCTCATGGCCGAACAGCTCGCTCTCCAGCAGTCCCAGGGGAATCGCCGCGCAGTTCACGCTGACAAACGTGCGGTCGCGGCGCGGGCTGATGTTGTGAATGGCGCGCGCCAGAACTTCCTTGCCGGTGCCCGTCTCGCCCAGAATCAAAATGGTGGATCCCGTGGGAGCCACCAGTTCCGCCTGCTTCAACACGCGCTTGAAGGGCGCGCTCTCACCGATGATGGCTTCAAAGTCGTGGTCAGTGCGAATCTCTTCGATCAGGTAATCGCGCTCTTCCGCCAGGCGTTCGCGGGCTTCGGAAAGTTTCAGGAAGTTCAATGCGTTCTCCACGCCGATGGCGATTTGTCCGGCCAATTGAGCCAGGAATTCGACATCGCCGTGAGAGAATGCGTCTTCGCGCAAACAGCCGAGGTTCAATGTACCCAGGACCTTCCCGCGCGTAATCATGGGAAGAAAGCAGACGGATTTGAATCCCATTTTCGCCAGGGTAAATTGCGGTCCGAATGTTGCGATGGCCTCGCGGTCAAGCAGCAGCGGCTTGCCGGTTTCGAGCACCTGGGTCGCCGGCCTTCCCGCGGCAGGCACGACAATTTCCTCTTCCCACGCTTCGCCGCCTTCCGAAAACTGCCGCGCGTAGACGCGCAGAATTTTGCCGTCCTCCTCGGGCAGCGTGACGCTGGCGTAGTCGCTTTCCATCACCCGGCGCACGCTGGCGGAGATGGCGCGAAATAATTGCCGCAAGTCGAGATTTGAGACGACGCTGTTGCTCAGGTCGAGAAGCAGCTTCAACCGGTCGCGTTCGTGTTCTAGCTGCTGCCGCAACGCCTGCGCAGCCTGATGGCTCAGCGTGTTATCCACGGCGGTGGCCACCTGCCGCGCCACAAGCTGAAGAAATTCCAACCCTTCCTTGCCGTAGGCGCCCGCTTGCTGGCTGCCGAACCCGATTGCGCCCAGGCGCTGGTGCGGAGTAGTCAGGGGCAGAATACAAAACGACCGTACGTTGATCTCGCGCAGGGAGTCGAATGCCGCTTTGAAGCGCGTCTCGCGCTCGATGTCGGAAACGACCAGCGTCTCCTGCCGTTCCCACACCCAGCCGCTCGGCGCGTCCTCAACCCGCCGCTCGACGTAATCCAAGTAGGCGCGCGAGGGAGTTTCTAGAATGTGCAATCGCATCACATTCCGGACCGGCTCGTGCAGAACCAGCCAGAGTGTGTCGAACTTCACCAGTCGTGGAAGGCGTTCCTTAAGGTCGTGGAAAAGGGCGGGTAGGTCGCGATGCGTGGCAATCGATTCGCTAACCTCCAGCAGAATCTGATGCTGAGAGGCAGGCGGTTTCGCTTGCGATTCTGTTTCCTCACGTGCGGACATAATCCAAAAGCATACTACAGTTCGTGCGCGCACAAAGGCGGGAACCCGGCGCCGTTGTAGCGCGGGTGTCCCCACCCGTGGCTGAATTGAAGATCAATCGCGGGTGCGGACACCCGCGCTACAAATTCGGAACGTTGGCTTCGATCTAAGGATTTACGGCCGCCGCGCCGGGCAGGATTCGCGAGTCCGACGTGAATTTCTTGTAGCCGGAATAGGTTTCCTCCCAGATGTAATCGTCGTTTGAAAAGATCCCCAGGCGGGCGCTGGCATTCAGGTACATGCGGCGCGGCAGCCAGATTTCATCGTTCACACGGGTCTGCTCAATTTGAATTTCCGTGCCCTTGTGAATGCGCAAAATGAAGAGCCCCCAGGAAATCGTGTCGAGTGTCGTGACATCAAGCTTGACACAGCCGTAATCCTGCTTGCTGACCCACATCTTGCCCTGCATCTTGGAGAGAATGTCCGCGTGCGGCTGAGTGGGGTGGAAATCCGCGCGTGGAGTGGCCTGAATGACCCACGCGGCGTGTCCGTCCACCTGCTCTTCGCCGGCGATGCGAAAGTCGTAGGCGTTGACGACGTCGCGGATGAACGCCCGCTCCTCCTCACGCTGCTTTTCATGCCGGGCCAGCCTTTTCGCGCGTTCTTCCGGGCTTTCGTCGCGACGCTCGGCGACGCGCTTGTCAAACTTTTCCTGCTCTTCGCGTTCCTCCTGCTCATTCAGCGGCTTGTCATTCTTGCTGATGCGGCGTGAATACGGCTGGTCGTAAAGAATGGTCACATCGTATGTGTTGATCTCATGTTTTTCGACCGTGCCACTTTTCCCAATCTCTTTCATTTCCTCGCGGCGTTCAAAGGTGTAATCGCGCGCGCGCCGGAAGCCATTCTGATCTACGTCAAGCGCGCGGCGCACAATTTCCTTGGGGTCGGTAGTGGGTGGAGGCAATTGCGGTGATGTCGCCGGAGCAGGCTCCTGCGCACGCACCACCACGCCAATTGCCGATGCCGCGATGGCAACCAAGCAGGCTTTTCTGAACCCACTCCGCATGCAGATTATGATAGCCGGTTTGTGGAGGCAGGTTGTCCGAATTCAAGCGTGAATCGCCCTTGAGAATTGGCGACGGGCTACCCACGCTTTGGCCCATGATTTCGAAGCCACCCAAGTAACACGCAGCCCACACCGATAAAGAAGCAGAGCCTCAATCCATCTATTAGTAGCGCCAAAGCAAGAGTAAGTGGCTTAGCCCCCAATAATCTAGCAACCGTCAGGGGCAGGAAAATCCCAAGGAGGATAAGGAGAATTCCAACTGGAACGAGCTTCGAAGTGGACTTGGCCTCATCTCCCATTTTGCCAAGGCCTCTCTGTGGTCACCCGTTCACCGTGGCGATTCGCGTTATCAGATCAGACTGCTCGCCGGCGCTTTCCGCGCCAATGGTCATGGCGTGGAGGATTCCCAGATTCAGGGCGAAGTGCAGCGCTTCATCCTGGCGCGTGCGCATATCACCCTGGCCGAGAATCTTCATGCCCACGATTCCCTTCCCGTTTGCCCGTCCCTGGGCAAGGACGGCTTTGATTGTGTCGGGGTCGGCGTCCATATGCGAGCCGATGGGATTCATGCGCGAGAGGATGATTTCCACCCAGGGCGAATTGGCGGCCTCCTGCAGAGCCTCAAGCTTGTGGCAGGAGCAACCGTGCGCGCGGATGATGCGCTTATCCTTGAGTTCGGACAGCACGTCCATGGTGGGCCGGAAGCGCTCCGTCCAATCGTCTTCGGTCATGCCGTGCATCAGGACGATGTCAATGTAATCGGTGTTCAATTCCTTGCGGAAACGGTCAATGTCGGCGCGCATTTTGACAGGGTCGCGCGACCCGGACTTGGTTAGGATGGTCACTTGTTCGCGCGGAACGTGCTTCAGCGCCTCCGCCACGTGCGGATGAGAGCCGTAGGAGTCAGCTGTATCGAAAAATCGCAGGCCGTTGTCGTAGCCGCGACACAGCAGGTCCCCCAGCCCCTTCAGGCCGAGAGCGGTTTGATTCGAATGGTGACCGGATCCGATGGTTCCGGTGCCGCACGCCAGCCGGCTGGTCTTGATTCCGGTGTTGCCGAGCACGATGGTGTCGGAAGCCGCGAACCGCGTGGTCGATGCCGGCGCCAGGCGCGCAAACAGGCCCGTGCCCGCCCATGACGTACCCGTCCAGGCCGCACCCATTCCCACGGCTGTCGTCTTCAGGAAGTCCCGGCGTTTCATGTTGCCCTCCCCTGATGCTGGATTTTGATGTCGCTCGGCGCGTCGAAGCCCCGGCTCACAGCCCGGCTCATAGAAGCCAGAGATTACCACGCCTGCCCTGCGCCTCCAAGCGAGTAAATGAAGCCGCGCTGACCCTGTTTGAATGTAGCGCCGAGCTTCAGTTCGACACGTGCCGACCTGAAAGTCGGCCCTGCAATGGACACGCGCAAGGCGCGCGAAACCAAACCCGCAAACCAGGACATCACCGCGGGTGCCGCATACATCGGGGTTTATGTATGCGATCCGGGACCCTTGTCGCGTGACGTTACGCAAGAATAAAACGCAATGTCCGCGCCAACCGCCGTTTCCCCCACCGTTCCCCGCTAAGACCGTATCGGTCGTGGAAGTAGTGGTAAGCTGGAGGCGTGGATAAGGTCCCAAATCGAGGTGAACTCGCGCCGGATATTAACCTGCCGGATTCAACAGGAACGGCGCGACGCCTTTCGGACCTGGCATCGCATGGGCCGGTGGTTGTGCTGTTCTATCGCGGCTGGTGGTGACCATTTTGCCACCGCCAGTTGGCGGATTATCGCGACCACTACGCTGCAATTTCTGCAACCGGAGCCGGCATAGCCGCAGTTTCCGTCGATACGCCGGCCGACTCCGAAGAGTTGCGTTCCCAGCTTTCGCTGCCCTTTCTCTTATTGTGCGACGTGGAACATCACGTTATTCGGGAATGGGGCGTGCTAAATACAGGAGAGAGAGGGGGCATCGCGAAACCCTCTGTTTTTGTTATCGACGCAGGCCTTAGAGTGTTATACGCGGCCGTCGATACGGTGGCGACCCGTGTGCCGGCTGCGGAAATTCTCTCATTTCTGCAGGCTCGATCCGAGAGCGCGCCAGTTCGGCGTAAGACATACTTCCCGCTTCTTGGCGATTGGCTACGTGCCATTCGAAACAACTTCCGAAGACATTGACGAAAGGGAAATGAAGGTGTCAGGTACGTTCTAGTGCAAGACCGTGCCAGGCACGATTCTTTCTTTGGGAGCGATGCGGCAGATTACCTTCATAGGCCCTGAGCTCTTTTTTCCACCAAGGCCACAAGCTGTGTTCTGCTCCTCGGGAGGGAGGCAGGGGCTTGGAGACCAGTCCGGGAACGGGTCCGGATGGCTTTCGACGTACTCCTCGATGGCGGCGCGGTTGCTAGGTGTAAGTATCGGAAACAGGACTCCCATCCCCATTTTCTCGACGAGATAAGCCACGAGCGCGGCGGTAATAACCACCTTGTCTTTTTCGTTGAGATTGAAACGCACCACCAGCGGCGAGCCGACGGGAAACTGGTCCTTGGTTTCAATGAACATGCCGCCAAGGCTGAGATCCCTCGAAAAAGCCAACGACAGGCCATGCTCGCTTTGAATCTGGGTGGCCAGGGGCGCGCGGTCCAGAACCTTGCGGTCACCGGTTTTCCGATGAATGAACCGCAGGAGAAGGTGGCGATCCTCGGAGGTGATCTCTTTGAATTCCACTGCCGTCCCACTGTCCGTCCGCGGAAGAACGATTGCCTTGGCGTGGATGACGGACAGGTGTTTGGCGGGTCGGAAGCTTACCAAAAGCTGATCGCCCGGCTCAAGATGCGCAGCCTGGGTGAGCAAGAGCCCCCCGCCACCCAGGATTTCGGCAAAGCACCGTGACGTCTGGTTGCCGAACGTATAATCTACCGGCACATGAGCATTCAGCCGGGGGTACCGTCTCGAATATGCTCCTGCCATTGTCTCACCTCGGGAAAAAATCTTAAGAATCCCCGTGCAACCCAATGTGGCCCTAGGCAATGGACCAAGGCAGGAGTTATGCCAAAATGTCTGATCTTACGAAGATAGTCTCTAAACCGATGAAATTAACTTGATTGCAGGAACCTTGTGGAACTGAACAACTAGCGGCAGCGCGCAATTGCGAGTAGTTTTTGCACACGGCTAAAGATAATTTGCATCGTGAACAAGATAACAAGAAGGTCAATATATGATTTCGACTTGGGTGTCGCATACATCGGGGTTTGTGTATGCGACCCGGAATCGGAGGAGTGCTGCGTGACGCAGACTTCAAATGCGATGTCTGCGCCACCGCGAGAGTCAATCTTTCAGCTTATGGACTTCGGTTTCGCGCAAATAGCAGACGCCGAAAGCGTAGCGGCCTTGCTCAGGGAGAGGCCGCAGGCCGGTAATTTTTCCAAGTGAAAAGATGTTTGCCGCTTCGGGTGAGTAGGGGACGGCAACTTCCACCACCATACCCACGGCGTATTTATTTGCGCTTTTGAAGCCGAAACCGCCTTTGGAAACGTTCTCAGTGGGGACTATCTCGTCACCGTGGGTTGCGCTTCGAACGCACGCCGTCATCTTCAGGTCCAGTCTTCGGGCGCGGCGCCGCTCCGCGCCGCCCTTTGCAGGGGGCGACGCTGGTGAGTGTTTCAGCGGCGGCACTGGCGCGGCTTCAAAGGCTGGTGAGGGCTCGCGATGCGACACCTTCCACGTGGTCACCGCATCGCATCGCTTGCAGCGTAGCGAAATTCTTTGCTGTGCGTCAAAGACCTCCACTTCAAACTCACGAAGGTAAACCACCGCGGCGTATTGGCAGGCATCGCACTCGAGCAGGGCTTTGCCCACCGAATCGGACGCGTCCTGGATGGGCGGAAACTCGATCTGCCAGATGTTGATTTTGGGGTCGACGAACTGCAATCCATAGTGGGTGCCTTCGGACGTCTCTGCAATTGCCCCAATCACGCGCATATCCGCTTCCAGGCCGGTGGCGATGACTCGAACGCTAAGTTCCTCGTGCGGGTTAATCTTGTGCGGAATGACAACCCGGGCGCCATTCCTGGAAAGAACCACGGTGCGGCACTCTACCGCGAAGACGCTTCCATGCATATCGTTCCCGGAGACGAAAAGTCGAATGGAACTGGTGACGCGATCGCTGCGGCGTGTTCCTGGTATCAGCACGATTTCAGGTACTCCCCCCGATGTCATGGGCCGTGGGGGACAGCCACCACATCTTAACATTTTCCAGGCTGGAAAACGGGGAAGACGGATACAGGATCGCAGACTCCCAACCCAGGAATCTGCGCCAGCCAGCGCGCCCGAAATTGGGATTAGATCCCTCTTCCGCCTGCCGATTCAATATCGACAGCGTGCCTGATCTCTACTACAGTATTTTATTGACGTCAGCTCAACAGAGGTCCCCCGTTTCATGAAGAAAGGCTACTTGCAGGGCCGCGGCTGAAATCAAAAAAATTCCCAAGCAGACAGGAGAGTTAATGCAAATCAAACCGCCCATCACGCAAATAGCCCTGGATTTCCCCGATATTCCCCAAGCTCTGAAAATGGCGAAGATCGCCGTGGAAGTTGGCTTCGACTGGCTGGAGGCGGGCACTCCATTGATCGTTATGAAGGGCGTGGAGGCAATCGGAGCCCTGGCAAGGGCATTCCCGGACTATCCCGTGCTGGCCGATTACAAAACGATGGACTCGGGCGGCAAGAACGTCGAGCGAACGCTCGCCCAGGGAGGCAAGTTGATGACGGTTTGCGCGAATTCTCCCGATGAGACGGTGCTCTCCGCCATCGCTATGGGCAGGAAAACGGGCATCGGCGTCGTCGTGGATACGATTGGCGTGAAGGACCAGTCGGCACGCGCCCGGCAGTGCGCCGAGTGGGGCGCCGACCTTATCTATCTGCACTACGGTGCCGACCAACGTCGCGCCGATGCCACGAAAAACGGAAGCCAGTGGTTCAAGGAAGTCCAGACCGCCGTTTCGATACCGATCGGCTGTAGCTGCTTCTGCACTGAAGACGCCGTGCGCGCCGTGCAGCAGGGGATCGAAAATGTAGTCATCGGCGAACCGTTGTTGAGCGATGCCCATCCCGAACGCGTATTGCGTGAGTTCGTCCAGGAAGTTCGCGCCAACTACCTGCCGCGTGCGCAGGCAGGGCGGTAGCTTAAGCCACTCCGTCAATTACATGCCAATCGGGCGGGCTGGCGCAGAGCGAGCTCAGCTCTGCGATCCGCAGGAGATAATCGATCCTGAGCAGAGAGGAATCCGGGCGAGGGTCGGGATGTCCATTTATCCTCGCCAGATGTCGAGCGGCATGTGAATCGCAGAGCTGAGCTCGCTCTGCGCCAGCCAAAGGTCGCAACCACGCCGGTTATTTCCCATGCGGGTACCCTTGCCAGATATATTCCAGCGCTTCGGGCAATAGTTCTTGCTTCGTCGGCCGGTCGCCGTGTTTGGAATTGCGGACGAAAACAAATTGGTAGCGGTAGTGTTTCGCGGCCAGCACCCTGGCCATATTTTCATTGGCCACCACCCAATCGTGCATTCCATCGCGCATGGCGTTGGGGTTAAAAAGGTCGGTGTCTCCCACCTCCAGCCAGATGCGAATGGGCTTGCGCGGGCTGTTTGGAATCAGCTTCTCATGGTATTCCCACGCTCCGTGCGGAGTCTGCGGGTTGGAGGGCCACTGCTGGTTGACGTAGGTGCCCGAAAAGGTGAGAACGCGATGATAGAGCTCGGGGTGATACCACGCCATGCTCAGCGCGCAGGAGCCGCCGGAACTGGTTCCCATCGTGGCGCGGCCGTTGGGATCCTTCGTAAGCTTCACGTGGCATTTCTGCTCGACCAAAGGCAGAACTTCCTTCTCGACAAATTCCGCGTAAAGGCCCGACATCGTGTCGTATTCCAGGCCGCGCTCGCTGCCCTGAGCGTCACCACTTCCGTTCCCGATAGAGATGGCGATTATCACCGGCACGCGGTGTTCAGCAATCAGATTGTCGAGGGCGGCAAACAGGAGCCGGTCGGGCCCATCCGCGCCGACGATAAAGGGCGCGGAAGTTCCAGGCGCATACTGCCTGGGCACGTAGACGGCAACGTGGCGCGTGTACGGGGCCGGATGGCTCGTGGTAACCACCAATTTCGCCGAATCGTTCATATCGGGCGTGCCGAATGTGCCCGCGTCTCTCGCGATGCCGGGATAAATCTTGCTGTCCACTGAGCTCATCGTGAACTCAGTCACCACGCCTTGTGGCACGCCTTCGTGGGCGGCCATCTCGGGGGCGGGCTGATGCGTCGGTCCGACGATGAAATTGCCGTCGACGGCCGCCGGGGGCACGCTGCCGTCCGGTAATTCCCTTGCTTTCACATAGCCTGGCGTGTGGGGATCTCGAGTGGGGGGCGCCGGCCGGGCCGCGGGCGTTTGGGCAATGACCAGATTCGCCGCAAGGGATTGCGTAAGAACCGCAAGTCCAAGCTTGAGCGTAAGACTCTTCGGTTTGTGCACGCCTATCCCTCCGTCCGAGTTGCCGCTAGTCCCGGCTACTCAATGCCGGCGGATGATTATATGTGAATTTACGACGTTAATTCGGGGGGACCTTTCTCGATGGAGCAATCAGTGAAGCGCGGGTCACCGTCAGGTTCAAGGAGGGGATTGAAGGAGTTGACTCAAGAAATCATCGATGGCGGCGCGGAGGGCTTCGGCGAGCTGCTTGTGCGAGCCGATGCTTTTGTCCTCGGAAATCAGGTATGCCTCTAAAGCTCCCTGGGCCTCCAGCAGTCGCTGTTTGGCGGATTCCAGACTGAGTGGATACGGCATGACACACTGGCCTCCACACGGTTTGATTGCATGAATTCGTGAAGGGCTTCGCCGGGGAGA
This sequence comes from Terriglobia bacterium, assembly GCA_030040315.1. GTDB lineage: Bacteria > Acidobacteriota > Terriglobia > UBA7540 > UBA7540 > Bog-366. The sequence goes on along the minus strand of JASHTY010000450.1, from coordinate 6,325 downwards.
ACACGTCAGTGCGGATCTCGAACCACACTGCCTTCGGAGCGCGCGCCTGCTATTTGACCTTCTCCGGCTGCTGGTAGAGCGCCTTGGGATCGACCAATTGCCCCTGCACGTAGCGATCGTGGTGCCGCACCCACGCCATGGTGTGGGCAAGGCCATCTTCATCGCGGCCCTTGGGGACGAGGTCGAGAAAATTGTAGGTACCCACCAAAATATCAAGTCCGCGCGCGTAGCTGGAGTAAGTGTGAAAAATTTCCCCCTTCTCGTTCTTATAGAAGACGCTCAGTCCCGGGCCTTCGTCCGAGGGGAATGCCTCTTCTGTGTAATTATATTTCACCTTGCCGTTGGCCCTCTCTTCCGGCGAGAACGAAACGTGATAGTCAAAATTGAATTCGCTGCCATTCGAGGAAACCCACTTCAGCTTCCATCCCATGCGCTTCTTGAAGGTCTCGATTTCGGCGTTTGGCGCGTGCGAACACAGGATCAGAGTGACGTCGCGGGCCGCAAGATGCACGGTTGCGCCGTCAAAATGGTCAGTCAGGTAGGAGCAGCTTGGGCAGCCCTCCTTCCATCCGGGCCCGAGCATGAAGTGGTAGATGACAAGCTGGCTGTGTTTTCCGAAAAGTTGGGCCAGCGATTCCTTGCCGTTGGGGCCCTCGAAAACATACTGCTTTTCGACTTTTTCCCAGGGCAACTCGCGGCGTTTGCGGCTTAGCTCATCGCGCAGGCGGGTGAATTCCTTCTCCTTCGCCAGAAGCTCCTTCCGCGCCGCCAGCCACTCGGCCGGCGGGACCACTTTGTGTTGCTGCAGAGTGGCGTTGGCCATGATGATTCTCCTTCAGTGGAATTGTTCTTCGCGGCTGGCGCAGAGATGTACCTCAATCCCTGCGTGGAACTCTTCCCATCAGGGCTCCGGGGAACCGCAGACTCCACACACCATGAGTCTGCGCCAGCCGGGTTGCCCGTGGCTCTCAGTTCACCAGCACGTATTTCACATCGATCTCGGTTTGCACCTCAACCGGCGCGCCGTTTAACTGAAAGGGTTGATACTTCCACTTTGAAACCGCGTCTATCGAGGATTTAATCAGGAGCGCATGGCCGCTGATGACTTCCAGCTCTTCCACCGAGCCGTCAATGCCGATCATCGCGGCCAGGCGGACGGTGCCCTGTACGCGCGCATTCCTGGCGATCTGCGGATACTCCGGGGGCGCCTGGGAAATGAGCCGCGTCGCCTCCATTTCCCCCGACATACGCACGATTTTCGCAGGCGGAACGCCCTCAGCGGATTTCGGGTGCTTGTCCTCGTGAGCGGTCATGTTCATCGTTGACGCGCCGAGCTTCGACTGCCCGGCTTGGCGAAGCGCGCCCACCAGGTCGGGCTTTGCTCCCGCTACCTGGTAAGCATGCAAATACTCATCGTAAGGTTCAAAATCAATTCCCCGGGAGGTGATGAGTTGCGTGAGCACATCGCTTTCCATCCCGGTCAGCAGAAGATTCAGGATCTCGTCGCGGTCCAGTGGAGCGTCCCTGGCAGGAGCGGCGTCTGCGCCGGGGTGGTCCGGCGGCCGCTGGGCGACGTTCACGGCGGTGATTACTCCATCGTCCGCGCCGACCTTTTTGAGCAGATCCAGATAAGCCTTCTGTGGCTGAAAGACGATGCCGCGCTCCACCACCAAGGTGGCCACGCGCGAGCTCGGAACATCGCCCAGCACCAGCGCCAACACCTGCACCTTGTCGAGCGAATCGCCCTTCATGGAAACGGACTGCGCCAACCCCAAACCGCTGGGGAAAAGCAACAGCGCCGCCAATATGCTTGCGCATCTCACTTGTCTGCCCTCCTGGGTGGTGATTGTAGATATCATAACTCGAAGCGGGAGGATTAGGCGCGGGGAATTCGGTGGCCCTAACGCGGGCGCCGCGCCCGCTGCGGCACCGGCACCCTGCCCGTGCGCGTGGCCAAGATGGGCATGCCACAACGCAGTGGGACGCCCGTGCTGCCAGATTACCATTGCCGTTCAGGAGTATTCGGGTCTGGATTTACTTAGGAGCTGACGGAGGCACCGGTTCCAGCAACTGTTCTTTGCGGTAAACAAGGGTGTTCGTATCGTAACCGGCGATTTCAAATTCGTGGCCGTGGGTGATGGCGTCGCACGGGCAGGCTTCCACGCAATAGCCGCAGAAGATGCAGCGGTTGTAATCGATATTGTAGACCTCGGCATAGCGCTCGGCCGCGCTGATGCGGTGGTCGCCGGTGTTTTCCGCCGCTTCAATGTGGATGCAATTGGCCGGGCACGCAGCGGCGCACAGGAAGCAGGCAACGCACTTCTCCAAACCGTTTTCGTCGCGGCGCAGCACGTGCACACCGCGGTAGCGATCCTCAAAGTGCACGGGCTCGATGGGATAATTCTCCGTCACCGTCGGCCCGAGCATTTCCTTGAAGGTCGTCGCAAATCCCTTGGCGAGTGCCGCAGCGGATTCAGCCATTTCCTTGATGATGTTCGGCATGTCGCGCCTTTCCTCAGTCAAAGTATAGCGAATGGGGCGGGTGCGGTCAAATTTGGAACCCGCTTCTGAGCTCGCTAACGCTTGACTCCCCAGTGCATACCGATTCCCCCGCGTAGATAGGCACGCGCATCAACCTGCGCATATCCCATTTTTCGCAATAGAACTGAGAAATCCTCGATGGAAACGAATGTCTGCAACGAGTCGGGAATGTAGGTATAAAGACGCGGGTGGCCGTGCAACAGGAAACCCCAGAACGCGCCCTGACCGAACAGATATCCAAGATACACCTTGCGCCAAAGGCGGTTGGCGGGCAGGAAGAAATCCAGGCTCACCATCCGGCCGCCCGGGCGCGTGACGCGGTGGATCTCCTGAAGCGTGGCGGGTAAATTGGGGAAATTGCGCAGTCCGTAGCCAACGAAAACGCAATCAAATAGACTACTCGGAAACGGCAACCTCAGGGCGTCGGCGCAGACGACTTTGAGGGTCGAATGCCTTCGCGCCACATCGAGCATCTTTTCGCTCAGGTCAACGCCAAGCACCGTCGCCTTGGCGACTGACTTCAGGATGATATGGGAGAAATCACCCGTGCCACACGCCAGGTCGAGAATCATGGCGCCACTGAACAACGACGCCTTCCGGACAGCGGCGCATTTCCAATTCCGGTCCATGCCATATGAAAATGCGCGGGTCACAAAATCGTAGTGGGGAGCGATGGCCCCGAACATTTGCTGCATCAGGCGCCGGTCGCGCTTTTCGACAGGAGGATCCATGGGCAAGTGGAATCGTAGCACTGGCGCTAGATTCTGGTCAGGGTCTTTGCACCATATTCAAGCGCCTCCAATTTCCGGGCAACCTGCAACGCTTACCCCGAATCGAACGGGCAAGGTTGGGGTGTGCTTGCCAGGGGACTCCAAGAGGTGTAGAGTGATGTACGGGGAACCTCGGGCTGAACCCAAGCTCAACCCGGTCGGGCTAACCGTGAGATCGCACGTCGAGGTGAATCTTATGAAGAAGTTCGCAGCCAGCTTCGTCACAGGATTACTGGCGGTGGCCACTTTAGTCCCCGCCGCGCTCGCCACGGACAACAAGGTTCCTCCGCCGCCGCCGAACACCCAGGTCATTCCCGCGGGAAGCCTTTTGCACGTACGGCTGACTTGCACTCTCACCTCGAAAACCAGCAAGCCCGGCGATCCGTTTACGGGAATCGTCACTAGCCCCATAACTGCTGACGGCAAGGAGTTGGTTGCCGCCGGCAGCAGCGTGGAAGGACATGTGGCGTTTGTAAACCCCGGGGGCCGCGTGAAGGGCGTTGCCCAAATGCGTGTGGTTCTGGATGACATCATCACCCCGGACGATATCAAGCTCAACCTGCCGGCCGGGCTGGATAACATGAATGCGGGGCCCTGCGCCAAGACCACCGGCGACGATGAAGGCACCATTAAAGGCTGCGGCAAGAGCGGCAAGGATACAATGAAGGATGCGGCCATTGGCGGCGCCATGGGAGCCGGCGCCGGATCGATGATCGGATTGGGTCATGAGATCGACTGCGAATACTATGGCAATTGCGGCGGGCCGGGATTGGGCACCTCCATCGGCGCCGGTGCGGGAATTGGCGCCGGCACGGTCCTGATCTACGACCTCTTCAAGCACGAAAAGGCCATCATTCTGGTGCAGGGTACCACCATGACTTTTATAATTAACCGGTCTGTCGATGCGGCCAGCGGCAAACCCATCGAATGGACGCCCCCGGATCAAAGCAATCAGAGCGCCCAAACCGCCAAGTAATAAGCAGGATCTCCTACTGCGCACATCTTGTGCCGCTCGCCTATATCGGCTGCCACTGCTTACCTGAGGGACTTTGAATGAGACGGCTCCAATTGTTTACCGTGGCATCGCTCGCCGGCATCCTGGCCGTAGGAGTAGTGAGCCGGGCTGCGGACGACAGCGACATCGCTCTTCCCTCCGGAACCCAATTGATGGTGAAGCTGACGATGACGTTGAGCACAAAAGGCAGCGAGGAGGGTGATCCGTGGGCCGGGAAAGTCGAGGAACCGATCTTCGCGGGCGGCCAGGAAGTCGTTCCGGAACAGAGCACCGTGCGCGGCCACGTGACCTTCGTCAAGCCCGCGGGACGCGCGACCGGCCGCGGTGAAATGCGCCTGGTGGCGGAGACGATTTCCGTTCCCGACCACGGCACATTCACGATTGTCGCCCGCCTTCAAAACGCCGACGACAACAACGGTACCAAAGTTAAAGACTCCGAAGGCACACTCGAAGGCCCCAACAAGAGTGATAAAAGCCTTGCCAAGGACGCGGGTGTGGGTGCCCTGGGCGGCGCAGCCATCGGCGGCATCGCACACGGCGGGAGCGGGGCCTTGTACGGCATGGCTATCGGCGCCATTGGCGGCGCGATTTACGGCATCGCCAAGAAACATCAGGGGCCGCTGCTGCCTCCAGGCACGGAACTCACCTTCGTACTCGACCGGACTTTCCTTTCCAAAACAATAAAGCCCCCTGCTCCGGCGAATTCCTCCTCTTCATCGCAATAGCGCGGGTCGTGGTATGCGCTTCCAGCCCATGAACACGGGCAGGATGCCCGTGCCACGCCGCTACAGTTTCTTCACAATATCTCCCAGAATCTGCTTCCCATGGAATCGCCCGTTCTCAATGAAAATTTCATTCGTATCCATTCCCGCGATAATGACACCGGCGAGATAAATCCCGGGCACGTTGCTCTCCAGCGTTTCCGAGTTGCAGTGCGGCCGCTGGGTTTTCGGATCAATCTTCACGCCGATGTCGCGAAGGAATTGGAAATCGGGATGATAACCGGTAAGCGCCAGCAAGAAATCGTTTTCCAGCCGCAGCGTCTCGCCATTCTTGTGCTGCACGCATAACGAGCCGAGGGAAATTTCCTTGACCATCGTATCCGGCAGGGCGCGGATTGAACCTTCCTTGATGCGATTCTCAATGTCAGGGCGAATCCAATACTTGATGTGTGAGCTGAGCGTGGGGTCGCGATAAACGATCGTCACCTCCGCTCCGTGGCGCCACAAATCAAGGGCTGCGACCGCCGCGGAGTTTGCCGCGCCAATTACCGCCACCCTGCGCCGGAAATAGGGATGCGGGTCGCGGTAATAATGCGAAACGTGGGGCAGATCCTCGCCTGGCACATCCATCAGGTTGGGGAGATCGTAGTACCCTGTGGCGATGATTGCCCTTTTCGTGGCGTATTCACTGCATCGGCCCGTCGTGCTCTCTGTCTCAACGCGGAACTGGCCATCGCGCCCATGGATTCCCCGCACGCGCTCTTCAAAATGAATCGGCAGGTGATAGAACTCCGCGGCCCGGCGATAGTATTCCAGCGCCTCGGCGCGGTGCGGCTTGGTGTTCAGGCTGGGGAAGGGCAGGTCGCCGATTTCCAGGCGCTCGCGCGTGGTGAAAAAGGTCATGGTGCTCGGGTAGTTAAAGAGCGAATTCACCAGCACGCCTTTTTCAACCACCAGCACACGCAGCTTGCACTTCACGGCCTCAATGGCACAGGCCAGACCGGTAGGGCCTGCGCCGACAATCAGGATGTCAAGGGACTCGCTCATATAATCTTACGGGCACGTCTTGCTCCTGCCCTCGCCCCATCCCATCAATGAGGAAGTACGGCCAGAAGGGCCGGCCCTACCGCGCTGCTGTCGTGCTTTCATCCAGAAGTTCCAACAGCTCTGCCTTCACCTTTTCGTATGATGCCAGCATCTCCGCCGTGGCTTCGCACGATTCATTCTTCCATACAAAAGCCCGTCCACCCGCGCGCTCGATCAAAACCGCGAAGCCG
>JASHTY010000449.1 GCA_030040315.1 Terriglobia bacterium | reverse complement strand
AAGAAAGTGCAGGAAAACTCGTAGCGGCGAGTTTACACCGCCTTCTTCGCGCTGCGCTGATTGGAAGAATGGCGGCGTAAAGGCGCCGCTGCAATATCTACTGACTGCCACGGCATTTGCATGTTTCACGTGGAACATCCCGTCCGAAGGCGACCTCCGTACTCATGTTTCACGTGAAACAGACCAAGAAATGGGATTTATATACTTGACTCCCAAACGTGAAAATTAGGTCGGTGCCATGACCAAATTGTTACGTTTGGCTTCCCGTTTCTTCCTGCGAATGCGGCGCTTCGCTGCCTTTGTCTTTGGTTTGGGGTGATACGCCAAGATCACGTCCGTTATGCAGTCCAGTTCGGGCGGGACGACCTTTTTCATGCGGTGAGTTCCTTGTAGGTGATTCTCTTCCCTGCTACGGCATCCACAAAGCTGGCGAGCCGTTCCAGTGTGTGGCGAGCAACGTTTCCCTCATTCAATCGGAAGGCGAATTCATCAACATACCGGCCAAGGTGTTTCACGCTGGCATGGTGGTAGACCCCTGTTAGCCCGCGTTTCAGGACTGCCCATACGCTCTCAATTCCGTTCGTGTGAGCCACTCCGCGAACGAATTCACCAGCCGAATGATTGACGCTCTCCTGTTTGAATAGCAATCCATCTAGGCCGTCATAAGCCTTGTGGTCATCGGTCATCAGGGTAGAGCCAAATTCCACCCGTGCGAAGATGGCCCCTTGAATTTCTTGCATGGTGGTGGTCTCAATCGGGATTGCCAGTGTTTTGCCGCCGCGCTCACGCATTCCGAGAACGGGAGTCTTTCCTATCGCCCCGCGTCCGGCCTTTAACTTGGCCTTTTCATGCTTGTTGCTTTCCTTGCCGCCGATGAACGTCTCATCGATCTCAATCAGTCCCTTTAACTTGCTGCTATCATCATTGCACGCCTCGCGGAGCCGGTGAAGAACGAACCATGCGGACTTTTGCGTGATGCCGATTTCCTTGGCAAGCTGCATTGAAGAGATTCCCTTGCGGGCGGTCACGAGCAGGTACATCGCATAGAGCCACTTGTGAAGGGGAACGTGCGAGCGTTCAAAGATAGTGTCAGTGCGCACGGTGAAGTCTAGCTTGCAAGCGTTGCAGCGGTAGAATCCATCCTTGCGGGTAGTGATACGCTCACCGTTCTTGCAAGACGGGCATTTCACGCCATTTGGCCACAGACGGCCCTCAAGATACGTGCGGGCCGTCGCCTCATCCGGGAAGATTTCAAACAACTTAAAGGTGCTGATAGTTGATCTGCTCATGTGCCTATAGTAGATGACTCCCACAAGGGAGTCAAGTACTATTTTTAGTTTTCCACAGCTTTTTAGTCCCGCTTTTTGGCAGGTGGAATCCTCTGCTGAATATCGACAAGGGATACCCTGATATACTCGTAAGTTGTTGCAATCTTGGCATCTAAGGCCCCTACCGTATTGCTCTGTTGCCCGACTGCGGTGCCCAACTCTGCCGCGCTCTTCTGTAGCTCTTTGAGAGCCGCTGTCGCCTCTCTAATTGGAGTAATAATCTGCCGTTCGATATAGCGATTCACGTTCCACACAAGCAGGAAAAAGACGGCAAGGGTGAACATCAACACCCACACATTTCTCCCGTCACTTAGCCACGCAATGTGAGTTAAGCCTACACCAGCGGTCGAAACGAGTGCCCAGATTTTAATAAAGATACCCATCCAGTCATCTAGTGTTTTTGGCATGGCCAAGCCTACTTTTACAGGCCATTTTTGTCAAGGGAGTCATCTATATAATTCCCCCCGCAAAGCAGGCTCGTCGTGCACAGGGATCATGTGGAAGCAGCACCCGGTGCGGCCCACAGGTGGAATGGCGCTCGCATTGGGGCGTAGCGTCTATCCTTTTCAACTTATTGGAAATAAATGGCTTGTTAGTCTACTGCGGGCCAATTCTCGCTCTAAACCCCAACCGGATTATTCACTTTAGTATTTGATACTTCGATTATATATAACTTATTCTTCTATTTAGATGATGATTGCGAATCCAGACCAGCGCAAGGCCACGTTTTCTCCGGCGACGGATCGATTCTGAAATCAACTGCCCTTGCCGAAAGTCATCCTCTGCACCGTTCCCAATCGCCATCAGATATCTCCGTTGCTCGAATTCAGGTGTTCACCTGATTGCTTGGGCATCTTGCAGAGTCTATGTTGCCGGCCTGACGACCCTAGTGCCGGGTTTGATTGAATGGTCGTCAAGTTTCTTGGGAGACCTCTGACTCTTGTGACCGCGCGGACTGTTCCGCCTTCCTCCCGGAAGCGGCACGCACAGGCGGGCGCGCACGCTGGGCCGTCTTGACTCAGCAATGGGCGGGAGTTGTGTTGGGGGAATGGTGCGGACGCTCGCGCCAGGTAGCCGCGTTGCATTTATCTGAATAGGAATTCGCCTGTAGCGCGGCGCGGCAGCTTGCCACGCACATCTTGGCCCGCATGTTTCGAGATCTGTTAGCAATGTCCGGCAGACTGCTCTACCGGCACGTTGGCTAGGAACGCAAGAGCAGGCACCCAGACCGGAGCGACCGGGCCTGGCTTTGATCATACGGAGTAAAGTTATCTTGAAAGAATCTTATTAAGGAGTCTTCGAATTATGCAGAATGGTGCTCAAGGGATCGGCCTCCCGGAGGGACAAAGCGCGAGTTTAGAGGCTTCGGGTTCATTCGCTGTGGCCGGCTCAGGCCACGCGCTTGCGAAAAGCGGCGAAGAGAGCTTTGAGCTGACGCAACTCGAAAAGCAGATCATCGCCTTGACCATGGCGGGATACTCGCTTCAGGAGAGGGCCGACGTCCTGGGCATGGGCCAACACAAGCTCCTGCTGCACATCCTGAAAATCTGTGAGCGGCTTGGAGTGGAGGGTGAGTTCGACTTAATACTGTTCGTCCTCTACCATAAATTGTTCGACGCCGGCGAATTATCGCCTGCTGAAGTCAGCAAAGCCCCGGTTAATGTTTAGCGTGGATGCGATTCTCGCGGCGACGATACGCCTTTTGCCGACGGACGTTGCTTTCTTTGGCTTTAAAGCTGCTTGACCGTCCGACCAGATCCAAGAAAATGGTGGCTGAAGAGGCTGCGGAAAAAATCACGATCCGTAAGGTAGCAGCGACTTTACGTCACCATAACTCCAGTCATCACGATGCGAGGATGGCGGGGTAAACCCGCCCTTACGAGTTTTTCCGCAGCCTGTGAAGCCCTGACACCATTCTTTTTCTCACCTTTCTTTCTCTGATACTTTTCTGTCTTGCCGGGTGCGGCTCGAGAAAATACTTGACATGCGACAAGCGTCGCACATATGATGCGACAGGTGTCGCATAAGAAGGGATTTCCAGGAGCAGAGACAGATGCCGAAGCCGGACCCCAGGGCGGAGCGATTGACGCGACGGGAACGGGAAATCATGAATGCCGTGTTCGCGCTGGGCAATCGCGCCTCAGCGGAGGAGATTCGCGCGCGGCTGGCGAGTGCGCCCGGCGATTCGGCGGTGCGTGTGATGCTGACCCGGCTTGAAAAGAAAGGCTTCCTGAAGCACCGGCAAGAGGGGCTGCGATATCTCTACACGGCCACCATCTCGCCGTCCTCCGCGCGGCGCCAGGCGTTGCGGCGTTACCTGGAGACGTTCTTTGGCGGCTCAGCCAAGCAGATGATGACCGCCCTGGTCAGCGAAGCCCATTGGACAGAAGAGGAACTCCATGCGCTCAAAGCTGAAATCGACCGCGTGCGTAAGGAAAGGAGGAAAGAGCTATGATTAACCTCCTGGAGAGGTTCGTTCTGGCCGTGGGAGGATCGCTCGCCGCGTCGATCGTCGCCAAGGCGACGGTTATCGCAGGGTTCGCTCTAATCGGTACGCGCCTGGCGCGCCAAAGCCGTGCGGCGGTGCGGCATGTGCTGCTGGCATCCGCGTTCGGCGCGCTTCTCCTACTGCCGGTCATTTCAATTGTTGCTCCGCCGCTCAAGATTGGCATCCGAACCGTTGCGCGCAATGAGGAGCAACTACCTCCCACCCCCGAAATGATTGAGTTGCTTAAGGAAGCCGCGCTACCTGAGAGTCGTTCGGCAATTGGAGCAGCAACTTCAAAATCGTCGGTCCCATCGGTATCAGTGCTCCTGGTCACCGCATGGTTGATTGGCGCGGCCCTCTGCTTGGTCCCAATGATCGTGGGCTTATACAAAGTGCACTCGCTGCGCCGGACTGGCCTTCCGTGGGCTGATGGTCAGACAATCGTAAATAATCTGGCGCGAGACGCCGGCCTTTGCGCACGCGTTGATGTTTTGCTGAATGAGCGGCTGCCCGGGCCAATCGCGTTCGGCATTCTTCACCCCGCTATCCTGCTTCCATCAAATGCCGAAAACTGGGCAAGCGAAAACATGAATCGCGCGCTGGTGCATGAACTTGAGCACGTGCGGCGTGGCGATGCGTTGATCCAATCGCTTGCGCGGGCAGTGTGCGCGGTGTATTGGTTCCACCTGTTAGTCTGGATCATGTGGCGCGAGATTTCGCAGGAAGCGGAGCGCTCCTGCGATGACGCTGTTATCGCGAGATCGCAGGCAATTGACTATGCCGAACAATTGGTAGGGCTGGCTCGGCAGCTTTTGACGGCGGCGAAATCACCCGTGCTGTACATGGCAAGTCGCTCCGATCTGGCAATTCGCGTCGGCGCGGTTCTCAATGCCAGCCAGCGGCGCGGCCGAGCAGGGCGAATAACCGTGGCCTTGGGGGGTGTTGCGGCGGCGATGCTTGCCCTTACCATTTCCCCTCTTCGAACCGTTTCCGCGCGGCAGTCTGGCAATGTACTTACCACGGCTGGAACGTTGCCAACTTTTGAGGTTGCCACGATCAAGCCAGATCGTTCTTCGGGCTCGCCCAGGTTTGGCATACTGCCGGGCAGGTTTACCGCAACAGATGTGAAGGCAAAAACGCTCATTGCGTACGCGTACAACGTTAGAGACTTTCAGATCTCCGGCGGGCCAGACTGGATCAACTCCGCCGAATACGACATTGTCGCGAAACCGGACGACGCGGAGGCCGCAAAATTGGGGAAAGTTCCTTGGGAACAATACAGGGAAGAGTATGGGTTATTGGTTCTGTCGCTGCTTGCCGAGCGGTTCAAAATGAGGGTCAGTCGAGCCAACAAAGAGCTTCCCGTTTATGCCCTCGTTGTCGCGAAGAACGGGCCGAAGCTCACCTCATCGAAGGGCCCGCCACCAGGACCGGGGCCAAAACGGGGACCGTGGATCAGTGTAGGGCGCGGCCAACTCAACTCTGCTGGGATGTCACTGGCTGATTTAGCCGACACGCTATCCCTTTGCCCTGACGTCCAAGGACGCAAGGTGCTGGATCTAACCGGGCTCGCCGGTAGGTATAACATCAAGTTGCAATGGGCGCCTCTGGAAAACCAACCTCCAATAGCTGTCGGATCCAACAAGAGCGGCCACGATGCTGAGAGCTCACAACCCGACTCTTCCGGGCCGTCGCTCTTCACTGCACTCCAGCAACAGCTCGGGCTGAAGCTGGAATCGACCAAGGGCACAGTAGAGATCATCGTGATCGACCACATCGAGCGGCCATCTGAGAATTGAAGCGGGCAGGAAGCCCGGGGTGGCGCATACATATGGGTTCATGTATGCGCCATGTTCGCGCGGCCGCGCGCTGTGGCGTTATGCAGGGCCGAAGAACCCCTCAACCGGCGGCGCAGGGCCGCCACCCTCTGCCCGCGGAGAGGGAAAATCATTCCACCCTTCTCCCTGGGGAGAAGGTGGTCCCGCCTGGGCGGGATCGGATGAGGGGTTTCTTGTAGACCTTTCGCGGGCTAGAAGTTTTCGAGAATATCGGTCACCAGAGTGCGCGCCAGGTCGCGGGCGAGGCGGTCGAGCGCAGAACTATCCTCCTCAAACAATTGCGAAGAGGATTCGCTCACCTGATATTCCTGACGGAAGACGTAGTCGCTGTTGGCAAACAGAATCTTGTGAGTGTGCAGGTCCTGAAGCTGCACGTCGGCAAGGACGCGAATCTGCAGGGAAGTGGCGCGGCCGGTGTTGATGTCGAAAGTGATGGCGCGGGCGCGAACATCCTTGATGGTGCCCTTCAGCACGGCATCCGCGTCGGGAGGATTGGGCAGAATGCGGTAGTGCGTGCGCTCCAGCAGCTCGCGCGTAACGGCGGAAGTGACCTGCTGCTCGATGCGGAAGGTCGATGACGAGTTCTTGAATGCCGGGACGGCGATGGTCTTAACGTCCGGAGGAATGCGCGTGGCCGTGCCGGCGATGTGGTAGCCGCAGGCGGGGAAGAGCAGAAGGCAGAGGACAGAAAGCAGAAGGCAGGAGGCACAGTGCAGCGGGTAGCGGGACGTGAATTTTCCTTCAGAGGCTAGACTTTTAGCTGACATTTCAGAAAACGGCCGACTTTCAAATTTCGGTTTCGAGTTTCTGTGTTGAGTTCTCTGTGCACTCTGTGGTGAAAGCCTTTAAGAGCTCTCACCACAGAGAACACAGAGTTACACAGAGAAAAAACAAGCTGCGAACCTCCAGATCCCCTTGTCAGGCGCGGGCTTCTTCGCGCAGGCTGGCGGCCAGTTCCACGGCGTTGGCAGCCGCAAGGTGCAGGTTATCCGCCACGGCCCAAATCCACAATCCGTTGGGATGCCCGGCATCGGTGGAAATCGCATCGACCAGGACATCGCTTGAACCCGTGACCTCAACCTGGGTCGGAGCGTCCAGACTAGCTCGCCGCACCTTGATGCGTTCACCCGCCAGGGCGGCAGCAGCGGCTTCAGCCTGAACCGGCTCGGCGGTCTCGACATAGACCGACGCGCCGACGGAATAAAATGCCGGGACTTGGATTACCCGCATGGCGGGCAGCGGTACACGCCCACCGAGATACTGGCGCAACTGGTGATGGAGAAGGCCTGCCAGTCCTGCTAAATCACCTGAGCCGGATTTCCCCAGGCGCGGGAGCAGGTTGAACGCCAATTGGGCGCCGAAAACCTGGCTGGGAATCTTCTGGAAGCTCAGGATATTCACCGTTTGCTTTTGCAGCTCCTCAACACCTCGCGAGCCGGCTTCCGACGCAGGGACGAAAACCTGCGCCACAACGGACTTTAGCGGAAAGCGTTCCGCAAGCCGCAACAGCAAACTGCTGACGACGATCACCGCGGGATGGGGCGAAACGTGAAGGCTGCCGGCGGCCGAGTGGACTCCGGGTACCGGGAAACGGCGATCGAGAAAGGGGATGCCGATCAGATTATCCTCGAATTTTTGCGGGGCGGGCGAATCGCCGTCTCCACCCAATCCTTCGCCGAGTACGTCGATCACCAGGCACTTGGCGGCGGCACCCTGCTGGCGCCAGGATTTCAGGAATGCGGGCAGTTCCCGCACGCGCGCGGCCAGGAATGCGAAGTCCAGCTCACCTTCGCCAATCTGATTATCTTCAACGATGCCGGAGGAGTCCGCGTTCAGGTCGATGATGGGAAGCTCGGGCTCGGCGTCGTCGGCTTCAAAAGTCAGGAGGCGCGAAAGAGGGAACCTGCCCTGTTCGAGAATCGCGACCAGCTCCTTACCGAGCAAGGATGAGGCGCCCACCACCGCCACCCGGTACCCTTCCTTTACGGGCTTAAGGGCCTTCCCAGCCGTTCCGGGCGTCATGCGGCGTGGACCTCTTCAGGCGCGGGCGGATGGGGTCGAATGCGCGAGGTGATTCTCAAAACGATGCCGGAAATGGCGTAGGTAATGGCCAGGGTCAGTAGAACGGGTTCCGAGTAGAGCCAGATCGCCCCCACGACGAGTGCGATGATAACGATGACGAGATACGATCGCCGCTTGCGAAGATCGAGGGTTTTGAAGCTGTAGTAGCGCATGCGGCTGATCATCAGGAAGCCCAATATGCCGACATTCACAAGCCACACGATGGAGAATTGCCAGGTGGTGAGGGGTTGTTTGTAAAAGTGAACGACCGCGGCGACGAACCCGGCGGCGGCGGGAATGGGCATGCCCACAAAAAACCGGCGGTCAGACGTGGGCTTGATCGTATCGATATTGAAGCGCGCCAGGCGAGCCGCGCCGCAAATGACAAACCCAAAAGTCACCAGCCAGGGGATGTTGCGAATAAACTGAGGCACGCCGGGCATCTCCACCAGGGCGCTCATGCCCCAGGTGTAGGCGAGAATGGCGGGGGCCAGACCGAAAGTGACGACGTCGGCAAGGGAATCGAGTTCGCGCCCGAAAGGAGATGCGGTGTTGGTCAGACGGGCAATCCGGCCGTCGAGGCCGTCAAACACAATGGCCCAACCGAGAGCCCGCGCGGCATTGTCAAGGGCTGCCGACGCCAGAGCCAAATGCGGTGTTGCGTCAGGCGAGATGCCAGGCGTGAGATTGGCCATGGCCAGAAACTGCGCGGCTTTCTGAGTGGCAAGAATGGCGTAGTAACCACAAACCAGTGTGCCCACCGTGAAGAGGCTGGGAAGGACGTACATGCCGCGGCGCACACCGCGGCGTCGCTCAACTGGGTTGGAAGCGAGTTGTTCCAAGGATGCTGCTCCCGGCCCGCACGCGGTCTCCCACCTTCACGCACCACTCAACCGTGGGGGCCACCAGCACATCGACTCGCGAGCCGAACTTGATCAATCCCACCCGCTCGCCGCGCGCCAGCGAATCGCCAACGCGCTTCCAGAATACGATACGGCGGGCCAGCACGCCAGCGATTTGCTTGACCACGATCACGCCCTGCTCGCCCTCGACGGTGAAGACGTTCTGCTCATTCTCAACGGACGCCAAATCCTGTGAGGCCACGTGGAACGACCCCTTCTTGTACTGAATGCCGGTGATGCGGCCGGCGATGGGCGTGCGATTTACATGTACATCAACGGGCGACATGAAAATGCTCAGGCGGCGAACCGGCCGGCCCTCATATTCCTCATCGACAAGCTGGACGACCTGGCCGTCAGCAGGAGAGATGATGGCATTGGGCTCAGCAGGAATCGCACGATCAGGATCGCGAAAAAAATTGAGAACCAGGAAAGCGAGGATGGCGAAAATTATTGCCGCGGTAAGAAGGAAGATGCTGCGATGGTGGTACCACGCGCCCACCAAGCCGCCCGCGATCAATACTAGGGGCAGACCGTACCAGTAGCCGTCCTTGACCATGGACCTTAATACTCCGACCCGGAACAGGCTAGAGATATACGGCTGCGACTCCAGGGAATTTACAACGCGCGCCGGTGCGTGTTGTTTACACTCCCGGTGCCCCTCTGCGTAGTCGAACCGACTGCCTCGAATTTTCAGCTCAAGCCAATCAGGCCAATTTCCAATTGGCTAGTGGACGGCTTGAGCCTGGCGGACCAAATTTTCCATCTGGTCCTTTGCCCGCAGCTTGAGCTTTTTCAGCCGCGCTTCTTCCGCCTGCTCCGCGTCGGAGAGGTGGGGTCTGGCGCTAAGCTCATGCAGTTGGGATTTGTAGCGGGCGTGCTCCTCTTGGAGACGTTGGTATTCATTGTTCCCGGCCATCAGTTGCTCCCGGATGGCCTCGGTAGGAGTGCTCATGTTGGGCGAGTCACCTCCAAGACGTTTAGAATTCAATGCAAGGTAAGGCTAGCACTGCAGCGAATCTCGGTCAAGCCGCAAACAAGTAAACGGAAGTACCAGTACTAGGCGCCTTGTGGCATGGGCTTTCAGCCCATGCGCGCGGGCTGGAAGCCCGTGCCACGGCGCGCTACTGCGGCTTCACTTCATACCGCGCCACCATTCCCGCCAGCATGTGGTCGCTGATGTGGCAGTGATAGAGCCAGATGCCGGGCGCGTCGGGCTGCATATCGGCGGTGATCATCTGCGCGGGAGCTAGACTCAAGACGTCAGTGCGCTGGCCGGCGACCAGCACGGTGTTTCCGTGCCAATGCGGGGTGTGCGCATTGTTGAAGTCTCCGAGCGCGGCTATGTACCAGCGTACGCGGTCACCCTGACGCATGGTCATCATCGGCATATTCCCAAACAGGTAGCCGTTGATGGTCCACTTGATGTTGGTGTCCACGAAGCCCTTCCCAACGATGGGCGTAACCATCCCTTCAGGCGTTTGAGTTATCAGCTCCGACCGCACGACGCCCTTTGGGTCAGTGCAATGAGCCTGGATGTTTTCGTTGAGGTACCAGCTTTCATTTTCATTGAGGGCAATGAACATCGTCACGAATTCATGGTCCACGTCTTTGGGTTGCGCATTGGCAAGCGCCATGCCGCGGCGCGCAACTACGATTACGCCAAACAAACCGGAAGCGACGTCACGCAATTCCTCCGTGTGTGAATGATAGAGCCAGAAGATGGAGCTCGGGTCGTTCGGCCCGGGTCCGGCGCGCTCGGGAATCTCCCAGGTATAGGTGTGCGTGGCTCCGGGAGGCACGCCGCCGTCCTGCTTGTCCGCCCCGCTGGTGCCGTCGTTGTAATCCGCGCCCTCGGAATCCTTGCGGTAGAAAACTCCGTGTGGGTGCATGCTGTAGGGGTGTGAGGCGTTATTCTTGAAGACAATTTTGAGCGTGTCTCCCACCTCCCCGCGCAGAATGGGACCGAGGATGCCAAGGTATTGTTCTTCGGGCGGCCGAACTTTCAGCGTGGAGAACGTGCCGTCAGTGTACTCCCGATAAATCGCTTTTTTCTAGACGCGGCCGATGCAATGCGGTCCCGGTTCGGTGTAAGCTTTTTGCAAATCGTCGAAGGGATGCCCCATGGCTTCATCGCGGCCGGAGGGAGCGTAGTCCCAGTTCACCTCGTCAGCCGCCACGTAGTAGGTGCGCACCTTGCCTGAAAAATCGCCTGAAGTCTGGCCCTCAGCGGCTTGGATTCGTGGGGCAGGAGCGAGGAAGAGGATTCCCAACAACACCACGCGTAGAAAAACACCTTTAGCACTTCGCTGGTTCATCATCAGCTCCCAGGAACCAAGATTTGCACTCGCAAGCGGCACAGGCGGAGTTCGACCTGGAGTTCGCAAAGGTGAGTCAATATAGCAAACCGGCTTGGCGAAGGAAAGCGGGGGCCCAAGACGGCCGTGCACTTACGAATGCGCTTCTCGGCGGCGCAGCTTGGACTACAATACGATGTCGACTGCGAAGGGAGGATGCCATGCGTGCTGATCGTGTGGAAGTCTCATGGGATGCTCACAAGTCGGAGTGGCTGGTTCGAATCGAGTCGGGTGAGGAAGTGGTCCGCCGGCATATCCGCGCCCCCCAGGATGCCGACGATCAGAAACTCGGCCCGATGGTCAAGGAAACCGTGCAGGATGAGGGCTACGAAGCGGACCCTGCCCAAATTACCATCCGGCGCTAGCCGTCTGGCAAATAACGTGGCACGGCCATCTTGGCCGTCCTGCCTGGGCGGAATAGGCAGGATGCCTATGCAACGAGCGGCGGCGTGCTACTTCTTCATTTCCGCCGTCCAGTTGGTAATGAGGGTCAGAGGCTGGCTGGCGGCCTGACCCGCGCTCCCGTTGATCACAAATCTCTTTCCATCGGGAGTGACGGTGAAAGGCCCGTCGGGACCGCTGACGGTGTTTGCCTGGAACAACTCCTGTTGCGGACCCAGTTCAAGGCTCGCGCCTTTCTCGCTCACCGGCACGGCGATCATCTTCCCTGCCAGGGTGAGATAGTAGAGCTCCTTTCCGTCGTTTCGCCACTGGGGAGTGCCCATGGCCCCCGCAGTCGAAACCTGCCATTTGCCTTCGCCGCTCAGAAAAGACCGGATAAAGACTTCGAGCTGGCCGGTTTCCGCGCTCAAGTAAGCGAACCATTTTCCGCCGGGCGAGATGCTCGGCGTAACCTCGGTAAAAGGGGCGTTGGCCACGAGAAATGGTTTTCGGTCGCCGAACATGGGGAGCGCCCAGATTTCCAGCGGCTTGACATTATTCTGGTCGGCAAACTGACAAGCCAGGTAGCGGCCGTCCGACGAAACCGAATAAGGTATCAATTGACCTTCCCTGCCTTCCATCACCTTTTCCTCAACGCCCGTACCATCGGCCGATTTGCGGTAGATGCCGTACACGCCGGCATGACTCGAGGCAAAAAGGATCGACTTTCCGTCCGGCCACCAGACGGGATAGTGAATCACCGTATGCCCAAAGGTGATGCGGCTCCTGGTTTTCCGCGCGACGTCAATCACCCAGATATCCGCTTTGTCCTGCCCTTCGGCAATCATCACCGCAAGTCTGCTCCCATCCGGCGAAAGCGTGGGGTTGAAGTAAGGGGCTCCCTCCGGAACCACCAACTCCCCTTCCTTACCGCTGCGGTCAAACCAGACCAATTGTGTGCCGGCGGCAACTCCGCCGCCTTGATAGAGCAGCACGCCGTTGCTCGAGGCCGTGAAAGATCCGAGCCAATAGTTCCAGGAGGCTGCCACATGCCCGGCGACCACGATGGGGTCACCCTCCACGGCCAGCTTACGCGCGCTGAATCGCTGCGCCATCAGGGTTCCCTGGCGGACAAAGAGCAGGTACCCCGGCTCAACATAAATGGCGTTGGAATCGTTGTGCAGGACGAGCACCCGGTCCTTCGAGTCCAGCGCGCCGGCATAGATGGCGCTGTCGGCGTTCGACTCCCCGTTGGAGAAATAAAGGAAATGCCGGCCATCGGGCAGAAACCAGGGCCAGCGATGCGTCGTCTCATGGGGGCCCAGTTCCGTGGCCGCGACGGGTGTTCCGCCCGCCGCGTCCACTCGCTTGAGTCCGCCGCGAATTTCGGCCGCGAACAGGATGGTGCCGTTCTGATTCCAGGCACCGCCGCGCGCCCGGGGGGTATCACACAGATCCTCCGGCGGGCCGCCGCTCGCGTCAATCTTGTGCAGCTTGCCGCCGCCAAAATATCCCAGATAACGGCTGTCCGCCGACCAGAAGGGAAATGCCGCACCGTCGGTTCCGGCCAATGGCTGGGCTGCAGACGAGTCGAGCGGCTGCACCCAAATCATCGGCCGGCCGCCGCCGCTGGCCGCAACATAGGCCAGCCGCCGACCGTCGGGTGAAACCACCATTCCTCCCAGCGAGGGAAGATTAGCCCTCTCCGGCAGCACGATGGATGAGTGGACCGAAGTCGGCGGCGCGGAAAACGAGCGCAGCCACAGGCCGCCGAAAATGATCGCCGCCAGGATGCCTGCCGCCGCCAAGGCCCATGCAACCTTCAGGAGCACCGGTGTGCCCACCGGCGAGGCCGGAAGCGCTGTTGGGTGCGCCGGCGCTACTGCATAAACCCATTTCAGCGCCATGCCCACGTCGTGCACGCTCGCAAAGCGCTCCTCCGGATCCTTCGACAGACATGTTGCAATAAGGGAGTCCAGTGCCGCCGGCAAACCCGGCTGCACGGAACTTACCGGCGCAGGATCGCTTTCCAGGATGGCGGTTGCGAGGCTTAACTGAGATTTCCCGGAGAATGGCCGCTTGCCCGTGGCCATTTCGTACAATACCGCGCCAAAAGCGAAGATGTCGCTCCGCGCGTCAGCTTCCTTCCCTTGCAATTGCTCGGGCGACATGTACTGCATCGTGCCGACAATCGCCCCGGCCAAGGTCAGGGGCGAATTCTGGGGGCTGGGCGATGAAACCGTCACCGCCGCGCTCAGCAAGGGAGCCGACGAACTGGCCGATGCAGCGGTTATTCCCGCTACCGCCGGCTTGGCCAATCCAAAATCGAGCAGCTTTGCGCCCTGCCTGGTCAGCATAATGTTGCCGGGCTTCAGGTCGCGATGTACCAGCCCCTGGCGATGGGCTTTGTCCAGGGCGTCGGCCACTTCTGCGCCGATTTTCACAAGCTGGTCGAGCGGCAACGGACCTTTCGCGAGGCGCGCGGCAAGCGTCTCGCCTTCCAGATACTCCATCACCAGGTAATCGACGCCATCCTGCGTTCCCACGTCGTGCAGCACGCAGATGTGCGGGTGCTGAAGCGCCGAAATGGCCTTGGCCTCGCGCTGAAAACGCGCCTTGCGTTCCACGTCGGCGGAGAGTTCCGCGGGCAGAACCTTAAGGGCCACGGTGCGCTCCAACCGCGTATCGCGCGCGCGATACACCTCGCCCATTCCGCCCGTGCCCAGCGGCGAGAGGATTTCGTAAGGCCCAAGTTTTTCGCCTGAATTCAAAGGCATTTGCGCGGGTAATTATACATGAGCGGGAAGGCGCGGATTCGCATGGATTTTATGGCTGCCGCCGGGCGGCGCATACATCGTCCCCCAATGTATGCGGCGGCAGGCGCGCCGAATGAAATTCGCCACCTTGGGTCGCAGACATAAAGCGCAATGTCTGCGCCACCCGCGAAACTTCGCGCGCCAGTTTCAGCAGTTATCGGTACTGGATTCTGTAAAGCATCCAATACACCACCACGCCGGTGACGGAGACGTAGAGCCACAGGGGAAGCGTCCAGACGGCGATGCGGCGGTGGC
>JASHTY010000055.1 GCA_030040315.1 Terriglobia bacterium | reverse complement strand
GCAACCAGGCACGAACAGGCACGGCCGATTATGGTTGGTTCGATTTCGCGCGGGGCCGGAACATCTCTCCTGCCTGGCGGGCCACCAGCCTGCGCGGCGCCAGTCGCTGTACGAAGATCATCACGCGGTTGATCCAGCGCGTTACGGCCAGGCTTTTTCCCTTGTCGAGGGCCCGCAGCGCCGCCTTCACGACATCTTCGGGTGACTGCAACCCCCCGGGGAGATTGATCTTCTGAAACTGACTTGCGTCAAAGAAGTTCGTAGCCGTCCCGCCGGGACAGAGAGCCAGCACTTTGACGCCGTACAGTGATGCCTCCTCCGCGAGTCCCATGGAGAAACTGGTTACATAGGCCTTGGTAGCCGCATAGACGCACGTATAGGGAATGGGCTGAAAACTTGCCGTCGAGGAGACGTTAATGATTCCGCCGCTGCGGCGCGCCACCATGCCGGGGAGCAGCAGGCGCGTCAGCTCGGTGAGGGTGACGATGTTCAAGCGGAGCATTTCCGATTGGCGGGCCAAAGGCAGTTCCACGAACTCGCCATGTGCGCCAAAGCCTGCATTATTCACCAGCAGGCTGACATTGATGCCGCGCTCCTGCAAGGCTGTAAACAGTCGCTCGGCTGCCTCCGGCACGCTCAGGTCAATTTCGACGATTTCGATGCGAATGGCTTGCCCCTGATGCAGCGCGGATAATTCCGTCTTGAGCGCCTCAAGTTTACTTCCTGATCTTGCCGCCAGAACCAGATTCCGGCCGCGTTCAGCAAGCGCGCGGGCGAAACACGCGCCAATCCCGCCGGAGGCTCCGGTAATCAGCGCGAAAAGCTCCTGCGCTGCGTCGGCTTGCGCGGATTTCTCACCTGCGCGCTCAGGCATGTTTCGACCTCCCTGTCTGATATTCGGGGTTGACGTGCCGCAGGCCCGTGGCCATCAAGCGTTCGGCCTCCTGGAGAGATTTGATGCCGCCGCGCGCGCCCACGGCCGTGCAGTTCAGCGCCGCCATGGCGTTTGAAAAGTCGAGCGCGCGCGAAATGTCCCAGCCTGCCAGAAGAGCATAGTCAAACGCCCCGTGGAAAACGTCGCCTGCGCCCGTGGTGTCCACGGTTTCAACCACGAATCCCGGCGAGTAGATGAACCGGCCGGCATGATAAACCAACGCGCCATTCCGCCCCAGCGTCATTCCCGGCATGCGGATTCGATATTCGCGGACCATATATTCGAGGACTTTGAAGGGGTCGGCGTGACCAGTGATGGCAGGAAGAAAGTGAGTCGAGGCAATCAGATAATCAATCCAGGGGAACAGCCTTTCGACCTTTTTATAGACCGTGTCAAGATCCGCCACGACCGGAAGGCCCGCGCGCCGCGCCCCGCGCGCCGCCTCGAGCGCTGCCTCAAGGTCGCAGCCATCCACGTGCAGCAGACGAGCTGAGGTGATCGATCGCGGGGTGAAGTCTTTGGGTCGAACCGCCAGGCGCGCATCGCGGTCCCAGAAAACCGTGCGCTCGCCGGTTTTCTGGTCAACGATTATGCAGGCATATTGATTGGGCGCACCGCGGACCACCCGGGTGTAATCAAGTCGAATTCCTTCACGGCGCAAGCTCGAAAGCTGCAATCGTCCGGCGGCGTCATCGCCTACCTTCCCGATGTATCGGGCGCTGAGCCCCAGCCGGCGGCAGGTGACGAGGGCGGTTGCGACTTGCCCGCCGGGATGCAGGGATGACGCGACCACCCGTTCCTTGCCGCCCAGGGCGGGGAACTCGCGGACCTCCATCACCGTGTCCGTGGCATTCAGTCCGATGCCGACCACATCCACTTGCGCGCGGGCCAAGCACACCTCCGGGGCTGCAAGCGGAATACTCTATCATTGATTGGCGAATGGATTTGTGGCTCAGCGGTTGCAGCTGTAGGCCACCACCGGTTTTCCGAGGATTGGGACGATCAGCCCCCAAATCCACACGTACGTCGGTGTGCGAGGCTCAAATGGACTGCCGGTACCTATCAGCGCCCTCCCCTCCGTCCAATCCTTCGATTCGGAAAGTAACGACATCCCCCTGCCTCCAGACTTTGTAATCGGCACTGCCGTCCATCTGGCGGTGTTCCAATGCCCGGTAGAATCCCCACGGCAGCCTCTCTCGAACAGGAAGCAGGGGCACCGCTCGGTCTCGTCAATCCAAACTTCGATGAGATCGGCAGGCGCAATGTCCTCGTATTCTTCGCAGATGCCGTGCGTATCCATCGCGAGAATTCCGGAATCAGCCGGAAAAGTCGCCCTCCCAGTGGTAATCCCGGAGTCCGGATGAATTCCGGCGCAGGATGGGCGTTTTTTCATTCCAGATCTGGCCTAGGTGGTAGGTTGGGCTGTCGTCTGTGGATATTGGTGGACCCTTGGCGACCAGAACGGAATCTATGCCCGCCCCGGTCCCTTCAGGGACTGCTCATTTCGTGGTGATAAGGAGAACTCCCAACAGCTTTGCGCCTGCGTAGGGTACTGCTTAGGCATGAATACTGAGACTCCCGGACTTCGATCTTGGCCGTGATGCCCTTGCGCGCCACGCGGACGCCGAGTAAATTGTTGGCATGTCGAGTCGTCGCCGACCTGCTCTTAATGACCGATACGCTCATCCGGAGGGGATTGGTCGTTCTGTGCGGGCATTAGACCGGCGGGGCACAATCAAGCCAGACGCCTTGAAACGTTCTGCCCAAGCAGTGATTTCCTATAAATCTGAGAATTACGATTTGACGGGTCCTGCGGTCGGTCGCCTGTCGGCCTCGGAGGGATTCCTGCGCGCCTACGTGCAACATGGTGGGGCCAACCCCGTCGTGTGTCTTTCCAACACACGCACCGATATCAAGGCCTTTAAGCAGTACGTGGCCCAACACGGGCCAGCGGGTGTGCGGGGCGAGGGAATGCTACCGACCGAAATGAGCAAACTTGCGGATACAGGCACCCTCTATGTGCCAGGGCCCAGTTTCGCCCGTCTCGCCTGGCTGCGGCGTGGGTTAGGGCAACGCAGCTTCTCCCTCTGCGGGATCAACCACACGTTGTCTCAGGCCGAAGCCATAGAGGCAGTGGGGCAATTGTTGATTGCGCCGATGCAGGAGTGGGACGCCCTGGTGTGCACCAGTGCAGTGAGCCAGCAGGTCGTCCGCCGCATCCTTGATGAGTATTCGGGGTACCTCGCACAGCTTACCGGCGTGGCGCTGAAAGCTCGGCCCCAATTGCCGCTGATTCCGCTGGGGGTGGACTGCATGGAACTAACTCCCGCGGAGGGCGACGCCGCAGCGCGTGCCCAGCAGCGGGCTCGACTGGGCATTCCACAAGACGAAATCGTGCTGCTCTATTTCGGCCGTCTCAATCATGTGGAGAAGGCAAGCCCCGTGTCCATGTATCTTGCGGCCGAGAGCGCAGCCCTGCGCACCGGTAAGCGCATCCGAATGTTGCAAGTGGGCCAGTTCCCATCTGTACAGGTGGAACAACGCTTCCGTCGGGCGGCCGCGGTTCTGTCGCCACATGTTCGGCATCAGTTTCTCGATGGACGTGCTCCGGAGAATCGCCGCGTTTGGTTTGCAGCCGACATTTTCATCTCGCTTTCTGACAACGTGCAGGAGAGCTTCGGCCTGACCCCGATCGAAGCCATGGCGGCTGGCTTGCCGGTGGTCGTAAGCGACTGGAACGGCTATCGCGAATCCGTGCGCGATGGCGTCGATGGCTTTCGCATTCCCACCCTCATGCCGCCCCCCGGTATGGGTGAGATACTCGCCTTTATATATGCCGCAGGTTATGCCCCCTACGATACGATGGTGGGAGCCGCAGCACAGGTAACCGCCGTACATCCCATGGCTGCTGCCCAAGCCTTGGTGAAACTGATCGAGGACTCGGACTTGCGCCGTCGCATGGGCTCAGCAGGCAGGGAGAGGGCGCGGGAAATATACCACTGGCCGGTGATCATGCGCGCCTATCAGCGTCTGTGGTCCGAATTGGCCGACCTTCGTTTCTCCGCCCTTGAGGCCGTTCCACCCGCCAAAGTGTTCGCTGCATGTCCGCTAGCCATGGACCCTTTCGCCTTATTCCGAGAATACCCCACCCAGTTTCTTTCACCCGCAACTCGTATCGAGTTGGCGCCAGGCGTGAACCATGTGATCGCCCAGCGCATGAGGCGACTGGCCGTAGCTGCTCCGATCGGCTCAATCCTGCTCGATGACGATGGGATTGCCCAACTCGTGCGGCACCTCAAACGTGGGACCGCTACCGTGCGGGAACTCATCCGCTCATTTTCTGCCCCGCAACGCCGGCCCGCGTTTTACACCGTGAGCTGGCTTTGCAAGACGGGCTTGGTGCGCTGGAAGGAGCGCAATACTTCAGGCTGCCGATCGTGGCGCACTGGTTTAGTTTTGGACCGATTGGCTTGCACTTCTTCGAGCGATGTGTTATCCATTCCTTATATTCCTTATACCGAGTGATCAGGCATAATTACCCGCGGTAACCAATACCAAAAAGGAAATCGTCATGCCCAAACACGACAAGAAGCAAAAGCCGAGCAAGGCAAAGTTGCAGAAGGGGTCCACCAGAGCCCACAAAAACTCCAGCCTCGAGTTGAGCGATGAGGAATTGAAAGGCGTTGCTGGAGGGACTAATGCAGTCAATCTTACGAATGCACGCCAGATTGACTGATTGATCCATTAATCGGCATGCCTGAAGGTGTGGTCCGGCTGCCGGACGCTGGACAGGCTGCGCTTCGCGGTAGGAGTGTGCGCCTTGGCGTCTGCCCATGCTAATCAGTGGCGGACTCGGAGTACGCACTCCCAAGCCGCGGTGGTGATTCGCCCACTGCTTGCTGGAGGACTTGGCGGCACAGTCTTAACTGACTTATGTTGGCAGCGCTGAGATTTTAAGGTTCGCTTCCGCGGATCGCCGAAAGCTACAACCGAGTAAGCGGCCCAGCATTTCAACGTCTCGTTTGCCACCAAATATCTCGAATGTAAGCCTTCGCGCTTCACCCGCCGACCACTCGGTTTCATCATGAAAGCCGCAATCCTATACTGGTTGGCTCGACTGCAACCTCGGAGCGATTAAGTGGGTCAGCGTTCGTGTCGGCTTCCGGGTCACGGACAGGTGCTGCGAGCAGTCCATCCCATAAGGTATAGGTAGATGGTCGGGGCTAACGGCGCAGCGGTTTACCTATTCCACGCCACCGATTACTGCCGACAAATCCCAACCCCCAGCAGTCATTTTCACCTGAGCGATATTGCCAACAGTGGATTGGGAATGAAAAGTCGCCCACCCATCGACTATCCTGTCGGTTGTCTGGATTCCCGCCGCCTTGGACGCCCCAGCGGTGGTCTCTACGATCTGGCGCCGGGACAAACTTCCGAGTAGCGCGTCATGCGACCAGTGGCTCCTCATATAACTGATCGTCAGCGAAACGCTCGGAGATTTCGGGCCGGTTATCGACCGGGTTAGTTAAATGATAGACCGTTGATTCTGGGTCAAGCTTCGCAATGCTCAATTCCTACCGCGCGAATCCCTAAATCAGACTTGTCCGGCCGCAGGATATGCCAGGACGTTCCAGCGGTAGCAAACCGTTATTTCTTCAATCAGCGTCGAACATTTTATCTACAAGTTTTGATAAGCCAGTTAGGGGTCTTCAAAGTTTAACGCGGGGTCCAAAAATCAACATGTCCGTGCCGTCGCACCGGGATTCCGAGGTTACTAGCGGTCGGGAATCTTATGGGAAGGATTTTTCCACGGCTGTCGTCTTTTCGCCTGTGATTTCGATATTCCCGTCGAAGGGCAATTAAGATTCGACTGGAAATCCTGAGGATAAGTTTAAGATTTGGCGATCACTCCTCGCCGGTCCCTTAAGCGTCGTGACTTGAATGGACGAAGCCATGCCCAGCTACACCCAGGGGGGAAGATCCGGCATTGTCACGCGGTTAGGCAAAGACCAGTACGACAGATCCCCGAACAACCGCAGCGAGTTGCAACGCCACGTACAGGAGGATTCGAACCGTTGTGGACACCGGCTTTGCCAGCCCCTCGCTCGATGCGCGTTTGGTAAACCGTATGGGCATGTCGCCGCGCATCAAACGCATTCCCATTTTTGGACTCGGTTGCGTGGCAGGAGCCGCCGGAATCGCACGCGCGGCGGACTATGTGCGCGCTTTCCCAAATCACGTCGCGGCGCTGCTGGCCGTGGAGCTTTGCTGCTTAACGCTGCAGAGGGAAGACGTTTCGATGGCCAACTTGATTTCAGCCGACCTCTTCGGTGATGGCGCCTCCGCAGTTATCGTGGCTGGTGCAGGAAACCAATTTCCAGGAGCGGAGGTCCTGGACACGCGATCCATCTTCTATCCAAATACCGAACACATCATGGGCTGGGAAATTTCCGAAAAGGGTTTCCAAATCGTCCTTTCGCCCAGTTGCCACAGCTCATCGTGGACCATCTGGGACACGATGCGGACGAATTCCTCGCGGACCACAAGCTCACCCGCAAGGACATCGGCCGCTGGATTCTGAACACGGGAGGCCCCAAAATTCTCGAAGCCACGGCGACGGCTCTCGGCCTCACTCGAAGGGATCTGGATGCGTCGCGGGA
Organism: Terriglobia bacterium; assembly: GCA_030040315.1. Classification (GTDB taxonomy): domain Bacteria; phylum Acidobacteriota; class Terriglobia; order UBA7540; family UBA7540; genus Bog-366. Next base: position 2,063 of record JASHTY010000055.1, on the reverse strand, counting down.
GTGCCTGCGCAAAGTGGGTAATCTCCCTTCCGCTTCCATGCTCATGGTGCGGGAGGATGTCTTTAAGCGCCGGCGCCCGGAACCCGGCGCCTACTCGCTGCTCGACGCTATGGGCCCGGCCTTCTGTTCGGAACTGGTTCTGCTGAGATGGCAGTAGGTTTCCTGCTGCACCTCGGCAGAAGGAAACCCATGATTCGGCTCGCATCCCAAGGAAGAGCACTCGCTCGCTGGCACGCCCACCCGGAGCAAGAATCTACGGCGAGATTGTCAGTCTTCTTTGGCCCTTATCGGCAACGAAATTTCAACACGAGATACCTTAGTTGGTCCCGCTGTGCCAGTTCCTCCATGAACTTGTTTGCCAGATCAGGGGGAGAATTCACTTCCTTGTTGTCTTGGGCAAGCTGCTTCAGAAAACTGTATGTCGGTAATGTGTTGTGCGTGACGTTCATATGCTCAACTAGCCGCAGACCCGATATGAATGACATAAGACGATATCCAGTGACAGTTGTGGTGTTGACGCGCCCATAGAATCGTTCTACCGGGTTTCCTTGCAACAGAACCGTTGTCACACTGGATGGAAGTTTGGGACCATTTAGCAAGAAGTCGGAAACCACGAGTATTCCATCTGCTTTTAGCACCCGACGGGCTTCATATAAAAACCTGATTCGTGACGGAAAATGGAATACGGACTCGACCGCAATAAGCCGATCGAAAGAGTTTGATGCTAAGGGTATTCGGCAGGCATCGCCTTCCACAAACGATACGCGATCGGAGGTTGTGAGTTGGCGCGCTCTGGCAATCTGACGCGAGTCGATATTCAGCCCCGTGACTCTTACATCTTTCCAGGCTTTGGCAATCAGGCGAGATGTTCCTCCGAAACCGCAGCCCACGTCCAAGACATTCATCCCCCCCGCCAAGTCCAAGAGGGTGACCATCGTTTGGCTCAAGGCTTCTGTAGCTTGACCGAATGCCTCTTTAGATACAGTTCCGGAATGAGTCGAGTCGAATAGCCCCCAGTGGACATGATCTCGGAACAACTCTTCAAATTGTGGCTGCTCAAACAGAAAATCGAAATATGGCAGCTTTCGCATCTTATGACCTTTATAATCCGCTTCAGTTGTCTTGAGTACACTTGTCAACAGTCGCCCGTAAGGTGAGGTTGGTGGTGTCGCGCTCAAAGGTTATCGCAGCGGTAGTTCCAAAGTGTGGATGACGCTTCAAGCCAGAAAACTCCTGTTTGACGGGAGAACGGCGGTCAATGTAACTCTGTTTCGTCGGCCAACAATATATGAAAAGTCTGTCATCGGGGAAGTCTCCCCAGGGATTGCGTATCGCACCAAGGCAGCTTCGCTCTGTACTTTTCGGGAATGGCCAAACTTGTGCTATGTTGTTTAAAATGACCATGTCGGGGCGTGGCGCAGCCTGGTAGCGCGCTTGCCTTGGGCGCAAGAGGTCCCCGGTTCAAATCCGGGCGCCCCGATTCAATTATCTTGTTTGGTACGACTTACAGTCTCAAACACTTTCGACCGCGCTCTTGCCGCGCGAGCAAGAGATCCCCACATCGGGCACTGGTTCAGTTTCAAGAAAAATACGGAAATCGGTAGGAGGGGAGAATGCATAGATTCCCTAACTGCCAGTCCCACCGTGAGCTATACTCCCCGCCTCATTCCCAAAGACGGTTGCCTGCAAGAGAACCGCAACCGCAGAAGGCAAAATCCATGACGATTGCGGCGGGGTTCCGTTGTCGTGACGGGGTGCTCATTCTCGCAGATTCTCAGCATTCTGCTGGTAACGCGAAGTTCCAAGCTCCAAAGATTTCTGTGATTCAATTAGCATGGAACAATTTACTAATCTTGATTGCCGGAACTGGCGATGATGGCGCGATTCGGGAGTGTACGGATGCCTTCGTAGCAAGCCCTCAACTACAAAAGGAGAATATTACCTTCTCGGATGTAGATTCTGCGATCAGAAGCCTAAAGATTGGGCAAGGACTGGTATTGCTATTTGGGCTGAGGGTTCCAGGTGAACGACTGGCAAGACTCTTGCGCGTGGAAGAAGACCAA
>JASHTY010000448.1 GCA_030040315.1 Terriglobia bacterium | reverse complement strand
GGGGGTATCTGCGTAAGGAAGAAAAACGGAATCCTTGTCGAACTCCCGCCACGGCTTTCCGTTCACCTGCACGGCCGTTACCGGACCCTTTCCAACCGTAGCGAGGTACAGGCGCTTGGTTCCAAACCGCACGGGATCGAGCTGCTGAAGCTCCGTGATCCCGGGTGGAATGTGTGGGACCAGCGTGAGCCCCTCGGCGCTGTAGAGGTATTCGAAGAGACCGCGAAGCATGGCGGCGGAAGGGCCGAACGCGTCGTAGGTGATATTTATGGGCAGTTTGGGCTGGTAAACATCGTTTCCGAAATCGGACAGGGGATTGTCCATGCGAAAGCGCCGCGCGAAGGTGAGCATTTTCTCCATCGAGCGACGCGCGTCATCAAACTTGCCCAGCCGGCAATACGCCAGAATCGCACGCGCTTCGCAGGTGGACCACTCCCCGCCATTCACCCAGGTGCCGAACCGCCACATACCCTCCTGCTTCGCATACATATCGTCGTAGGAAGGATAGTTGGGAAGAAGAAAGCCGTAGGGGCGAAATCCCGCAACGCTTGCAATCATGGCGTAGATCTTCTGCGCCTGCGCGTCATCCACCACCCGAAAGGCGATAGCATCGTGGTTGGGCGGCGCCTCAAAGTAGCCGTGCACGGGGGCGCCGAAGACTCCGTGGCGTGTGCCGTCGGGGTCGAGTGATTTGATGAAGTATCCCTGGTCGGTGGTGAGCAGCGGCAGGCCCTTGCGCGCCAGTTCGCGCCGCGCGGTGTAAAGCGCGGCTTTTTCAGTGGCACCCGCCAGCTTTTCGACCTCAATCAAGCGATCGAGCGCGGCAATGTAGGTAATGGAAAGCCCGGTCAGATAAGCTTTGCCGTACGTGCCGTCCGGACGCGTCCAACCGGCGTAGCTGGGGCCCAGCAGATTCGCCGCCGGTCCGGCGAGAAACAGATTGTTCTTCGGGTCGCGGCGCGAATCCAGAAGGTTGGCGGAGCGCTCGAGCAGCGGAAGGTAATGCGCAATCGCGGCGCGGTCGCGGCTGATCAGCAGAAGCTCCGACTGCATCAGCACGCCTGCCGCGGTGAATTCCAGCGCCCAGTCGTGAATCTCGCGCTGGCCGTCGCCCTGCTTGTAGATGATACAGCCGGGAAGCGCAGCGTCGCACAGCAGGCCATCGGGGGCGACGTAATTATTCCTCGGCGTCCGCGGGCATCCCTCACGATGGCCGTCACCCATCTGGTTGAACCACAGGTCCTGGGCGTTTTGCAGAAAAGTCAGGAGCGGCTCCTGGTAAAACGGCAGCGCACAGTAAGTGGTGCCATAGCTGTTTTGAATCCACCAGGCTTTCCACGTCGGCCCTTCCACAAAGCCGTTCCAATCGGGATCGTAGAGCATCGGCAGGCTTTGAAGCTCCGGGTCGGGTTCGAACACGCGCCGGGCTGTTTCCAGAAGCTGCAGGTACGCAACGTCTCCCCGCCCGCGATAGTGCCTTCCTTCGAACCAATTGGCATCAGTGGCCAGAGCGGATGGAGTAGCAATGAGTAGAATTATGCACAACAGGAACGCAGGCTTTCCGGTCAGTGGATGTTTCGAACGCATCTCCGAATTTTAATTGAATTCGATTCGTGACGGCAGTATCCGCTTGCACGGCGATTCTAGTTGGCCTAGAATAGTGCCCTGCTTGAATGGCAAGAGAGAGCGGGTAGTTCAGGCGGGGCTTTGACAGTTCGAGGACGAATAGTTTGGATTCTGAAGAAGGGGGAAAAACGAAATGAAGAAACTAGCGCTCCTGGTTTTCGCGTTCTGCGTGGTGGGCAGCCTCTCATTGGCGGCCGGCGCAACGATTACGGGAACGGTTAGCGATTCTCACTGCGCTGCCAAGCACGCTGACGCCTCCGATCAGGCGCAACATTGTGTCGAGCACTGCGTTCAGGGCGGGGCCACTTACGTTCTGGTTTCCGAAGGAAAAATCTACCAGCTCGATTCCCAGGACAAGTTCAAGGGTCTGGGCGGCAAGGTTGTCATCGTGAAGGGCAGCGTGAAGGGTGACAGCATCGCCGTTAGGAGTGTGGCAGAGAAGACAAGTTAGGTTCGCGACGCACCAATTCTCACCGACCACAGCCACCTGCGGCTTGCGGGTGGCTGTTTCCCTTCTGGGCCAACCCTTCGGCGAGCGGGGCGGCGCGAGCCGGGGGCGTCGTATGCTATTGCCAGGTAACCACAAAGCTTTGCGTCACATCTAAGGTGAAGTGTCCTTTAGAGGTGGCCGGCGGCAGGGTCGTTGGGAGAGGAAGATACTGGCGGCGACCAGCAGGACGGAAATCTTGCGGAGGAAGACATGAAGCGAATTTCCTGGGCAGTCATGGCGTTGGTCCTTGCCACCGGCATCGGTCTGGCTGCGCCGCCCATGCCCCCGGCGAGCACCTTCACGGGCAGCATTGGAGACTCCATGTGCGGCGCCAAACACATGCCCGGCGAAAGCGCCAAGGACTGTACGCTCGGTTGCGTGAAAGATGGTTCGAAATACATTCTGATTGATCCCAGCGGGAAGATTTACCAGCTCAGCGACCAGAAAACACCCGAGAAATTTGCGGGCGCAAACGTCAAGGTTACGGGAACATTGAAAGGTGACACGATTACCGTCACCTCAATCGTCGCGGCACCCTAAGTGGTCAGACAAGGCTCGAATCAAAGACGCACGCGCACTCGGACGTGGGAAGCCGCAGGTGGGGGAAAGAAGTCTCAGCCAGCTTTTTGTGGCGAGGCGTTTGGGAGGAGCAAAAAGGATTCATGGGCACAGATCAAAGCACACCCTCCGGCAAGGAATGGAAAGTTCGTCGGGTGGGAACTGTCACCTTCGCAATTACCAAGCCGAAGAGAAATCCCCGCAAGCTCCGCCAAATGCGCCTGAAGAATCGCAGGCGCGCGCGCTAAACGGAATTGACGCCTTCCAGCGAGGGCAGGGCGGCCAATGGCAGGTATTCCGCGATGAAGTCAAAATCCAGCCTGGGAATGAAATTAGCGGCGGCTGCGGCCCTGCTGGTAATGGCGGGCCTTCTCTGTCTGGCTGCCACTCCGCCAGACCAGCCGTTGACCAAAGACGACGTCACCTTGCTTCTGCTGGGCAGCACGCCTCCCGCCAAAATGGTCCAGTTGATCCAGCAGCGCGGCGTCGATTTCCAGATGGACGCGGACGCCACCAAGAAGTTTCGCGACCAGGGCGCGAACGATGACGTTGTCAATGCTTTGAAAGACGCGGCGAACAAGGCGGCTGCCCCCAAGGTAAGCGCGCCGCCACCCGCGCCCGCAACCGTTGCGAATCCACCCGCCGCATCGGAACCCGCGGCTGGCGGCAAACCCAACGCTCCGGACGCTCCGGAGCCCGTAGCGGCGCCCGCTCCGGCTCCTACGCCTGCACCTGCACCCGCGCCTGCAGCATCGGCCTCGCAGTCATCATCCGAACCGGTTCTTCGCTCGCGGCAATCGCAGGATTCCTCCGATGAGCCGGTTCTGCACACACGCCAGGCAAGAAATTCCGACTCGAGCGCGCCAGCCAGCAGCCCAACGCCCCAACCCGCTTCGCCGCAGCCGGGTTCGGGTGGTGGCGCGCAATCCTCTTCGGAACCCACTCTGCACACGGCCGCCAAAGATAATCCGCCGGCAATTCCCGCCACGGCCAGCGGCAACGGATTGAAGGATCCCAGCGACACGGAAATTCAGCACATCATTCAACAATTCGCCGCCAAGGAGAAGATCTTCAAGGAAGCGCGCAACAATTACACCTATCACCAGATCAACAAGGTGGAAGAGCTCAGCAACGACGACAAGGAGGTTACGGGAAGCTGGCAGGAGGAATGGGACATCACCTACGACGACAAGGGCAATCGGATTGAGAGGGTGACCTATGCGCCCGGGGGCACTTTGAAGAAGCTGCTCTTGACCCCGCAAGATTACGAAGGTTTCCGCAACATTCAACCCTTCGTCCTGACCACCGACGAGCTCCCCGAGTACGAAATCAAATACCTGGGTCACGTCAAGCTGGACGAAATTACGGTCTATGTATTTCGCATCAAACCCAAGGAACTGGAAAAGGGTAAGCAATATTTCCAGGGCGAGGTTTACGTGGACGACCGCGACCTTCAGATCGTCAAGAGTGAGGGAAGACAGGTTCCGGAAGGAAAGAAGGTTCACGGTCAGGAAAATCTATTTCCGGAATTCAGCACCTGGCGCGAACAAATCGATGGAAAATTCTGGTTTCCCACCTATACGATGGGCAAGGACGTGCTCTATTTCGAAAGCGGGCCGGTGCACATGAAGGAAATTGTTCGCTACACGGACTACAAACAGTTCAAGACACGCGAGCGAATCCTGAACGTGCAGGAAGCGACGACAGACAAATCGAAAGACCAGAACGCGCCCGCACCCTCCCCACATAACAATTGATCGGCGTCCGAAGGGCGTTGAACTAGGGCCGCTCGCCTTGCGCCGGTTGCTGCTACAATTCCCGGCATGAAACCGCTCAAATTGAATTGGCGCATGGTGCTGGTGCGCCCGCGGAATCCGCTGAACATCGGGGCGGCGGCACGGGCGCTTGCGAATTTCGGGCTGAAGGAATTGGCGGTGGTTGCGCCCTTCGAACCAACATGGAAGGAAGCGCGCACCTCGGCGGTCGGCGCCGAAGCGGTAATGGCGCGCGCCCGGTCTGTGCCCGGGCTCATCGACGCCATCGGTGACTCGACGATGGTGATCGGCACCACCACGGGCGCCCGACGCAAGTTGGACCGTGAGCTCCTGCCGCTACCGGAGCTTGCTGCGGAACTGCGCCGGCGCCGTGCGCGGGGATACGCCGCGATGCTCTTCGGGTCGGAGAAGACGGGATTAGGGAACGATGAGATGAGCCACTGCCACTTACTGGTGCGCATTCCCACGACCGCCGAGTGCCCGTCGATGAACCTCGGGCAGGCCGTGGCGATCTGCGCGTATGAG
>JASHTY010000447.1 GCA_030040315.1 Terriglobia bacterium | reverse complement strand
TTCGCGCTCAGGGGCGAAAAAAAGACCCGAGAACTGTATGGTGCTTCGGATCCCAACCGCACTCTGGACGATGCGATGAAGCGCCGCTCTGATCCCTGGAACCTGCTGTTCATTGCCGGTATGTGGTTCCAGGATCTGTTCAACTACGACTTCCGCCGAACCGAGATGTGTATCATCCCGTATGCGACCCAACTGGGCGAAATTTCGTTCTGCGCCTACAACACGGGCATCGGCTGGCGGAAAATCATTGAGAACATGTACAAGAATGCCAGCGTGGCCGAGTGGTACAAGACGCACGGCAAGCACGCGATTTACGCGAAAGGCAAGAGCGTGGAGCTTGATACCACCAAGCACTCTCTCACCGTGAACGCTGAGGATGCCGCCCGCGTTCGGACCCTTGAGCACGATGTTCCGCTCACCGCCGCGGAAGAAGAAAAGGCCCGCCGCAAGGCAGCGTGGGAAGCGCAGCAAGCCGCTCAAGCGCGAAAGGTCTATGAAGAAATCGTTCTTCAGAAATCTCCTTCCGAGCTTGTCCAAATTGGCGCCGCGGCCAAACGCGAAGAGGAGAAGGTGGCCGTCTAATCCTTTTTTGACCCTTTCAAAAACAAAAAAGCCGCCTCTTCAGGCGGCTTTTTTATTTGCATGCATGCCCGCCGCACAACACTTCGCAATCAAAGGTTCGACTTGAACTGCGTGAGGGAGAATTGATTGGGATTAATGGTGGTCTTTGGACAGTCGAACGAGCGGCTTCATGAGCAAGTCGGCGCAGATTTCCTTGAGCATTTCCTGATTTGCCGGCGCGACATTGAGGAATTCCAGTCCCACCTGGCCTTGCTCACCCTTCCAAGCAACTACGGCAGCCGCCTGGAATTCCCGCTCTTTCCAATTCATGGCAAACTCGCACTCCTGGTGAACCTCCAGCGTCGGAGCGCTCTCCAGCAGGCATCCAAGGACGCACAGGTCCTCCACCATCACAGCCAAGGCGGAGTTTTCACCTCGTACCTTGATGCTGGCCTTCACGTGAGCTGAGTACCGGGGTACTCGTCGTCTTTCGTCGACGGGCATGCGCAAAGTTTAATTCGACTTTTGGAAAATGGCAACGGGGATTAAGTACGGAATCTGGCGCACTCGGACAATTGTCTGAGAATCTTCAAATGTGACCTCAATTCGTTGTGCCGGGCGTTAGCTATAAAACCGGACCGCGGCATGAATCAGTCATCACAGCCTTGCAGGAACTGATTGCATCCGTCCCCCTTGTGGCGGTATATTTTAGCTTTGCTCGCAGATTACCCGCTCCACGGCCTTCTTTGGCGCGCAGACCGCAGCACCCATCTTCGGGCAATTACTTCAACTCGATGAAGCGCCCTTTACATCCCGGCATCAGAAAAAGCTGGCGCCTGCCGCTGACCGCAGGCATCTCCGTATTTCTGACCACTCTTGCCGCAGGGGGCATGCAAATCGTAGCTCACGCGCAAGACACTGGCGAGAACGCGCCCGCAAAAATCACTTTCGCCCGCGACATTGCACCGATCTTTCAAAAGCAGTGCATCTCCTGCCATGGAAGTGAGAAGCCCCAAGGCGGGTTGAGGCTTGACAGCGAAGCTGCTGCGCTGAAGGGCGGCGATTCCGGGAAAGCCATCATTCCCGGCGACAGCGAAAAAAGCCCCCTGGTCATGCGGCTTCTCGGCGTGGGGGAAGACGCACGCATGCCAATGGGCGCCTCACCCCTCCCGGCGGATCAGATCAAGCTGATTCGCGCATGGATTGATCAAAACTCATTTGAGCAGTCTGGAAGCAGGCAAGGTTCAGATGGGGTGCGAATCGCGTCAACTGGTTCAAGCGTCGCTCTCGCCGGGTCGCATCAGCGAGTGCCTGAAGAAGGTATTTTTGCTCGCGACGTCCGTCCCGTTCTCGCCGAGCGCTGCTCTATGTGTCACGGCTCACAAGTCCAACAGAACGAATTGCGTTTGGATTCGCTCGCAGCAATTCTCAAGGGAAGCGCCAACGGCAGGGTGGTGGTTCCCGGCGATAGTGAGAAGAGTCCAATAGTGCGGCGCATCCTGGGGCTCGATCGTCCACAGATGCCTTATGGCAGCCCGCCGCTTTCCGCAAAGCAGGTTGATGTGATCCGCAAGTGGATTGACGAGGGCGCACACGGTCCTGACTCCAGCACGACGCTCGCAACGACAGGGCCGGTGAAGCATTGGGCCTATGTGAAGCCCGTCCGCCCGGAACTTCCTATAGTGAAAGACACCGCCTGGTGCAGGAATCCAATTGATAACTTCGTCCTCGCCAAGCTGGAATCACAAGGCCTCAAGCCTTCTCCGGAAGCAAGCAAGGAAATGCTGATTCGCCGCGTTTCCCTTGATTTGACCGGACTCCCCCCCACTCCACAGGAAGTCGATGCGTTTCTGGCGGATCACACCCCTCAGGCCTACGAGAAGGTTGTCGATCGGCTGCTGGCGTCGCCGCATTTTGGCGAGCGGTGGGCAGCAATGTGGCTTGACCTGGCGCGCTATGCCGATACCAACGGCTATGAGAAGGACTTGCGGCGCGTCATGTGGAGGTACCGCGACTGGGTGATCAACGCCTTCAATCAGGACATGTCCTTCCGCGAGTTCACAATTGAACAGATTGCGGGTGACATGTTGCCCAAACCCTCGACGGAAGAGTTAATCGCCACCGGCTTCAATCGCAACGCCATGACCAACATGGAAGGCGGCGTTGATCCGGAAGAATATTACTTCTACACGCAAGTGGACCGCGTCGACACAACAGCCACCGTATGGCTCGGGAGCACGCTGGCCTGCGCCGAATGCCACAATCACAAGTATGATCCCTTTACTCAAAAAGATTATTACCGGTTCCTGGCTTTCTTCGACAATGAACAACATGTGGACGTCGATGCCGATGGCGGTCCGCACGCGCGTGAGCCGATGATCGAGCTGCCCACATCCGAACAAGCTGCAAAGAGCAAGGAGTTGCGCGCAAGAATCTCCGCGCTCCAATCCGTGCTGGACACCCCTACCCCCGAATTGGCTGCGGCGCAAGCGCAGTGGGAAGGGGAAATCAAATCGGCAGAATCGAAGTGGGCGATCCTTAAACCTGATCATTATGAGTCCCAGGGCGGCGCGACACTCAAGCTTCTTGCGGATAACTCCATCCTGGCGGGCGGTAAAAATCCTGACGCAGATTCCTACGAGGTTTCGGCCCGGACGGATTTGACGGGAATAACCGGCGTGCGCCTGGAAGTCATGAGCGATGCCAGTCTGCCGGCAGGCGGACCCGGCCGCGACCCAGATGGGAATTTCTTCCTGAGCGACTTTGAAATGGAAGCTGCTGCCGCGAATAATTCAGAAAAGCCCCAGAAAATTGCCTTCAAGGACGCGGCGGCGGACGAATCGCAGTCCGAATACAAGTTTGACAACCTGGTGAACGACAAACCACGCCCCAAGGGCTGGGGGATCGATACGTCCGACGATAAATCAACGCTCATACGGCGTGGAGTTCTCATTCCCGATAAGCCTTTCGGGTTCCCCGGCGGCACACTTCTCACCATTCGCCTGAAACACGATATGGCTTTCTCCAAATGTGCCATCGGGCGCTTCCGCATTTCCGTCACCAGCATGGCCGATCCAAAGGTTGTGGCAAGCGTGCCTGCGCCTCTTCGGGTGGTTCTTGACCTGCCTGCGGCCCAGCGCTCGGAAAAGCAGGCTGCCGAACTCGCTGCCGCGTATCGAGCGCTTGCCCCATTACTGCAACCGACCCGCGACAAGATCGCTGAGCTCAAGAAAGAAGATTCCGGCCTGGGCATCACTACGTCATTGGTCATGGGAGAAGAAAACTCCTTCGAGCGGCCGTGCACGCACATGCACATTCGTGGCGCTTTCCTGACCGTGGGAGACAAAGTGTGCGCAGGTGTCCCCTTCATTCTCAATTCCCTGCCCGACGATCAAATGCCCAACCGCCTGGGGTTGGCGAACTGGCTGGTTTCCGACGACAATCCGCTAACCGCGCGCGTCACGGTGAATCGATATTGGGAGCAATTATTCGGGCGCGGGATTGTGGAGACGAGCGAGGATTTCGGCACGCAAGGCACGCCACCTTCTCATCCGCTGCTGCTCGACTGGCTGGCCACGGAGTTTATGCGCGACGGCTGGAGCATGAAGAAAATTCTTCGGCTGATGGTGACCTCGGCTACCTACCGCCAGTCTTCAGACGCTACTCCTGAACTCGAGGAAAAGGATCCCTACAATATCCTGCTGGCCCGCGGCCCGCGCTTCCGTGTTCCGGCCGAGATGGTGCGCGACATCGCGCTTGATGAAAGCGGGTTGCTGAGTCCAAGAATCGGCGGCCCGGGCGTTTTCCCATATCAGCCCGCAGGCGTATGGGATACGCCATACAATCGCGAAACATGGGACGAGAACAAAACCGAAGATCGCTATCGCCGCTCGATTTACACTTTTGTAAAGCGGAGTGCGCCGTACCCGAGTTGGACCACCTTCGATGCACCCTCGCGTGAGTTCTGCACGGTCCGGCGCGTGCGAACCAACACGCCCCTCCAGGCGCTGACGACGCTTAACGATCCTTCGTTTTTTGAGGCTGCACAGGCGCTGGGCCGGGAGATTCTGCACGATGGCGGTCCTGATGCCACCGCCCGCGCCACGTATGGATTCCGCCTTTGCCTTACCCGGCGTCCAACCGCGCCGGAATTGAGTCGCATTCTTTCTTATTACCACAGCGAGGTAGCTCATTTCCAAGATGATTCAAAGGACGCAGGACTGGTCGCAAAAGGTTACACCGGCCCCTCCGCCAACCTGGCGGATGCTGCGGCGTGGACCATGGTTTCAAACGTATTGCTTAATCTGGACGAGGCCATAACCAAGGAATAATTCATGAGCGATATCATCCCGAAAGACCGCGAAGAACTGGTAAAAGCTTTAACGCGTCGATATTTTTTTAAGCACGCCGCCATCGGTGTGGGCTCCACGGCACTGTCTCTCCTTTTGAATCGCGATCTGTTTGCCGCAGCCGGAATACCTGCGCCCGCGCCCAATCCCCTTGCGCCTAAGCCCAGCATGTTCCCCGCCAAGGCCAAAAGCATCATTTATCTGTTTATGGCCGGCGCGCCCTCGCATCTGGACATGCTCGACTACAAGCCGCAACTGCAAAAGTTCAACGGTCAACTGATCCCCGAAGAATTCATGAAAGGCCAGCGATTCGCGTTTATCAAGGGTGTGCCCCGGCTTCTCGGATCGCCCTATAATTTCCCCAAGAGCGGCAAATGCGGCGCGGAGATTTCCGAAATTCTCCCTCACCTTCAAGGCATCGCGGACGAGATTGCCATTGTGAAATCGCTCAGCACCACGCAGTTCAATCATGCTCCGGCTCAAATTTATATGAACTGCGGATTCCAACTGATCGGGCGGCCCAGCATGGGCTCATGGCTGACTTACGGACTGGGCAGCGAGTGTGCCGACCTGCCGGGCTTTGTGGTTTTACTCTCCGGCGAGAACCAGCCCGACGGCGGCAAATCCTGTTGGGGCAGCGGATTCCTTCCCACGGTTTATCAAGGCGTCGAGTTCCGTTCGCAGGGCGACCCGGTCCTTTTCCTGACCAACCCGGAAGGCGTTTCTCCGGAACAACGCCACGAGTCGCTGGATTTCTTGAAAGATCTCAATGAAATGAACTTGAAAACCTCGAACGATCCTGAAATTTCTACGCGCATCAATTCTTACGAGATGGCGTACCGGATGCAGACCAGCGTTCCCGAGCTGGCGGACATTTCCAAAGAGCCCGAACACATTCACAAAATGTACGGAACGGAGCCGGGCAAGAAATCGTTTGCTAACAACTGCCTGCTGGCCCGGCGGCTGGTGGAGCGCGGCGTGCGTTTTGTGCAGCTCTATCACCGCGGCTGGGATACACACGGGACGTCCGCGAACGGCGATATCGTGCATCGCCTGCCGAAATTGTGCGAGGAAACCGACCAGGCTTCTGCCGCACTTGTCATGGACCTGAAGCAGCGCGGACTTCTGGATTCCACTTTGGTGGTCTGGGGCGGCGAATTCGGCCGCACTCCCATGAACGAGGCGCGCAACCAGTCGAAATTCCTCGGGCGCGATCATCACCCAAGGGCGTTCTCAATGTGGCTTGCGGGCGGAGGAATTAGACCGGGCATGACGCTTGGGCAAACGGATGAATTGGGTTATAACGTGGTCGAGGATCCCGTCGATATCCATGACCTCCACGCCACCATTCTCCACTTGATGGGAATTGACCATACCAGGCTTACGTTTAAGTTCCAGGGCCGCGACTTCCGGCTTACGGATATCTCCGGAAACATCGTCAAGAAACTTCTGGCCTGATCGGCGATGCAATTTGGTGTAGTAGCGGCTTTATCCCCCCATTTGGCGAGGTAAGCTCGCCGCTGCGAGCATATAATTTCCCCAGCTTCGCTGCGACGACGAATTATAATCTCGCACTCAGGCTGCGGATCGGTTTCGAAATCCAAAAGACAGCTGCTTATGATCCGAGTCCGAAGACCGGGAGGAAACCTGTGAAGATTCTGCGTGCGCATCGAGCCGTGAGCCTCATTATATATGCTCTGACCGCGGTTATGCCGCTGCACGCACAGGAAACCCTCTCCTCGGCCATGCATGCCCGGCTCGAGGCCCAACTGAATAAGGTCGCCGACCATCTGGACGGAGCCATGGGCTATGCGATCAAAGACCTCGCATCGGGTGAGACCTTTACGCGCCTGCCCGATACGATCTTTCCCCAAGCCAGCTCGATCAAATTGACCGTCCTTTTGGAATTATTGAGGCAGGCTCAGGGTGGAAAATTGTCCTTGAGCGAAAAGCACACACTGCGGCGCAACGAAATGACCCGCAATGATACCGAAGCGATTCTCAATAAGCTGGGCGACGGCACGGTCACGATGTCCCTGCGCGACCTCGCGATATTCATGGTGGTGCTCAGCGACAACACGGCGACGAACATCCTGATCGATCGCCTGGGAATGGACAATATCAATTCGGGGATAGCGCGCATGGGATTGAAGGAAACCAAACTGCGCCGTCACATGATTGATTTGGAAGCTGCCCGGCAGGGGAACGAAAACGTCTCCACGCCGCGCGAAATGCTGACCCTGCTGGAGGCTGTCCACGCCGGCAAGGCATTGGACGCTGAGCACTCCAGGGAATATTTCGACATCCTGAAGCTCCCCAAGGAAAGTGAGTTCCATAAGGCCCTACCGGAAACCGCTTCCATCGCCGATAAACCCGGATCGCTGGAAGGAGTGCGCTGCGATTCCGGCCTGATTGACCTTCCTGGTCATCCCTTTATCATGTCGATAACCACCACTTACCTCGGAAATGACGCGGACGGCGAGCGCGCGGTTGAAGATATCGCGCGGCTTGCATTTGACTATTTTGACCGCCTGGCCAAATCAAGCCCCTACGGCCGTGTGATCTCCTACCAGTAGGGTTGAAAATTTCCTTCATCTGCGGGGATAATCAAAGACGGGCGGAGAGATGACCATTCATGAGCGTTTTGAACTATCTGAAGAGGATTAACCGGAAGCACTGGTTCATTTGCCACGCGTGCCTGATGCAGAACAATCACGACCCGCTGCGGGCGCTGTTTTACCAATCTGCGCCGGGCGAGGACTTCATGGGCCGCATGATGTTTCCCTGCCCGCGATGCGCGAGCACGAACACTCGATCGTTTGAGCAGTTAAAGAAGGAAGGCTCGGAGCAAGCCTTATTCGGATTGGAGCGCATCGTTCGGCACCATTCCCGCAATTTATTCGAAGTGAAGGCCGCAAAGCCAGTAAAGGGCTAATCCACGATCTTAAGGCCGGAACTCCAAAACCTTATAGGCTTTGCCGCAAAGCAGTGGCTACAGTTTCCTGCACCTGTGGGTCAAGCTTGGCGCCGCGAGCGGTCAGGTAAAATACATCAATCGCTCTTTGTCCCTCCGTATCAATCAGCGCCACCTCAATGTTGCAGCCTTGGTATGCCAGCACGGAGCTGATATCGAATAGCAATCCCGGCCGATCCTGTGCTACCAGTTCAAGGAGTGTGCTGTGAGATGAGCTTTCGCCGTCAAACCGCACCCGCGTGGTAACCTCAACCTTGGGGCGCGTTTCGGCTTGGGCGCGGGCTCTGCCGCTCATCAGCTTTTTCAGTTCCAGTTTTCCCGTCAGAACATCTTTCAGGTTTTGTTCAAGGCGATCCCTCTCCGAAGGGTTTAGCTCCAGCGTGCGGTGAAGATCGGTGAATTTGAACGTGTCGAGTATGATCCCCGCGGCGTTGGCAAACGCCTCGGCCTTGACGATGCTCATTCCCCAGGCGGCAAGAGTACCGGTAATGGATGCAAACAAATTCGGACGGTCTGCCGTCACGACGATCAACTCAAGATGATTCCCGCGAGCATTAAGGTCCACAGCAAGGGGTTCGCTCCGAATCCGTCGCGCCAGCTCAAAATGCCTGGCAATTTGGGTGGGCGTGTGCGTTGCGGTGTAGCGCTGGGGGAATCCCTCAAGAAAAGAACGGAAGTCGGCCTTACTCGCCGGCGAACGAAGCAATTCGAGAGCCTCATCGAACTCTGCCGAAGGGGCACCAGCCGTCTTCACCCTATCATCATCGACGCTACGCGCCAGGAAATTGGCAGTGGCCGCGTAAAGCTGCCACAAAACTTCCGCTTTCCAGGGAGTCAATGCCTCAGGATTGACAGCACGGATGTCGGCGTAAGTGAGCAGGCACAGCATCTTCAGCCGCTCGGTTGTGCCCACGACTCTGGCAAAGTCGCGAACCGTCTCCGGATCAAATACGTCCCGGCGCTGCGATGCCGCAGACATTTCCAGGTGGCTGGCGATTAGAAATTGAACGGTCTTCCAGTCCGCCTCCGGAAGTTCCAGGCGGTCCCGGATGCCCTCCAGCGCCTGCAGGCTTCCCTGAACGTGATCCTCCACTTCTGGCATACCTTTTCCGACGTCATGAAAAAGCAAGGTGAGGTAAAGGAGCTCCGGCTGTTCCAACTCCGCAAGAATTTCTGCAAATTTCCTCTCCCACGTCCGGCCCCCTTCCGGCATTTCGTTTCCCGCGGGCCTGGCCTTGTCCTTCAGAAGTTTATGGAGGTTCTCAATCGTCATAAAGGAGTGTTCGTCGACTGTGTAGCGATGATAAAAGTCACGAATCACGAGTGAATCGATGACTTGAAACTCAGGGAACATCCACGCAAGCACACCCAGCCGGTGCATGTTGCGCAAAGCGTCGGCGGCATAGGGCTGAATCAGGATGCGCCGGAAATGCGACCACATGTGTGGGAGCGGAATCGTTCGTGCGCCGGGGCGCGCCAGCTCCGATTCAACCAACCGCTCCGTTTCGCTGCTTAGCCCCAAGCCGTGCCGCGCCGCCATCTCAAAAAGGCGAAGGAGCAGATATGGAGCATCCGAAAAACCAATGGGATGGCGGACAAAGATGCGGCCGCGGACAACCGAGAAATCAGCATTCGACAGCCGCGTCCTCCACCCCTGGTAGAGGCTGAAGAGTGCGGAGCGGGCCGGATTGAATTCATCCATCAGTTTGACAACGAGTTGGTCAATCACGCGGGCCTGGCGGAAATAAATGCGCATCCAATCCGCTGGTGTCAAGGTCTCGCCCGGATTCACTCCGATCCCGCGGGCCGCGGCCAGCGCCTGGGTGTCATAACTCAACTGATTATCATCTCTGCCATAGTAATAGTGTAAGAAGCATCGAGCGTCCGCGAGAAATGCGAAGGCACGCAGAGCCGCCGGTTGGTCCCTTTCCGGCCACAAATTCTCCGGAGGAGTCCATTCCCCGCTCTTTTCAAGCTCCTCAATTCGCGCCAGCCAACGGCAAACATGGAAATCTCGCAGACAGCCGGGAGCGTCCTTGAGATTCGGCTCGAGATGGAAAATAGTGTTGCCGTGTTTGGCGTGGCGCTGGTCGGTCAGCTCGGCGAGGTTTCGCACCAGGTCCTGCCGATCCCTCGCCACCATGTGGGGAACAGAAGTGGTCTTCAGCCGCTCAAAAAGCTCCTGGTCACCCGTCAGTAATCGGAGGTCCAGCAGCGACACGTTGAATTCCAGGTTGTCGCGATAAAGCCGGCCGCATTCCGCCAGCGTGTGCGCGCTGTTGCCCACCTTCATTCGCAGGTCCCAGAGCATGCGCACAAGGGTCGCCGAAGCTTCACGATATTTTGAGGAGTCACTATCGTCCTCGCCCAGAAAGAGCAAGTCAATATCCGAGTGGGGAAATAACTCTCGGCGGCCATATCCGCCCAATGCAACCAGGCAAAAATGCCGGGGCGCCAGCGCATCAGGCGAAATGAACTCCTGATAAAGTCGCACAACCAGGGCGTCAACCAATTCCGATCGGGCGCTCAATTCAGCCGTCCCCGATTTCGTGTCGTCAAAGGAATTTTGAATTTGCTGGGAATGCGAGACGTAAAAGTCAGTCAAATTTTGAAGCGTGACGGGTTCAGCACCTGAGATTGGCGGGAATAACATGAGAAACGAACCGTAGCCGCTCCGCGCGCAGCAGCGCTTATGAGGCGTTAAAGCATGGGCAGCGACGTTTTAGCCCTTATCCATCACCCTTTAACCTTTACAGCGCCGCCTCTCCACGATCTTCATTTCTGATGCGTATGGCCTCATCAACTTTGGTCACAAAGATTTTGCCATCGCCGATTTTGCCCGTTTTGGCGGCACGCAGAATGGCCTGCACGGCGGGCGTTGCGCGATCGTCCGATACCACCATCTCAACTTTAATCTTCGGCAACAGGTCTACGGTGTACTCGCTGCCCCGATAAACTTCGGTGTGCCCTTTCTGGCGGCCGTGTCCGCGGACTTCCGAGACGGTCATGCCTTCCACTCCGACCTCCTGGAGAGCGCTTTTCACTGCATCGAATCGCGAGGGCTGCACGATGGCTTCAATTTTTTTCATGGCGAATTGTCCTTTGTGGAATCGGCGAATGCTGAACAACCGGTGTGACGCGTACTTAATTCACTGGGGATTCACATTTGTGTTCAGCACCGGCAACGTTCAATCCTTTTATGCTTCGAAATTGTATCCCTCTTCCCCGTGCTGGGACAAATCCAGTCCCTGGATTTCCTGCTCCTCGGTCACTCGCAGCCCTACCAGCAAGTCCACCACTTTGAGAATGATCAGAGTTCCGACAATACCAAGGAACCAGGCGATGGCAACCCCTGCAAGTTGATTCAGGATCTGCACAGGGCGTCCGTCGATCAATCCGACCGCTGTGGCAACTCCGTGTGCATCCTTAAAGACGGGATTGACGGCCTTCGCCGCGAAGACACCGGTAAGAATCGCGCCGATCGTTCCTCCCGCGCCGTGAACGCCAAATACGTCCAGGGAATCATCATAGCCGAACTTACTTTTCACCCGTGTCACCATCTTGTAACACACCACACCGGCGATCGCGCCGATTGCCAGCGCAGACATTGGCCCCACAAAACCCGCGGCAGGCGTGATGGCCACCAGCCCCGCAACGGCGCCGGAAATCGCGCCCAGCACGCTGGCTCTGCCGCTGTGGATCCACTCGGCCGCGGCCCACCCCAGCGTCGCCGCCGCGGCGCCGAAGTGTGTCGCTACGAAGGCGCTGGTGGCCAGGGTTCCTGCTGCCAGGGCACTTCCGGCATTGAAGCCGAACCATCCCACCCAGAGCAGGCAGGCTCCGATCAGGCTCAGCACGACGCTGTGCGGGGGCATAGCTTCATTGGGGAATCCCACGCGTTTGCCGAGATACAATGCGCAGACAAGCGCCGAAATTCCCGACGTCACATGCACGACGGTGCCGCCGGCAAAATCCAGAGTCGGGATCGCACCCACCGTGGCATTCAGCAGGCCGTCCTTCCCCCAAACCATGTGCGCCATGGGGTCATAGACGATGATCGTCCACAGCACCATGAAGAGCAGCATCGCTTTGAATTTCATTCGCTCTGCGAATGCTCCGGTAATCAAAGCCGGAGTGATGATGGCGAACATAAGCTGGTACACCATGAATGTCTGCTGGGGAATTGTCGCCGCGTAATCAGGATCGGGTGCGGCTCCCACACCGTGCAGGAAAAGGTAATCGAGATTGCCGATGAAGCGACTCCCGGCATGGAAGACCAGGCTGTAACCGAAGAGCGCCCACAAGATGGTAACCACCGCCATCAGGATGAAGCTCTGCATCATCGTAGCCAGAACATTCTTCTTCCGCACCAGGCCGCCATAGAACAGCGCCAAGCCAGGGCCGGTCATCATCAGCACCAACGCGGCACAAACAAGCATCCAGGCATTGTCGCCGGCCGTGCGGGCATCCGCCGCTTGCTGCTCCAGCGCACTGATTCGCGATTGGACATCAGTGGACGAGGCCGCCCTGGTGGCAAGCCCCGGCGCGTTCGTTGAAGGCGTCTGCGCAAATCCTGCGGGCGCCGACAACATAAAAGCAGCACTCAGGCCCAGTAGGACCCCCAAGATTCTCCGTTGCATCACTTTTCCTCCCCCATTCGGAAATGTGCCACAGGCGGCCCTTTCAAGATTACTTCGCTACTTCATGCGCATCAACCAGATGTTTCCCGTCGTTTCCGCGTATTCGTAAACGATCTGGTCACCGCGCGGCGACCATGTGGGATAACGGACGTAGAGGTTGGTTTTTGTGTAATGAGTAATCTGTTTCTCGGACTTGTCGCGGCGCGACACCCAATAGAGGTTCCAAACGCCGTTGCGCTGGCCGGCGAAAAGGATCTTATCTTCGTCGGGCGACCAGTCGTACGCCCAGTTCAGCCCGTGGTCGGACGTCAGTTGAGTAAATGCACCGCCCCCGCTGGGGATGATCACCACTTGGGTATCCTCTCCCCGATTCATCTGGACGGCGAGGAATTTCCCATCGGGCGACCAGCAAGGGTAAGCCATCATTTCCTTATCGAAAGTCAATTGCTTGGCCGGACCGCCTTCTACGGGGGCCGTCCAGGTATTGAGGACTCCTCCTTCATCCATGAAGAAGGCGATTTGCTTCCCGTCCGGTGAAAGCTTCATCTGCTGCCAGTCGCTGATCACTCGCAGGCGCTCCGTTCTTCCCGATACCAGATTCATAGATGCTAGGAACAACTTGTTATCTCGGAGCAGCGGCATGGCAAGGCGCTGGGAGTCAGGAAACCAGCTTGAATTCGGCCCGGCGTGATTCAGAAGAAGTTTGGCATTCTTGCCGTCGGCGTCCATCACCCAAATCGAAGCTCCAGAGCCCGTTTGACCGACCCCATAGGACACTTTTTTCCCATCGGGCGAAAACCGTGGGAACACTTTGCGCGTATGAGTGTCGTGCGTCATCAGCTCGGGAGGTCCTACGGCTTGGTTGCTGGCGGCCGAGTAGCGGATCGACCAGATGTTGCTGGCCGCGGATATCGCGGCATAGGCGAAGAGGTTGCCATCGGCAGAAAAGTTAAGGAATTTGTATAACTCATCGCCCGTCGACTTGATCCTCTCCGCCGGGCCCTGGGGCTCGCCGCGAGGTGAAAGCGCCACGCGGAACAGTCCCCAGCCGTTTGCACCCCCTCCGGAAAAATAGAGGGCGTGTCCGTTCGGTAAGTAAACGGGATCGTATATCCAGATCGCCTGGGTTTTCGTCAAGCGTTGAGGTTCGCCGCCCTTGGCCGGCACGCTCCAGATTTCCGCCAGGTGGCTGCAACTGAAAGCAATCCGGTTTCCGTCCGGCGACCAGGCGGGAGAGCCGTGCCCGTCGTGAGGGTTTCCGGGATGGGTGATTTGCACAGGATTGCCACCTTGCGCGGGTACCGTCCAAATCGTGGAAGGCAACTGAGCGTCGGCGGTATTTTGACCCAGATTCTCAAAGGGACCGGACTGAAAGGCGATCTGCGAACTGTCGGGTGACCACGCGGGGTGCGAACCGAAATCGGTGAGTTGGGTTGCCGTGCCCCCCAGCGCCGGAATTAGCCAGATGCCGCCGCGCTTGCGGGAATGAAAAGCCAGGGTCTTGCCGTCGGGTGACCAGGCCGCCTCCAGGTTTTCCTGGCCGTCCGAGGTCAGCTGAACTTCCCGCCCCCCCAGAGCGAGCGACTTCACATAAATCTCAAAGTTGCCGCTCTGGTCGGAGCTATAGGCAATAGAACTGCCGTCAGGAGAAAGCGAAGGGAAGATGTCCAAACCTTGTGAAGAGGTGACCTGAGCAAGCGTGGATTCGTCCGGTGTCGGTGGAGAGGCCTGCGGCTCGACTCGGTTTTGCGGGCGCGAGCGACTCCAAACAAACCATGCCAGTGCGGCGAGAATGAGTAGCGCCACCAGCGTGGCCAGCGCGCGCAGGGGCAACCCTCGCGGTCGCCCTTGGGCAGGCACAAGGCCTGCCCCTACGTCGTCCCAGGGGCGAGGCGTCGCCTCGCCCCTGCGAATCGGCGGGGCACCGGCGGTACGGCCAGTATCGGTATCCCGCTTCAAGCGTTTCAGGTCAGTGCGGATTTCGGACGCATGTTGATAGCGCAGGTCCCGATCCTTTTCGAGAGCCTTGTCGATGATTCGCCCCAACTCCACCGGCAGAGCGGGATTCAGTAGGGTTGCCGCCCCCGGCGCGCGATTCAGGATAGCGTCGTGAACCAGCGCGGTGGTGCTCCCCGGAAAAGCTGCCCGCCCCGTCGCCATTTCGTACAGGACAGCACCGAAACTGAACAGATCGGTGCGGGCATCGAGTTCTTCGCCTCGCGCCTGCTCGGGCGACATGTAATCCACTGTCCCCATCGCCATGCCGGTCTGCGTGAGCGAGGACTTTGCGTCGCGCGCTGCGCCTTCGCCACCGGTATCGGCCTGCGTCAACTTCGCCAGGCCGAAATCCAGAATTTTTGCTTGAAGCGTCGCCCCGCGCGAGACGATAAATATGTTCGCAGGCTTGATGTCGCGATGAATGATGCCCTTTTGATGCGCGGCGTCAAGCGCATCGGCAATTTGAATCGAAAGGTCAAGCAGCGTATCTGTTGGCAGGGGCAGGCCATGGCGTGCCCAAACGTCGTCGGGGCGAGGTGGCGTCTTACCCGAAGGCCGAAGACTTTTCGGCCCTGCGTCTCGCGCCAGCATCTCGCGCAGCGTCTCGCCTTCCAGCAGCTCCATGGCAATAAAGGGCTGGCCTTCGTGCTCCCCCACGTCGTAAATCGTGCAGATGTTAGGGTGGTTAAGCGCGGAAGCCGCCCGCGCTTCTCG
Organism: Terriglobia bacterium; assembly: GCA_030040315.1. Lineage (GTDB taxonomy): Bacteria > Acidobacteriota > Terriglobia > UBA7540 > UBA7540 > Bog-366. Next base: position 9,805 of record JASHTY010000447.1, on the reverse strand, counting down.
CTGAAAACGCTCACGTTCTGCGACGTGGGGTGGGATCATGGCACCGGGTGGTGGGGTTAAGTCCGGATTGCGGATAAACTTCAGCGCCACGGCGCGGCCAAGGCGGCTGTCTTGGGCTTTGTAAACCACGCCCATACCGCCACCCCCAAGCTTCGCGACGATGCGATAGTGCGAAACGGCGTGGCCGATCAATAGATCGGGGTTTGACGCCCCTGCTGCACCCGTCTGCTGACGCGTCAGTGCGTTCGCTGCTACTTCCATGGCGGACGCGCCCAAAAAGCTTCCCGTCCCCTCGCCTTGGGCCAGCAGCGATTCCACTTCCCGTCGCAGGGCCTCATCCCCGGCGCAGGCCTCCGCCAGGAGATGCGCCCGCTCGCTGGCTGGGCGCTCCCGTACGGCGTGATAAACACTTTCGATTTTCAGCCAGCGCTCACGCTCCACTTTGTACCCTCTTGCGGTGGGGTGCCGGTGACTTGCCCAGCTCGCGGCGAAGCCAGCTCTTGGCGAACTTCCAATCGCGCATCACCGTCTCAGGTGAGATCTGAAGCACCTCAGCAGTTTCCTCGACGCTCAACCCGCCAAAGAAGCGCAACTCCACCACCTGTCCCTTGCGCTGATCCTGCTCGCTAAGAACCTTCAGCGCATCGTCGAGAGCTACTAAGTCGCGGCCGCGGTCCTCCCCGACCGCCAGAGCTTCGTCTAATTCCAGCGGAGTGACATCACCACCTCGCTTCTGTGCCTGGCGGGAGCGAGCCCAATCCACCAGGATTCGCCGCATTACCTGCGCGCACAGAGCGAAGAACTGGGCACGGCCCTCAAAAGCCACCTGCTCGGCATCAATCAAACGGACATAGGCCTCGTGCACCAAAGCCGTGGGTTGCAAAGTATGTCCCGGGCGCTCCTGCGCCATGTAGCGGCGCGCCATGCGGTGCAGTTCCTGATACACCGCGGACATGACCTTGTCGAGCGCGGTCGGCTCGCCCTCGCTCCACGCTTTCAGCAGTTGTGTGACTTGGCTTCCTGACGATTTCATCATCTGAACGGCGACTGAAGGGTTGTAAAGCACCTGAAATTAACACGTTTGTACGGGGTTTACCACAGTTTGCAAATAGGAGGGATTCTTCGAAAAAAAATTTTCATCCATGACAGTTTTCGGAGGACTTTTGCGCTCTTGAGGGTGAGGCAGCTTGACGGTTGCCGGCAATCAAATTCGCGATAAGGAGATAGTCATGAAAACGAATCGGATGTTTACGGTTGTCAGGCTGGCAGTTCTGGCTGTGATGGTGGCTGGTTTCAACGCAAAGGCGGCGGATGTGCCGTCCTTCCAGGGAAAGTTCACGCTTGCTTCGGAAATTCGCTGGGGCCAGGCGACCTTGGCCGCCGGGGACTATTCTTTCACGCTTGACTACGCATATCCCGGAAATGTGGTCACCATCCGTCGTGGGACGCAGACAGTGACTCGCATAATGTCGGTTGGGCTGTCGGATATGAATTCTGGAAGCTCCGAAATCGTTGCTGAGAACGGTGCCGTTCGCGAAATGAATCTGCCCACGATCGGCGTCAGTCTCCACTATGTAAAGCACAATTCTGGCGGCCGGAGAGCGCCGAGACAAGTCCCGATGGCACAAATCATCCCCGTGGTCGTCACGGACAACGGCCAGTGACCCCCGCCCAGGAACCCAGAGAGCCAGTCACTCCTTCCCCGCTGGCTCTCTGTGATTCCTTACGAACCCATGCCAACCCGAATAGTCTTATCTGAGTTGGAGAATTTCCTAATTACCGAAACTCCCACCAAGACCACTCTCGATCCATTGGGGGCTTGGAAATAGAGCGACAGCCCGAACCGTAGTGCCGGCATCTTGCCCGTCGCCTGACGGGAGCGTCCCAGGTTTCAGAGGTCTGGAGATCGGACACCCTCTTGCATTTATCACAGGCAGAATGTCCGCCTGCGAGGGACGGGAGTGCAAACATCGATCGTCACCGCCCTACACCTTTGCTCGGCTGATTTTCGACAGGCTGGCTTGCCGGAGCGGCATTTGGCAACCGGAACAGTCCATCGATCGTATCGAACAGTTCCTGCGCCCGGACGGGTTTTGAAACATACGCATCCAGCCCGGAGGCCAGCAGACGCTCGCGGTCCCCGGTCATGGCTTGAGCGGTAAGGGCGATGATGGGGATTCGGGAAATGGAGCCGGCTTCCTTCGCGCGGATCCGGGCAACACACTCCTCACCGTCCATTTCCGGCATGAGCATGTCCATCAGGACGAGATCAAAAGCGGCTCCAGAGGCCTTTTCAAGCGCTTCCAGCGCTTTCTTGCCATTGGCCACCACCGTGACCGAGTGCCCGCGCTTTTCGAGCAATCTCATGACGAGCGCCTGGTTGATGGGATTATCCTCCGCCACCAGAATGTGTAGCCGCCGGTGATCCTCGCGCAGCGAATGCCGAGTGACCAGTGGCGGAGCCGAGCTCTCCGCAGGCACTCCCAGGGCCAAAAGCATGGCTTCCAGCAACTCCGATTGCTTAACCGGCTTCAGAAGGTAAGCGGCGATTCCCAGTTGCCGGCAGCGAGCTGCGTCACCGGCCCTCCCCGCCGAAGTCAGCATCAGGATCGCAGCGCGTGGAAGTCCAGAATCGCGTCTGATTTGTTCAGCAACCTCAAACCCGGTCAGGTCGTGCATCTGTGAGTCGAGGAGGATCACAGCAAAGGGCTTCCCGGCTCGCGTGCTTTGCTCAAGCAATTCCAGCGCCTGCCGTCCGCTTTCCGCCGCAGTCGGCGCCATGTTCCAGCGTTTAAGCACCTCCACAAGAATTTGGCGGTTTGTGGAGTTATCATCCACCACCAGAGCAGGAAGGCTTCTAAGCTGGTCGAACTCCGCCCAGCGTGTAATCCCAACCCTGCGCCCCACGCCAAACTGCACCGTGAAATGAAATACGCTGCCTTTCCCAACTTCACTTTCCACCCAGATTCGTCCCTGCATCAAGCTCACCAGGTTCGACGTAATCGCCAGTCCCAGTCCCGTACCTCCATACCTGCGGGTTGCGGACGGGTCTGCCTGTTCAAATGCGCCGAATATTATTTCGTGTTTGTCAGGCGGAATACCGATTCCAGTGTCCCGCACCATAAAGTGCAGCCTCACAACATTGTCAGACGAGCCCTTGGCCGTGCCGTCCGATGATTCCCCCGTCAACTCGACCCTGACCTCCACCTCGCCCTTCTCCGTGAACTTGATGGCATTCCCGACCAGATTCAAAATGATTTGCCGAAGTCTGCCGGGGTCCCCAATCACAAAATCAGGCAGGTTCGACGAGAAAGAGCATGCAACTTCCAGGCCCTTCTGATTGGCGCGAATGGCAAGGGACTTCAACGCGTCTCCCACGCTCTCGGCAAGGTTGAATTCGATGGCGTCCAAGGTCAGTTTGTGTGCCTCTATTTTTGAGAAGTCCAGGATGTCGTTCACCAGCGCGAGCAACGCCTCCGTGGAGTATTTCAGCATTCCCATATACTCGGATTGTTCCGCCGTAAGCTGCGTGTCCAGCAGAAGCTCGCTCATGCCCAGAATCCCATTCAAGGGAGTACGAATTTCATGGCTCATGTTGGCCAGAAACTCGCTTTTCGCCCGGCTGGCGGCCTCGGCCCGCACCTTGGCGTCGGCCAGTTCTTCAAACGCCCGGGTCAGCTCGCGTGTGTTCTCCTCTTGTTTGTCACGCGCGACTTCCAGGTCCGACGCGTAGCGCTTCAAATCCTCCTCCACGCGCTTTCGCTCCGTCATGTCGTTCATAACGCCCAGGTAGGCGATCACTTTTCCGTGAGTGTCAAACATCGGGGCAGTGGAAAGCTGGAAGTCAACCCACGAGCCGTCCTTGCGCTGGCGGCGCAGCTCCGCGCTGTCAAGCGATTGACCTTCGATCAACTGGTTCAAAATAGCCCGGTGATGATCCCCCTCCGCCTGGGAGACGTAAGGAAGCGGCCCGCCGAGCACTTCCTCTGCCGTCCAGCCGAACATTTTTTCTGCGGCGGGACTGAACATCACCACCTTATCGTTGCAATCGAGCGCCGTCAGCGCCACAGGAGAAGCCTGCACCACGGCCTTCACCAGCTCATCGGCTTTATGGAGCGTCTCATCCGTCTGCTTGCGCTGCAGCGCCGCGCCCAGCGTGCGAGCCGCGGCGCGCAATGCCTCCGTCTCCACCGCCGACCACTGCCGCGCGCTGACGCAGTCCGTAAACCCTATAAATCCCCACCACACCTCACCCACAAAGATGGGCACATCAATGAGGGACTTAATCCCCTGCTCCTCAAGATGGCGGCGGGGCGCTTCCGGAAGTTGGGAAGTCACCCCCTGACCTACTTTCCCCTGCTGCAGTTCATTCTTCCAGGTGGCGAGGTGGTTTTCCTCCCAGGAGAATTGCTGGAGCCTGGGGTTTCCAATTTGGGGAGGGATGCCCGCGGCCGCCCACTCAAATCGTTGGCTCGATACCAGTTCACCCTGCGGCCCGGTATGGTTCTCAAAGATGCAGGCGCGGCTGACACGCACGGATTCGCCCAAGCGCTGCAACACCGACTGAATGTTTTCCTCCCAGTTTCCGCGCGCAAGCAGTTTTTCGGCCGCAAAACTTACCGCCTCCAGAATCGCGTCGCGGCGGCGCAGAGCTTCCTCGGCTTGCATCTGCTCAGTCACGTCCCGATGGATGCTCAGAAACGCCGTTTTACCGGCGTATTCCACCTCCGCAACCGTGGCGAACACCCAGGCAGTTCGCCCGCCCCTGCCCGTGTGGGCCGTGCAGAACCCGCCACTCCCCGTTCCCGCCCGGACGCGTCGCAATTCATCTTCGAATTTTGCGATGTCGTGAATCAGCGCTCGATAGTTTGAACCCACCAGATCGGTGCGGCCGGTTTCGTAGATTTCGCACGCCCGGCGATTGACATCGAGTATGACGTTGCTTTCCGATTCGAAGATCAGAAATGCGTCATTGGCATTTTCGAAGAGTTCGCGGTATTGGCGCGAAAGGGATGACTCACGGCGGAGCCATTCACGCAACACATTGGCCTGCCGCTCTGCCCGCTTCTTAAAGAAAAGCAGCCCGAAGGAGAGACTCAAGAGGCTGGCTGCGCAGATGGCCAAAATGAGCGAAGTGCTCCAGGGGTCACCCGCCCCCCACGCCATCCACAAGGGCGGCGCCACAGAAAGCGCGCCCAACCACCTGGCATTGGCTCCGGCCTCAACGATCATTGCGGCGGTTTTGCAGAAGATCGAGCTCAGGTTTGACGTAACGGCCATAACAATCCGGACAGATTCCGTGGCTGAACTGAATTTCCGAGTGCTCGCTCAGGTACCCTTCCACCTGTTGCCAGTAATTGCGGTCGTCACGTATCTTCTTGCAATAGGAACAGATGGGAAGCAGCCCTTGCAGCGTCTTGACGCGCGACAGGGCCTCTTCCAGCTGCTGGACGCGCTGCGCGAGGGCCTGCTGAAGTTCCAGCACGCGAATCCCCACTTGCACGCGCGCCCGCAGCTCCCCGCGGTCAAACGGCTTGGTGACGTAGTCGTCCGCGCCGGACTCCAGGCCGTGAATCTTGTCCGCCTGACCCTTGCGCGCCGTCAGGAGGATCAGGTAATTGGCGCGCGTCTGCGGCCCGGTACGGATTTGGCGGCAAATTTCAATGCCGTCGATGCCCGGCATCGACCAGTCCAGAATCGCCAGATTCGGCGCCGCGATCCCTTGCATCACCTCCAAGGCCCGCGTCCCGTCTTCGACCGCGATCACCTCGTAACCCCATTTGCGCAGGTTCGCCGCCACAATATGCCGGGAAACCGACTGGTCCTCGGCTACGAGAATCTTCATCTTGCCGATCCTTCCTCTTCACACGCCTGTTCACACGCGTGATAATTTCAAGCGTAGGAGCTAAGGGTGGCGCCCTACCCTCCGTCGTATGGGCTGTCAGCCGATACTCACGGCCAGGATGGCCGTGCCACGCACATCCCACTTCGGGGCCGACCCCTCACCCACGGTGCGGCTCTCCCGCGCCCGCCTTGCGCAAAGCAATGGAAAGCCCTTCAAGCGTATAGGGTTTCCCAATAAACGCTGCGGAGCGTGCGTCGGGGGCGTCCCCCAGAATCTCGCCCGTGCTGTACCCCGAGGCAAAGACCACCCGCACCAGGGGATCGACTGCCTTCATGCGGCGAAACGTCTCCAGGCCGCCCGCTTCCGGCATGATCAGGTCCATCAGGACGCAATCGATCTCCCGGCGATGTTTCTGGTAAATCTCAAATGCCTGCTTGCCGTTTTCAGCGGCGTAAACCTGGTAGCCGAGCCCTTTCAAGCCCTCCACCGCGAAGGCGCGAACCAGCGGTTCATCATCGACCACCAGGATGGTTCCCCAGCCGGGGGGGATGCGCCCGTATGCGCCTGTATTCCTTTGCGCTGCTGGAGCCGGAACCAAGGGCAACGACATGGTGAACCGGGCGCCACGCCCGGGCTCGCTCTGCACGTTCACAAATCCACCGTGGTTCTTAACGAATCCGTAGACCATCGCAAGTCCCAAACCGGTACCCCGGCCTGGTTCTTTGGTTGTGTAAAACGGCTCAAACACCCTGGAGGTGGCCTCCGGCGCGATTCCCATTCCCGTATCCTGAACGGAAATGCTGGCGTATCGTCCTGACGGATTGGTCGCCTCCAAACCCGTCGGACCCGGCTCAATGGTCGTCGGGAAGGCATCCAGCGTCAGCGTGCCTCCCTGCGGCATCGCATCCCGGGCATTGATACACATGTTGAGCAGGGCCTGCTCGAGATATCCGGGCACAACGCCCACCCACAACGCTTCATCGGCTTTCCTGACGTTCACGGTGATATTGCGATTGAAAGTGCGCGCCACCATGCGCCGGACGCGCTCAAGCGCTGCGGAGACTGACACGGGCTTCACCTGTTGCTGGTCGGGCCGCGCAAACGCCAGAAGCTGTCGCGTCAGGTCGGCGGCGTGCTCGGCAGACTGCTCAATCATGCCCAGTGATTCCTGCAGTGGATGGTCGGAGCTCAGCCGCTGGCGGGCCAGCGACGCAAAGCCCATCATCACGCTCAGCAGATTGTTGAAATCGTGCGCAATGCCGCCGGCGAGGGTTCCCAGGGCCTCCATCTTTTGCGCCTGGAATAGCTGTTGTTGAAGCCTTTCGTGTTCTTCATTGGCCCTTCTGCGCTCGTCGATATCCTGAACCATGGCCAGAAGGTTGGCGGGCCGGCCGGTGGCATCGTGCAGGAGCGATAGCTGTGTCGCACACCACAAAGTCTCGCCGGCTTTTGTAAGGTATCGGGTTTCGTAGCTCACCTGCCCGCTGCCCATTTCCAGCAGATATTGCAACCGCTGCCGCGCCACGGGGGCATCCTGCAGGTGGGCCGTATCCAAGAAACGTCTTCCCCGCAACTCCTCGCGCGCGTATCCGAGCAGCCGGGCGAAGGCTGGATTAATGGTGGTCAACTCCCCATCCAGACTGGCCAGCGCCACCCCGAAGTGAACCTGTTCGAAGATTGAACGGAAGCGCTCCTCCGAGACCCGCAATTCACGGTAAAGCTCGCTGCGTTCCATCGCCAATGCCGCCTGAGTGGCGATTTGGTCGATCAATATTCGCGACAACGGCCGGATGCTGTCGGGATCGGCGGCCACCGCTTCCAGCACGCCCAGCACGCGCGTGGTGGTGCGCAGGGGAACAGCCAGCAGGCACTGCTCCTCCGGCTCAAACCCCAGGCAGCGCGGGTCCTCCGCCGCGCGAGGAATGTACACCGCCTCCTTGGTCTTGATCGCCTCGACTTGATAGGTCTCCTCACGCAGCGCAATTGTCCGTGCCTGCCCGTCGATTCGTCCGCCGCATCCCACCGGTTGCAATTCGCCCGCCGCCTCATCCAGCCGATAGATTCGCGCGCGAATCAGGTTTTCGCGGTCGGCCAGGCGCGCCAGAACGCCCTCAAGAACCGACTCCACGTCCAGCGCCCCGGCAAGCGCCGCGTTGACATCCAGCAGAAAGGAAAGCGAGGAATCCTTTCCCACACCCCGGCTGGGAAGATTCGAGCTCGATCCCGGTTCGTGCCCCGCCTTGCCGGACCCCTGTGAGGGCAGGAAGCCGCCGGGCGGACGATTCGTGGGGGTTGTGGACATTGGTCTCCTTATAAGTCATTTACGAACCTCTGCAATTATCTTCGGCAGAATGAAGGGTGGACTTGAGGAGAGGGGCGCAGCTTGGGGATGGCCCAGAGCAAAACTGTGCGATTACTACCCGTATTCGATCCGCCCTGACCAGCAAATCGTAGGAGGGATGGCGCAGAGCGAGCCCAGCTCTGCGATTTAGACTTCGCTCTATAGCTCTCGATAGAACCGCGAGTTTCCAAGACCCTGCTCGACATGACTCAATATTCTGGGGGTGGAGTACTGCCGAAAAGCCGCAGAGCTGTGCTCGCTCTGCGCCAGCCGGCGCTCCTCATTTCTCGGGGCGGAATGTCAGTCGCAAATCCTAAGAAAAAACACAGCCGACAGCTTGGTCTCGTGAATCATGAATCAGTTTTGCCAGCTTGGGTGCCCGTGCGGAGATCGTCAAACCAAATATATACGCGGATCGCAATCGTCGTGACTATTGCGACGGCAAGGCTCACATCTGCTGAGAGAATTGCACCTTCGCCGCCCGTCCACCACCGAAAAAACATAGCTGCCAGTACGCCACATGCCCCGGTTACCCAAGCGACTGCTTTCAGTGCCGCAAAGACATTGCGTCCCCGAAACGCGGTTAGATAGATGATAGCTCCAAGTATTGTGGCCGCCACCAAGCCTACCCCCGCTGCCGCGAAAATCATGATAGGGACATTTAGATGAGGAAAATAGCCCACCAGCCCTTGCGCACTCCCAATGAGTGCTCCTGCAACGGCGGACTTCACAAGAACCTTTCCAAACTCTCCGTCTCTAGAAGAGTGACTAGCTGTCACTTCACATTCAGGCATGTAAATGGCCTCTTACCTCGCGGGTGGCGCGGACATTGAATTCTATGTCTGCGACGCCATTCCGGGAAATGCGGGGACAGACGAAACGTTCACCACGCTCTTGCAAGTTCTTGGTAACTGATCATTGCCATGGAAACCGATGAACCGACTGCGTCAAATCACCCACCCGGTGGGTGAAATCCCCCAGTGGCTTGCGGGGACAGGGGGCCAGATCACTGTCATATCTCCGCTAACTTCCCTAGCCTCAAGAGATTACCAAAGCATTGATATTCTCATCGGCAATGGCAAGCAAATTGCTCAATCTGCCTAATGGGCTTGGTTTCTCATGCGGAAAATATCGCAATCCGTCCAAATGGAAGGGCGGGGCTTCAGCCTCGCCGCTAAGGACGGGCTCGTCCTCGGGGCTTTAGCCCCTGAAGCGGCGTGGCTTCAGGGCCTAAAGGCCCTATTGACTAAGGTCCACGGAACGGCGGGGCTGAAGCCCCGCCCTTCCACACATGGTCCGCGCAACGGCGCGTCTGAGGCCCCTCGCCTCCACAGAAGATCAGTCGCCCCCCAGGCCGAGGGAACGGTTCCTGCAAGAAAACGAAGCCCAGAAGTTACTGAAAATAAAGGTCAAACTTTTTGGCTTTTCAAAAACGAAGCCCAGAACATATTGAAAAATAAGCAATCGGACATATTGACCGAAAATGAGTAGCCGGTCGGTGGGAAAGGGTGTCAGGAACTAATGGCACGGTTCGGCCATGGGCCACGGGCTATCTTCCCACTTCCGCTTCAATCATGGGGACCCAATCGATCTGCGATTCGGGATGAAAGGCCATCGCC
>JASHTY010000446.1 GCA_030040315.1 Terriglobia bacterium | reverse complement strand
GAGAAGCGTGGTCCCTACGTGTATGAGCACGCCGCCGTGCGCGTGGAAGGGTGTGTGGTGTGCCACAGCCCGCACGGCAACACCAATCACTTCATGCTGGTGCGGCGCGAGGGCCGGATGCTTTGCCTGCAATGCCACACCGGGTTCCACTCGGAAGCGCAAGTGCCGCACTCGCGCCTGGGATTCCAGACCAGCGGCGAATGCACCCGCTGCCACGTGTCAATCCATGGCTCGAACCTTGATCCGAATTTCCTGCGGTGAAGGAAGACTTGATGCAAAGGCGAATTGAGGATGGACGAGGGATCACCGCGGGGCCTTTGGCCGCAGCCAAAACGTGGCACGGCCTTCCAGGTCGTGCGCACGGGCTGGAAGCCCATGCCACAAAATCTGCGCGGCACGCCCGCGAAGCCCCATCTTCCGGGTTCGACCCTGCTCCACTAAAAATTTCGCCGCGACGGTGGGTGCGGGTGCTCGCTTGCGCAGCGATGCTGATTCTGGGTATCGGAAATCTGCGCGCGCAGGACAATGGCGGCGCTCCGCTCACCTGGGCGGGATTCGCCACCCAGGGTTCGGCCACGGTCGGTTACCGTTTTGACGACCTGAAGGGCTATTTGCCCATGTTCCAGGAGCTTTCCGATTTGAATCACGGCTTCCGCCTGATGGATTTCAACATGTTCGGCGAGGCGGCGAAGGGCGCGAACCCGTTTGCGGACGACTATTCGCTCTCCGTCGCGGGCCTGGGCGGCGAGCCGTTTGAAGTGGGGCAGCTTACCGTCAAGAAAGACCACCTCTACGACTTCCGCGCAAATTGGCGGCAAAGCTATTTCTATTCCAACCCCAATGACAACGTGGTGCTGCCCATTGCTCCCCTGGTAGGCGTTACCACGGGCCTTACTGACAACCACGCCTGGGGAACGGTGCGTAAGCTCGGCTCCGCGGACCTGACGCTGCACGCCACCAACAATTTGCGCTTCAATTTCGATTTCTATCACACCACCGACAGCGGGCCGACCTTTACCACGCAGGCTCTCGACTTTTTCGATTCGCCATCTTATTGGGGCACCTTTGCGCGCGCCAATCCTTTTTATCTCTATGCGCCCGTTGAGGATGATGCAAACCGCTTCAGCGGAGGAATCGACTATACATTGCGCTCCTGGACGTTTCATTACAACATCGGTTACCAGACCTTCACGGAGAACGTGAACTTTTCGAACGTCAGCTCGCCGGAGTTGAGCATCGATCCCGTTGCGTCCTCAACCAAGGAGCCGATCACCAACCTGTCGCAATCGGAATACCGCAAACTCACCACGCCCATCAGCGAGCTCGCCTTCACCGGGAAGCCCTTGCCCAAGTTCGAATGGCGGGGAGGTTACACTTTTTATCGCTATCAGGGGCCTGCCACCTTCAATCAGTCTTACAACGGGACGGCGCCTAACAGTACCGGCGCTTTAGCCCCCTATACGGTCAGCCAGTCGGCGCGCGATGCCGTTACTGAGCCGGACAATATTCTGTTCCAGACCTTCAGCTACCAGGTGAAAGATTGGTGGCAGATTATCGCCGATTACCGCTATTCGCGATTCACGATGAATTCGGTGGGGAATTTCAACAGCCTGCAGAGCATTGTCACCAATCCCACCTCCGCCACGCCTACCACGCTCACCACACCGGCCTCAGGCACCACCAACTACGTGTGGCGCGACGGGTTGAGCGATTTCGACTTCAGTATGCTCTTTACGCCCATTCCGTCGCTCACGCTGCGGCCTGGGATTCGGCTGATGAAAGCGGATGTGGAAGCCGTCGAAAATGGAGTAACGCAGCCCGGCATCACTCTGGCCACCAAAACCGCCTGGCCGGAGCTCAGCTTCAGCTATCGGCCCGCAAAAATCTTCAGCGTGCGCGGCGATGTCCACGCTTTTGACAACGGTTCGTCCTATACCGCCATCACCCCGCACACCGAGATTTCCGGGCACGTTATTACGCGCTTCCAGCCGATTAAGAAAGTAACCTTGCAGGACGATTTGAACCTGACGAACGACAAACTGATCGATTCAAGCTTCCAGGATAATACTCACTCCAACGCTGTGACGCTTTCATACGCTTTTGACGATCGATACTCCGTCTTCGCGGGGTTCACCTATGACAGCATGTTTGCCGCCGGCAATATCATGTACGCGCGCGGCACCGCGCCGTTGAACGACTTCCTGCGCGACCAGGAAGCCGACCGCGTGATGCAAGCGGGCATCGAGGCCAGGCCCAACAAATATTTTGGCGTGCAGCTTACCGGCAACTTCGACCGCTCCACCGGAGACGGACAGATCAGCGGTGAGCCTCCCGCCTACGGGCCGCTCACCTGGCCGCTCGTTACCGGAACGGTGTATGTTAATTTCCCCAAGGCCGGACGGCTGTCGGTCGATCTCCAGCGGACGTACTACATCGAACAGATCATCACGGCCAACAATTTCCAGGCCAACCTCCTGACCCTGCGCTGGACGCGCGATTTTTAGCCGCCTCTTGGCAAGCCCTTGCTTGGGCAAATATTACGGGGCCGTCTATTCCGGAGTATCGGGTGCTTGACAAGGCGAATAAGGAATCCGAGTAGCTTCAACTGAACCTGACGTTGAGATGGCGTTCGCACGGGCCATGCGGGTGAAACAGAAGACTTCAGCTTAAAGGAAAGTGCCTTAAGGAAACCCAATCCGCGGGAATTGCGATGCCTAGGCCGCAAGTGCTGATGGAGGCTTACTCTCATTTTGTTGAAGATGGAAAAT
>JASHTY010000445.1 GCA_030040315.1 Terriglobia bacterium | reverse complement strand
GACCTAAGCAAGCGCAGCGCAGAAGAGCAGAGAGAGTACGCGGAATGGCGCCGCAATCAGAACGATCAGCATTAAGCGACTCGAATACACTCGAACACTGAAAGACGGGGATCGATGAACGGGCACGAATTCACTTGCACACCATGTTCCGTTTTGGGAACTGAAGAGAGCCACTACTTTGGCCGCTGCGCGAATTTGTCTGCGAGCAAATCCCCGCGAGATGATCGAGAATTCAACAGATGACCGTCAGAAAGAGCAAAGCAATTAAGAATTGATGAAATTCCATTTCGACGCCCCTCTTGATGTTGAGGTCATTCTGAAACGGCGTTATGCTAACCCCGTCTGTATCCAGTTCTGCAAAGGGCTTTTCCGCCCGCAAGAGCTATCGTCAGCTCAAGTGCAAGAGACCCCTCCCATCTCGACATCGAGCCTTGTGCGAGCGGCCCAGTACGTTCGCATGTCAACCGAGCACCAGCGATACTCCACTCAGAACCAGGCAGACGAAATCGCAAAGTACGCTAACGATCACCAAATGGTTATTGTTCGTACGTTTGCTGATGATGGAAAGAGCGGCCTAAACCTTGATGGAAGGGCTGGACTGCTACAGTTGCTCTCTGAAGTCCAGAGCGGCCTCGCGGACTTTAAAGCAGTTCTGGTCTATGACGTGAGCCGTTGGGGTCGCTTTCAGGACGCAGACGAGAGTGGTTATTGGGAATATGTCTGCAAAAGAGCTGGCGTCTCAGTTCACTACTGTGCCGAGCAGTTCGCCAATGATGGCAGCCTCCCCTCGGTGATCTTGAAGAACTTGAAACGCACGATGGCGGGAGAGTACAGTCGTGAGCTTTCTGTAAAGGTTTTTGCAGGACAGTGCCGCTTGATAGAACTCGGCTATCGCCAGGGCGGAGCGGCAGGATTCGGATTGCGTCGGCTTTTAATTGATGAAGAACATCGGCCCAAGGGGCTCATGGATCGTGGCCACCGCAAGAGCCTTCAAACCGACCGAGTCATTCTAATACCGGGGCCTGAGCATGAATGGAGAATTGTACAAGGAATCTACCATTCATTTGTAAACGAGGGGAAGACTGAACGAGAGATTGCAGACGATTTGAACTCAAGGGCGGTCCCCAGAGGCTCGACCCGACCCTGGACGCGCGGGGCGGTCCATCAGATCCTAGTCAATCCTAAATACATCGGCTCAAATGTCTACAATCGAAAGTCCTTCAAGCTCAAGCAACGACGCGTCTCAAATCCAGAGGCGATGTGGGTCCGAAAAGACAACGCCTTTGAAGCCCTCGTCAGTCGCGAACTCTTCATCGACGCGGCCAAGAGAATCGAAACGCGCAGCCGTCACTTTACAGAAGATCAGATGCTCGGAATGCTGCGGGACCTTCTAGCAAGAGAGGGACGACTGTCCGCCATTTTGATCGACGAGTTCGACGAAATGCCTTCGAGCACGGTTTATAAGAAACGATTCGGCAGCTTGACGCGTGTCTACTCACTAATCGGATATACCCCGGGGCGCGACTACAGCTACGTTGAAATAAATCGAGCGCTTCGTAAACTCCACGTTCAACACGTTGAAGAGATCACCACAAGACTGGTGTCAAGCGGCGCACAAGTTGCGGCAAATCCATTGACGGGCGTTCTGACCATCAATGGTGACTTTACTGCGGAGATCGTCATTGCAAGATGTCGGGTCCGTCCGAACGGTCGCCTTCGTTGGATAATCCGTCTCGACGGATCGAATGATTGCGGCATCACAATCGCCGCGAGGATGGCAGAACACAACAAACTGATTCTCGACTACTATCTGCTCCCAAAGAGGGATGCGCTTAGAGCTGGGATTCAGCTCGCACAAGAGAATCCTCTCACCCTCGACGTATACCGTTTCGAAGATTTGCAAACTCTCTACAAATTGAGCAAACGAGTGCGAATTGGAGATGCCGCTTGAGACGAAAGGCTCTCGAAGACATTCCTATATCCGAAATTCGGACTGTGAATCCGCGAACGCGCAGCAAGATTCGGTTTCAGGGCATAGTTAACAGCGTCAAGACAATCGGCCTAAAGAGACCAATCACCGTTACGCGACGAGAAGTTGCAGAAGATGGTACTCGCTTCGACCTTGTTTGCGGACAGGGGCGTATTGAAGCCTTACTTGCGCTTGGGGAGTCAATCATTCCCGCAGCCGTCATCGATGTGTCTCGGGAAGATCAGTTTCTAATGAGCTTGATCGAGAACATTGCCCGGCGACCGCCTTCGAACAAAGACCTCGTCCGAGAAGTTAAAAACCTTAAGGCGCGTGGATACAGTGTCGCTGAAATTTCCGCAAAGCTAGGGAATAACCCGGAGTACATTTCCGCTGTCGTTCATCTGATAGAGCGCGACGGTGCATCTTTGGTTGCAGCAGTCGAAGCTCATCGGATTCCCCTCAGCATCGCAATTCTCATCGCTAGTGCCGACGATCCAGCCGTCCAGAGCGCCCTTTCCCAAGCGTATGAAAGCGGCGAATTGCGCGGAGCACGTTTCAAAGAGGCCAAAAGGATCATTGCTCGCTTCAGTGCCAAGCGCAATGGGACAGAAACAACGACGTCAAAGGCTAAGCTCTCCGGTGAAGAGTTGGTTCGAGAATACCAGCGACGCACAAGAGAACAGCAGGCTTTAGTGAAAAGGGCTGCCCTCGTAAGAGAGAGGCTCGTCATATTGAAATCCACCATGCGGACTCTTCTAGAGGACGAGCACTTC
Organism: Terriglobia bacterium; assembly: GCA_030040315.1. Classification (GTDB taxonomy): domain Bacteria; phylum Acidobacteriota; class Terriglobia; order UBA7540; family UBA7540; genus Bog-366. The sequence goes on along the minus strand of JASHTY010000445.1, from coordinate 4,360 downwards.
GTCACCCTTCTTCGTGCCGAACAATTGCATGAGGTCCCCGAACAACTCGTCGGTGAAAAGACCGGGTTCGGAAAAAATGGATAGCAGGGCCATTCGGATTGCATTCGAAAAGGAAGAATGCATTCTTCCCATTGACAGAATCGTCTCGCAGCGCGAGATCACCGTTGACTATCGTCGCAGCGTCAAGTATAGACAAATCGCCAAATCGATTGAAGCGGTGGGCTTGATCGAGGCGCTGGTCGTCTATCCCTCGAAAGCGGACACATACTTGCTTCTTGATGGACATCTACGCCTGGACATCCTGAAAGCGAGGGGCGCGACAGAAGCGCGTTGCATACTCTCCACTGATGATGAAGCGTACACCTATAACAAGCAGGTGAATCACGCCTCGCCAATAATGCAGCATTACATGATCCTCAAAGCATTAGAGAGCGGCGTAAGCGAAGCTCGTCTTGCCGAAGCCTTGAGTGTCGAGATTAAGAATATCCGGAAGAGGCGAGACATGCTGAAGGGAATTTGCCCTGAAGCGGTCGAGCTGCTTCAACACCGGCCAGTCGCACTCGAAGTATTCACGATATTGCGAAAGATGAAGCCGGTGCGTCAAGTTGAGGCGGTCGAGCATATGATTGCCGGGGCGACTTTCTCGACGCTTTTTGCCAAATCTCTCCTTGCAGTGACTAGACCTGAGATGCTCGTTCAGCCCACTCGCCGTCCGGACGTAGCCGCAACTTCGGTGGCTGCCCAGGAGATGCTGGGAAGAGAGACCGCGCAATTGATCCGCGATCTTAAGGCTATCGAGGAGTCCTATGGAGCGGATGCGCTTTCGCTCACTGTGTGCAGCGGGTATTTCAGGAAAATTCTCTCGAACACAAGGGTTGAGAATCATCTATTTCGCAAGCACCCGGAATTGCTATACGCCGTTAAGACGGCGATCTCTGAAAACTAGCGGCTTTGCCGTTTGAGATGCTGTAATGCCGGAGAATCAACGCCAGCGACTCCGCCCACGCCAAAGCGAGCCTTGAACTGAACGCTTCAGTCTGCTTGCTTGATCGGTGCGCCCGTTTTCTATTTGCTCCATTGCGAGTTATTGCGCACAACAATCTCAGGTGTATTACGATATTCCTGAATCATTCCGGTTACGCAGACCCGCGACCCCTCGGGCGGTAAAGTGCCGACGTTTGGCCTATCCTCTCCCCATATGAGGACAGTGAAAATTTGGTTCGGATAGGCCGTGTCCAGGTTGATAAACGTTGGCTCGCCCCTGATGCTCGTTGCAGTGCGTTCGCTGGCCACTTTACCGCAGACCGTCGCCTTCTCTCCGATATGGTTCTTTGCGTCTGTGGCTGAAATGGTCTGTGCCGCGGCCGGTGTGAGGGCAATCGCAAACAGCGAGAACACGTGCAATCTTGAGGCTTTCATGCTTACTTCCATGATGGATGGGAATCCTCAAGGATTGTACTCCCGCCCGGAGGTCAGAAGAGGTCCATATCCGATTCTGTGAAGCCTCTTGCCGCCAGCGCCTGCCTGCGGCGTTCATACCGGTTCATGGCAGCTTGGTAAGTGATCCAGTGTTCCTTCTCGATCTCGTCCCACATCATCTGCCGGTCGATTTCGCTCCATTGGGCGCGGCTCTGCATCAGTACGAAACCAGGCCGATCTGGATCAGGCGAATCGTCAATGCGCAACTCGTAGAACTCCTGCTCTGAAAGGGGAAGATCCTCTGTACCGGGCTTGGAGAAGAGTTCTTGCATCGGAGGGATGGATCATACCTCTCGTTGCCACACAGAATGGATAGAGCACCACCCATGCGATTTGGAGCAGAACTTGCTAATCGGCGAGTTACAATAATGCTACCGAGTTGGGACTTTTCTCCAGATTTCCATTACCGCAGACGACGATTTCTCCTCCCTGCTCCCCTCAAAAATCACCGTCACCAGCCGAGCTTGCAGTGCGTTCTTCTCTTCATCATTTAGTGCAGGCCTTCTCTGCTTCGCGCGCGTCCGTCTTCCCCCGGGTGTGAGCCGCCACAGGTTGAACGCAGCGGCCACTCCGAGCAACTGAAGGACAACGAGCGATGCCATCCCCGCCAGCCAGACAATCCAATCTCTACTTTCTGTCGCCGAGGAAGCAATCATAACCCCCTCCTACTCGCACGTGTCGTAAATACACCGCGAGGCTTCCACTTCACGTAGAGCGAAAAAATGTGCGCCGGTACAAGCTCTTCAGTTCCGGGAAAGGGGTGCCAGTCTTATACGCCCCCATATGATCGACAGTCAAGATTTTTTCTTGTGCGTTGCTGAGGATCATGGCGCATAATCATGAGCAACCAGCCAGACCAGCGCCGCCCAATCCTCAGCGGGCTCCTTAACGCTATGTTTAGCAAGATTTTCGAATCGAGCAATTTGAATCGGACACCTTCGGCACCTTGGAATGCACGAGAGTTAGCGATTGATGTGCAATCTTTCAATCGAGGAATCACGATACCGTCAGCACATGAATTTGAATCGCAAAAGCTCATTTTAGAGGTACTGACGAACATTTAATTCAGATCAATTCTCGTGGGGCAGGTCAAAACATTGACGCTTGGATGTGCCGATGCGCCCTGAGGTTTGCCGCATAGCAATCGCTCACGGAGGGCGCTTGTCGCAGGGGTAACATACGAGCAAGGCACGCCATGAGCCCGGATCGCCAGGAAACTCCGAAGGAAGAGGCAGAGCTCAGCCGCAAAGAGGCTGCATTTAGGAGATTTGCGATGTGGCTCATTCTCGTATTTACGGTAGCGATCCTAGGATGCGTGTTCTACGCATTTGTGCGCTTTGGGCATACCGGGGACCTCTGGATTCCTATTGCGAAAGAGCATTTTGCAGCGGTAGTCGGGCTTCCTACTGCTGCTCTTGGCTCTTTGTGTATTGTGCTCGTTCTCAGAATCTCCGTTGGCCCGCTGGAATTTGAGGCTGTCGGATTCAAATTCAAAGGAGCTGCGGCCCCTATCGTTTTTTGGTTGCTCTGCTTCCTGGCGATGACTGCAGCAATCAAGATGTTGTGGTAGGGCCATGCGGATTTTTGTCGTTGTGCCTCGCGAAAATGTCATCCGCCCGGAACTTGTTGTGTTTTCTTAAGGATAGGCAGGAGAGATTTGGAGCCCCAAACAAGGGGCCCATCTTTGCTCTTAACCGTTAATTGCATGCGACACCCGCTCAATCGATCCGTTGCATAGCTGCAGATCGGATTTTTGCGGAGACCAGATCTAAGATCGGGCTCTTCAGAGTCTCGGAACTCTTCCGAAAACACGGCAATGGCGTCCCAGTTCGCTCCAGGAGCACTTTCGAGACCAGTCCTAAGACCCTGTTTCAAAACTGGAGCTCATTTCTGGCACCAAAGCCCTATGAATCGTGGGCGACACGCGATTCGACAGGGCCGCGAGAGTGTTGTCGCCCGCGACAGCAGCTCACGAGCGTATACTTGCCGCGAACGGGAAGCCAAATGGAAATCCCGGGTGAGAGACAAACTCCCTTGCTGTGCTTTGTTCAGCCTCCGCAAATGTGGAGCAAACGATGTCTATGCTTGGCCTGAACTCGGACGAGCGGGGCCCTGGGTCACTTGGCGAAGTCTCCGACGTAACGGAGCCCCACTGGTTTTCGTTCGCCGGGCGCATCAACAGACTGGCATATTGGGTGCGGTCGATCCTGGGTTTTTTGGCATTTGAAGCGGCCCTGGCAGCTTCCGTAAACGTCCGCAATCCCTCAGTTCCCGTGATGGTGTTGCTAATTGGCCTCCTCTGCCTAAGCCTGTGGTTGGTGTTGGCGACGGGAGCGAAGCGATGGCACGATCTGGATCACTCCGGAATGCTCGTCTTGGTTAGTCTAATCTTCACGCCCGCCTGGATCATGGTGGGCTTTTTCCGAGGAGATGAAGGGCCAAACCAGTATGGCGCTGACCCGCGCAGGGCGCGCCCACCACGGCCCGGCAATGCCCATTAATCGGCTTCGGGGCAAGTCTCGTGCTCCGTCGTGGCAAAGGGAGATTAGAGGTAAAGCCTGCTGGTCCTCACTTTCATACCGGAACACCAGTCTACGCTCGGTGGTTTTTGTCTAGCTTCGGCTTCCTAATGGATTGTCGCCAACGCGGCAGTAACGGAAGGGTAACGTCCGGATTGGCGGTAATCCGGGCAGAACATCGTATTGCGCCTCTTAGCTGTTCGATTAGCGCATTGGCGATTTGGCACTTATCAAGGACCGGAAGGGGCGTTCACCCGAGCCTCAGTCGCGATGCGTGGAAGGTTGCGCCGGCATCGTGCGCTGACGCGACAGACAGAACCACGCGCTTGCGCCGTGATCCCGGAATTCGGCTGATCGCAATT
>JASHTY010000444.1 GCA_030040315.1 Terriglobia bacterium | reverse complement strand
CCGTTCAGTTCACAAATTCCGGTTCAACTAACCTGGCAGTCTCAGCAGGAGACGGTGGAACCATGCATGTTGACTTGGGGTCGTGTAATCAGGCAGGCTGCTCGCGATCAACAAGTGCCTTGAATACAATCGCGGGCACTGCCTTGCCTTCGGCAGCCCTTCTGAGCGCAGCGGGGACAGTTCAATTCACAACCCCTCTTGCAACACTAAGCGTCAATTCCTCCACTGCCTCTTCTGCCGGAGTTGTAACGCAAACTCAGTTACCGGTGGCCATTCCCTTGCCGGTGTTGCCGGCCTCCCCAAGCGGCACAGTTACTGCCCCCGTAGCGTTTTCGCCTCCGAGCTCAGGCAGCTCGTCTCCGCTTCCCGTCGTACCTGAGCCGGCATCGATGGTTCTTTTCGGGTCCGGCCTGTTGCTGCTGGGAAAAGCGTTTCGTCATCGAAGTGCTTAGCTCCTCCGCACTCGCGAGCGTCGGGCATGGCTTTAGGCCTGGAGGGACAAACACCCTCAGCAAGGAGCACGGAACGCGCCCTCCTGCGGCTTCCGGGCTCCGCCAATGTGCAATCAGAGAACAACTCAACGATAAACGAGCCGCCTGGAATGACGCATCGCCAGCGCTTGATTGCCAATTGCTCCATTCCACTTGATGGACGCACACATCAATTCAAAGACGCTTTCACCTTTCGCATCCGGTCGGACCATAAAATCAGAACAATACCGATGCCCATATTTAAACAAGTTTAGCACCCGCATTCGGGTGGTGGCAGGATATACTGACCGCTCGTAATATTCGGAACGAGCGCCTGGAAAATATTCGCGCAGAACCTTGACAAGATTTCAATATCAACGATATTTGATTCGGCGGGCTGAACTCTCCCCAGTGTCGCATTTTGAGAACCTTCCATCGGCCTGCCACGATTCGGAACTCTTAAACGTAATGCACCCGCCATTCCCTGGGCATTGCGTCAGGACCACGATTTGAAAAAGCTATCTCGACGGAGTTTCATCGCCACCGTTCCGGCATTGAGTGCGGCTCCAAAACTGGCTGGCATCACAACCGCGCCCGACGGCAACCCCGGTGGCCCATCGAACCTTCAGGCGGCAGCATTTTCCTGCGAAGTCACCCCGCCCATTGGCAGTCCCTTGCCGATGTGCAAGCCTCCCTTTGCCACCAGCGCGGACATTCCCCTGCTCGCAAAGGGCGTGGTGTTAAAGGACGGCAACACTCGCTACGTTCTGTGCGCGGTTGACTATTGCGAGCTGCGAACGGGTGCGCACGATCTGTTTCGCCGCTCCATTGCGGAAGCGCTGGGAGTGAACGAACTGCAAGTTGAAGTTCACTGCCTGCACCCGCACGATGCGCCATTTTACGACACCTACGCGGAAATGATGGTGGAGATGGTTCCATCACGGCCGCGCACCACGGACCTGGATTTTATCGGCATTGCTGCCGCGCGAGTCGCTTTCGCTGCGCGTGAGGCTTTGAAAGATCTCCAGCCGCTGACCCACGTGGCATGCGGCAAGGCAAAGGTGGAAAAGTTCGCTTCCAACCGCCGCGTGCCCTTGCCAAACGGAACCATCGGCGTGCGCCTGAGCCACTGCACGGATCCGGTTTTGATCGCCGCGCCGGAGGGATTGATCGACCCCTGGATGCGCACCATCACGCTGCTCAATGACGACCGGCCTATCGCACGCCTGCATTATTACGCGTCGCACCCCCAGAGTTACTATGGGCAGGGCCACATGAATCCCGACACGGTGGGGATAGCACGCGAGAAATTGCAAAAGGAAGAAGGCATCCCTGAGATTTATTTCAACGGCTGCGCGGGGAACGTCGCTGCGGGGAAATACAACGACGGATCGCATCCGCTGCGCATGGTACTTGCCGACCGCCTTTATGACGGCATGAAAGCGGCCATTGCGTCGAGCGGCCAGCCCGTGCCGGCGACGCTCGCCTGGAAAACCTCGGACGTAATATTCCCGTTGCGCAAGGAAGCGGATTTTTCGCCCGAGCATTTCCGAAAAATGCTGGCCGATACGTCGCAAACCTATCCGGTGCGGATGACCGCCGCGATTGCGCTATCGTGGCATGACCGCCTGAAGATCAAGACGACCGTGGACATCTCCGCATATCGCCTTGGCCCAGCCAGGATTCTGCATCTTCCCGGCGAGGCGTTTGTGGAATACCAGCTTTACGCGCAGAGCTTGCAGCCGGATGAGTTCGTCGCCGTCGCGTCCTACGGCGATGGCGGTACGGGGTACATTTGCACGGACAGGGCTTATTCCGAGGGAGGATATGAGCCTACGCAATCGTTTGTCGGGCCCCCGGTGGAGGAAATCTTAAGGGCAGGGATTCGAGAATTGCTGGAGTAGCGCCGATCCCGCCCGGGCGGGATGGCATTTTAGCCCAACCTGTGCCGCCGTAACGCCCAACAAGTGCCGACCTGAAGGTCGGCGCTACAAAAGAGGAGGATAGATGGGTCGGCATTTTACTTTTACACTTCAAATCCACGCAGCCCTGGCTGCGGTTGCGCTGCTTGCTCCATGTACCTCCTTCGCCCAGACGGATTCCGGCGCGCCCATTAAGGTCGGCATTATTGGCCTTGATACTTCGCACGTTATTGCGTTCACAAAAAGCCTGAATGATCCGACCGACCCGCAATATGTGCCCGGCCTGCAAGTGGTGGCCGGTTACAAGGGCGGAAGTCCGGACGTTGAATCAAGCTGGAGCCGCGTGGAGGGTTTTACCAAGCAGCTTCAGGACAAGTGGCACGTGGAAATCGTTCCTGACATTCCCACGCTCTGCTCGAAAGTGGACGCCGTGCTGCTTGAAAGCGTGGACGGCCGGCCTCATCTTGAGCAGGTCAAGCCGGTCTTCGCCGCGCACAGGCCGGTGTTCATCGACAAGCCGCTGGCAGGCAGTTATAAGGATGCGGTTGAGATCGCGCGGCTGGGCAAGGAAGCCGGTGTGCCGTGGTTCACCGCCTCCAGCCTGCGCTTCTGGAGCGAAACCACGCGCCTGAAGAATCCGCCCGGCATCGGCGACATTCTTTCCTATGACGTGCTGGGACCCACGATTCGCGAGCCGCACGAGCCCTCCATGTTCAATTACGGCGTGCATGCCGTCGAGATGCTCTACCAGCTTATGGGTCCGGGCTGCGAGTCCGTCACCATGCAGACGACCACTCACAACTATCCGGGCGCAGACAAAGGCACTTGGAATGAAGACGTCCTGATTGGCAGGTGGAAAGACGGCAGGTTGGGAGTAATGCGCGGGTTCGGCGGCGAGCCCGCCAGGCTTTACGCCTTCTCGATTACCGTGTATGGGAGCAAGGGCGTGCTGCACTCCGAGGGCAAGCCCGAGGCATATCGCGATTTGCTGGTGGAAATCGTAAAGTTCTTCCGCACCGGCGTGCCTCCTGTCGCGAATAGCGAATCCCTGGAGACGCTGGCGTTCATGGAAGCGGCGGACCTGAGCGTTAAGCGTGGCGGCGTGGCCGTGCCGCTTTCGGAGATCATGCACTGAATTATGAATGCTAAAGGATGAATTCGAATGCACTTATTCAACTTGATCAAATCTAATATCAAGGACCCGGACGCATCGTTGCCACTACCAACAGAGAACGATATGAGCGCCAACGTCGGGAAGAGACCCCTCACCCGACCTCGTCCCTCGGCCACCCTCTCCCCCTGGAGAGGGAAACACAATCTTGCGCTTGGCATGCTTGCAAAGTACGTTATTCCCTCTCCCGTGGGGAGAGGGTGGCTCGCAACCGGCGCAGTCATCAGCCGGGGCGAGCCGGGTGAGGGGTTTCCTTCAATATTTCCTTGCCATATAGCCAAGCTACGCACGACTGTCCTGCAGAGTAGCGCGTTCACCCTCATACTCCTCTGCATCGTATTGACCGTGTTCCCGCAAGCACGAGCACAGAACTCTGCGCAGCAATCCCCAGATATCTCCCACTTGACTGCCAAAATCTACAACTCCGGTTTCCCCCAGGCACACGACAGTTACAACGGCATCAGCGCGGCGAGCGATGGAAAAATTTATTACGTCCTTTCATCGCAGACCGTGGATGCGGGCGCGCAGGTGTATTCCTTTGATCCGAAGACGGAAACAATCCAGCACCTGGGCGACTTGACGGAAATCTGCGGCGAAAAAGGCTTGAAAGCCATTCCCCAGAACAAGTCGCACGTACGTTTCTGGGAAGGAAACGGTAAACTATACTTTGCATCCCATATCGGATATTACACAATCAGGAATGGAATGGAAACGCCGGGGGTGCCCCCGCCGGGATACAAGCCCTATCCGGGCGGGCATTTTCTTTCCTACGATCTCTCAACCGGCAAGTTTGAGAATCTGGCGCTCGCTCCGCGCAACGAGGGCATCATTGCGATGACCATGGACCCCGCGCGCGGGCGGCTCTACGGTGAGACGTGGCCCACAGGATATTTCATCTACTACGATCTCCACACGCGGCAACTTAAAGACCTGGGCCTGCATGCGGCGCTGGGCGAAAGCGTGCGCGGGCCGCAGTATCGGACGTTGTGCCGGTCGCTGGTGGTCGACCCGCGCGACGGATCGGTCTACTTCACTTCCGCGGACGGCTTCATCTTCCGCTACCGCTACGACCGCGACGCCGTGGAAAAGATCGAGGGCGAGGACATGCGAAAGGATTACTTCGGCGTCTATGACCCCACATCATCGGGAACCATGGGATACAACTGGCGGCAGGCCATCTGGTATTCGCCCGAGAACATGGTGTACGGCGTGCATGGGAATTCCGGCTATCTGTTTCGATTCGACCCGCGCATGCCGCGCGTGGAAGTGCTCGACCGCATTACTTCCCTGCCCTCGCAGCGCAGCGGCATGTATGACGAATTCAGTTACGGTTACCTGGGCTTCATCCTCGGGCCCGATGGGAAGACTTTGTACTACCTGACCGGTGGGCCGATCTATCGCCAGGGCAGGCGCGTGGCGGGAAAAGCCGTGGCGCTGAAGGGTGAATCAAAGGGCGAGGAAGACCTGCACCTGATCACCTACTACATTCCGACAGGAAAGTACATCGATCATGGCGCGATCTTTTTTCCCGACGGCCAGCGGCCGAAGGAAGTTAATTCCATCGCGGTCGGATTGGATGGGTCGGTGTACGCGCTCGCGGCGGTTATTCAGAATGGGCAGAGCCGGACGGATTTGATGCAGATTCCGGGGCCGATTGCCAGCCATTGATTCGCAAATCAAAACTCGAAACTGGAAACTATCCCGGATTATTCATGAATTTCTTGTAGTGAAAGAGGAAAAAGAGTTACTCACAGAGGCTGCAGAGTCAAAGCACAGAGGCCACGGAGAAAACCCGAAGAACATCTCTGTGCACTCTGCGAGCCAACGGTTCGGTGATTCTGCCAGTTAAAGACTCCGTGAACTCTGTGTGAACCTCGCTTCGTGCTGTTTTGTTCTCTGGTTTTCATGAATTATCCTTGCTAGAAACTCGAAATTCGGCGCGATGAGCTAGGGGGTAACGAACATGACCAGGAAAGAAGTTGGAAACATTTCCGGCGAAAGCCGCAGAAACTTTTTGCAGAGCAGCGGTGCGGCGCTGCTGGGGCTGGCCATGCCGGAAGCTTTAAGCGCGGAACCTCGCGCCGCGGAATCGCTGGCCACGCTCGGCGGCGGAAAAACCGTGGATTTTCCTCAGGACAAATTTGAGGAGCTCACCCGCTGGCCACGCTATGGACAGGCTGAGAAAGACGCGCTTCACCGGCTGATTGATACGGACAAATTCTATGAAGAGCTTCCCCTCTTTGAAAAAGAGTGGAAGGAATACACCGGAATTCCCTATCTGCGCGCGCACATTAACGGCTCGTCCGCGATAACGAGCATGTTTTTCGCCATTGACCTTGAGCCCGGCAGCGAAATCATGGTGCCCTCCTACGACTTCCCCACCGATTGCCTGGCCATGCGGTTTTTCGGATACGTTCCGATCTTCATCGACATTCATCCCGCCACGGGCACTTTCGATCTGGAGGATGCCCGCCGCAAGTTCACCTCCCGCACGCGCGCAGTATTTCCCATGCATTCGTGGGGAATGCCATCTGAGATGGATCACATTCGCGATTTCGCGAAAGAGAAAAGCCTGATCGTGCTGGAAGACGCCGCGCACGCGCACGGCGCCAGCATGCAAGGCAGGAAAATGGGCACTTGGGGCGATCTGGCGATATTCAGCTTCCAGGCGAGCAAGTGCCTGCCCACCGTGGAAGGCGGCATGGGGATGTATCACAACGAATTGCATTTTCAGCGCGCCACGGCATTTGGCGAATACCTTGCGCCGGAAACATACCCCGCTTCCAGCCCCGTGCATCGCTACGCGGGAACTGGCTTCGGCCAGAAGTATCGCATGCACCCGTTTTCCGCCGCGGTGGGGCGGATGCAATTGCGCAAGCTCGATGCGATGAATGCGCTGGTGGAGAAAAACGTGCGCCGGCAGAACGATCCCCTGATTCAATTGACCGGGCTCAGCGAGCCCCGTGTGCGCCCGGACCAGAAGCGGGTCTACTACCATGCCAACATGCTGCTGCTGGATTCCGCCAAGGCGGGCTTTTCGCGCGACGCCCTGGTGAAGGCGCTGAAGGCGGAAGGCGTGGGAGTTTCCACCTGGGTTTATCCCGAGCAGCACAAGCTGACGATTTACTCCGAGGCCAAGTGGTGGCACCACCCCCCTGTCATTCCCCCTTCCATGCCCGGCGATGACTACATCAATAATCAGCATATCTTCCTCCCGCTTTTTTACGACCAGGCTAACGACATTATCGACCAGTACGTGAAGGCGTTTCAGAAGGTTTGGGCGCACAAGTCGCAGCTTGCCTGATCCAGTCCTCCTAATTGCCTCCGATTTTGGCCGGAAGTTTCAGACATTTTGGACTTGAAAGTGCTATGAACAGGAGGTTGGAGTGCGCTTGACCCACATGGGTCCGCCGAACTGGGAATTGGAGTCCACGAGTCAACGCTGCTCACCAGGGGAAAATGAAGGTGCATCCGCGGATATGTATGAAAACAAAGGGCCGCATTTGAGCAGCTTACGATCGCTGGGTGGGATCACAAAAAGAACAAGTCGAGATTCTGCTTTACTTACAATGAGTTAGACTTCAGCCCCCTGAACTGGCAGTAAGGCGACCCCCGAAAAGCCATTATAAATATTACCCCAGAAGTTGTTGATACTAAAGGGTAACAGATTTCTGAGCATGGAGCGCGCTTTCTTGGAGGCTATTCCCGTTTGCTGTCTTCAATGTCCCATGAGGGGCATTGGGCAAAGTTGCAAGTGGGGGAATTCACCCATTACCTGCGGAATTTCACCCAGTTGCACATCGGCTTGCACATCGGCCATTTGGACTTCTGATGGTCAGAGGTAAGTTGAAAAGTGATGAAACCCTTCAAACCGCCCATACGTCTGAGTGAAGGAATGCGAAGAAAGGCAAGATAACGGTGTCGTAGTGGTACTTTTCTTAGGCTTCCCAATGACCACACTCGCCCTCGGGGAAGCAAAAATGCCTCCAGGAGTTTGAAGTGAGGCCGGACCCGACGATGGGGCGTTAAGCCATCAATTCGTGGCGCAAACTGAGGAGATGGAATGAGAGTTTGGAATTTGGGAGCACGCGCGCCACTTGCGGTCGCACTGCTTTTCTGGCTGCTTTCCCCGGGAATGGTGCATGCGCAGAATTCTTCCGGCGCGGTTCATGGCCAGATTTCCGACCCTTCCGGCGCCGCCGTCCCTGGCGCTCGCGTCACGGCAACATCTCCCTCGGGACAAAGCAAATCCGGTACCGTGCATCCGGATGGATCCTACGACATCACAGGCTTGACGCCGGGAAGCTACACCGTTCATGCCCGCGCCAAGGGATTCCAGCCTTTTGACCAGCAGGCCGTCCAAGTGGCCGCGGGAAAAACTGAGAACGTCAATATAGCCCTTAAAATCCTCGAGGAGACGGAGACGGTCCAGGTGACGGAGTCCGCAACTCAGGTAAGCGTAAACCCCACGGAGAACGCCAACTCGATTGTGATTAAAGGTGAAGACCTGAACGCGCTCTCTGACGACCCCGATGAGCTGCAGTCGGAATTGGAAGCCCTGGCAGGACCCTCAGCAGGTCCCAATGGCGGACAGATTTATGTCGACGGATTCACTGCCGGCCAACTTCCCCCCAAGGCGGATATTCTGGAAATCCGCATCAATCAGAACCCCTTCTCAGCCGAATACGATAAGGTGGGCTACGGGCGCATTGAAATTACGACTCGCCCGGGCTCGAGCAAGTTTCACGGACAGGGCATGTTTGACATCAATGCCTCGCCCTTCAACACTCGGAATCCCTTCGCCGTGCAGGTACCGGGCTATTCCACGGAGTATTACAACGCTAACATCGGCGGGCCCATCAATAAAAAGGCGTCGTTCTTCTTCTCATTCTTCCGCCGGGACATTGGCGATGAATCCGTGGTGAACACGTTTGACCTGAACTCCGCGCTGGAGGAAGCTCCCATCAGCCAGGCCATTGCAAGTCCGCGCACGCTGACCAATCTGAGCCCGCGCGTTGACTTGCAGTTGAGCACCAACAACGTGCTCTCCGTTCGTTATCAGTTTTACGACAACATCTTCCACAATAGCGGCATTGGTCAATCGAACCTGGTCAGCCAGGCGTACGACTCCCATAGCCTTGAGGATACTGTGCAGGTCAGCGACACGCAGGTGTTCGGCGCCAAGCGGCTGAACCAATTCCGGTTCCAATACCTGCACGATGACGCCACGACCGTTCCGCAGGTTATCGCACCCACCATCAACGTTCAGGGAGCATTTACGGGCGGCGGCAATTCCGAAGGAAATACAACTGACCTGCAAAATCATTATGAAGCGCAGGACCTTATGTCCTTCTTTATCGGCAAGCACACTCTGGTAGTGGGCGGCCGGTTGCGGGACTTCCAGGATTCCAACAGCTCGGATTCCAACTTCAACGCCACGTTCACCTTCCCCTGCCTGGTACTAACATCACAATGTATCGCCCCGGCCCCGCAAACCTCCTATCAAGTTGCGGAACAGAATCTGCAAGCCTGTGCGAATGCCGGCGGAACGAATTGCGAGACCAGCGGGCCGACGCAGTTCCTGATTGCCACCGGAAATCCATTGAGCGTGGTAAATATGTTTGATGTGGGTCTGTTCGCCCAAGATGACTGGAAGCTGCGCTCCAACATGACGCTGAGCCTGGGACTGCGTTGGGAGTCGCAAACGGGAATTCCCGACCATTCGGATTTTGCGCCGCGCTTTGGCTTTGCCTGGGGGCTAAATCCGCACAACAAGGGCGGAGCGAAAACGGTCCTGCGCTCGGGCTTCGGCATTTTTTACGACCGATTCCCGGAGTCCCTCATCCTCCAGGCCGAGCGCTTGAACGGCACGACTCAGCAGGAGTATCTGGTTCCCTCACCCACATTCTTCCCGCTGATCCCGAGCATCAGCAGCCTGTCTGCTTACGCTGAGACTCCCACGCGCTATCAAATCGACCCGAATTTCCGGGCGCCGTACATCATGCAGGGCGCCATCAGCCTTGAACAGCAACTTACCCGCTACGCCAAAGTGACCTTTACGTACCTGGAGTCCCACGGAACGCATCAACTGCTGACCAATGACATCAACGCCCCTTTGCCGGGAACGTTCCCGCTAGGTGACCCGCTACTCGGCACGAGGCCCTTCGGCACCGCCGCCGGAAACATCTACGATTTCCAGTCCACCGGCCTGTTTAATCAGAATCAGTTCATCATCAATGCGAATACACAGATCAATAGCAAGCTCTCGCTAACCGGGTACTACACACTCGGATACGCCAATTCCGACAGCAACGGAAACAACGGTGGCTTGGTGATGAACCCCTATGATATTGCCCAAAACTACGGCCGCGCGCCTTTCGACGTCCGCAATCGGCTGTTCCTGATCGGCAATTGGAACCTGCCGCATCGATTCAGCTTGAGCCCGTTCGTGGTTGCGGCAACGGGCTCGCCCTTCAACGTCACCGTCGACCAGGATTTGTTTGGCACCGGAACCTTCAATGCGCGACCCGCTCTGGTCCCGCCCGGGGTCACCTCCACAAGCCCCAGCATCGTGGCCACGCCGCTCGGCACATTTAACACCGCACCTACCAGTGCGCAGTCCATTATTCCACCTTATGGTTTCCAGAATCCCGGACAATTCACCTTCAACCTTCGCCTGAGCAAAACCATCAGCTTCGGAAAAGAGGTTCAGAGGCCGGGTGGCAACGGTGGAAGGGGTGGAAGAGGCGGCGGAGGATTTGGCGGCATGGGTGGCGGCGGGGGCGGACGGGGTGGTGGTGGCGGTGGTGGTGGCGGTGGACGTGGCGGAGGTGGTGGACTTGGCCCGGGCGGATTAAATGGCGGTGGAGGCGGCATGTTTGGCGGGGGAAGCCAGGCGGCCAATCGGCGCTTCAGCCTGACCTTTAGCGCCAACGCGCGGAACCTCTTTAACGACGTCAATGTTGGCCCGCGCAATGGGACGATTGGTTCGCCTCTGTTTGATCAATCAAACTCGCTGGGCGGGCTATTCGGGGGCTCTGCAGGCGGCGGCCTGGCACAGGCCTCGAATCGGCGCATTGATTTTCAGGTAGTCTTTACGTTCTAATTCAGGTTTGACTTTTTCTGGGTAGTGATAGAGTTCATGGCAGCAGAAGCTCGTGGGCCCCGGCGAGTTGTGAATCGTGCCGGGCTGGCTCCTGCGCGACACTTCTTTTTCTAACACAAACGGTGTTTGGAGAAATCGTGAGCCTTGGCGGCCCGATTACTTCAACACCCGCTGACCATCTGAGGAATCAGCATGAGATTGCAGATCTCGGTACGAAGAATTCTCCTGCCCGCGCTGCTGCTTCTGTGCCTGCTTCCCGGCGGCTTGATCTTCGCGCAGAATGGCGCTACAGGGTCAGTGAAAGGCCAGATTTCCGACCCCTCCGGTGCCAGCGTTCCTGCCGCTCGCATCGCCGCCGTTTCCTCCACCGGACAGGTGAAAGCCGGCACGGTCAAACCCGATGGCACGTATGAAATCACCGGGCTCGCTCCGGGAACCTACACCATCCGCGTTCGTGCCAAGGGTTTCACGCCCTTCGATCAGCCGGGCCAGGTCGTGGCGGCGGGTAAAGCACTCAAGCTCGACATTTCGCTCCAGATTGCATCGGAAGTGGAAAAGGTTGAGGTCACGGATTCCACCACACAGGTGAGCGTCAATCCCACGGAAAATGCCACGTCACTGGTCATCAAGGGAGAAGACCTGCAAGCGCTGTCCGACGACCCGGACGAATTGCAGTCGGAGTTGGAAGCGCTTGCGGGGCCCTCCGCCGGTCCCAATGGTGGCCAGATTTATGTCGACGGCTTCACAGCCGGCCAGCTTCCACCCAAGGCGGACATTCTGGAGGTCCGCATCAACCAGAACCCGTTTTCGGCGGAGTACGACAAGCTGGGATACGGGCGAATCGAAATCACTACCCGGCCGGGTTCAGCTCAATTCCACGGGCAGGGGATGGCCAGTGTCGGGCTCTCGCAGTTTGACACGCGGAACCCTTTTGCCGTCAACGATCCTTCATTTCACTCGGATTTTTACAACGCCAACGTGGGCGGGCCGCTCAGCAAGAAAGCGTCGTTTTTCTTTTCGTTCTTCCGGCGCGGCCTTGAGGATAACTCAGTCGTCTCCGCAGAGGTACTGAACCTCACCACGCTTCAGCAGACTCCCCTCAGCCAGGCCGTTGCCACCCCAAGCGGCAGGACCAACCTGAGCCCCCGACTCGATCTACAGCTCACGAACAGCAATGTACTTTCAATTCGCTATCAGTATTACGACAATAATGCGACCAATGCCGATCAAAGCGTGGGCCAGTTGAACCTCGCCACGCAGGGCCTGAACTCTCACAGCGATGAACATACCGTTCAGGTGAGCGATACGGATGTGATCAGCGCCAAAAAGCTGAACCAGTTTCGCTTCCAGTACCTGCACGACTACACGAACAATACTCCCGCTTCCACGGCCGCCGCCCTCGAGGTGCAGGGAGCGTTTACGGGTGGAGGAAACGTTATGGGATCCTCCACCGACGTTCAAAACCACTATGAAGCGCAGAACCTGACTTCATTTTTTATCGGCAAACATACCCTGGTGGTGGGTGCGCGACTGCGCGACGAGCAGGACAACAACACCGCCAACACCAACTTCAACGGGACGTTCACCTTTACGTCCATCGGCGCTTATCAAACAGCGGAGACAAGTCTTCAGGCCTGCGCCAACGCCGGTGGAACCAACTGCCAAACCAGTGGAGCGACCCAGTTTCTGATCGTGGGTGGAAATCCCCTGGCTACCGTCAATCTTCTGGATGTGGGCCTGTTCGCTCAGGACGACTGGAAGGTAACTCCCGGCATGACCCTCAGCCTGGGGCTGCGCTGGGAAACCCAGAATGACATTCCCGACCACTCGGACTTTGCGCCCCGCGTGGGCCTTGCCTGGGCGCTCGGCCCGCACAAAAAATCGGCGGCAAAGACCGTACTGCGCGCGGGATTCGGCATCTTCTACGACCGTTTTCCAGAATCCCTGTTGCTTGATGCTGAACGGCAGAACGGCATTAATGAACAAACCTACCTGATTCCCTCTCCTACGTTTTTCCCGAATATTCCCAGTCTCAGCAGCCTGAGTGGCCAGTCCAATGAGACGCCTTCGCGCTATCAGGTCGACCCCAATGTGCGCGCGCCCTACACCATGCAGTCGGCGATTGGAATCGAGCAGCAGGTATCCAAGAATGCCACGGTTTCCGTGACTTATCTCAATGCCCATGGCGTGCACCAGCTTCTGACCAACGATATTAACGCGCCCCTGCCCGGAACATTTCCCTTGGGTGACCCCGAGTTGGGAACCCGGCCCCTTGGCACAGCCGCTGGCAATATCTACGACTATCAGTCCACGGGACTTTTCAATCAGAACCAGTTCATCGCCAATTTCAACCTGCGATTGGGCACCAAGCTGACCCTGGGCGGTTTCTACACGCTCAGTTATGCGGACGCGAACACCAGCGGGAACACTCCGACGGTCATCATGAACCCCTACGACATCCGCCAGGATTACGGCCGCGCGCCTTTTGACGTACGCAATCAATTGGTGTTGATCGGGAACTGGAACCTGCCGCACCACTTCAGCCTGAGTCCCTTCCTGGTAACAAGGTCGGGCTCGCCCTTTAACGTGACGGTGCCTACGGATTTGTTTGGTACGGGCACGTTTAATGCGCGCCCGGCCTTGGGAGCGGCGTGCACTGTAACCCCCATCACCTGCCCGCTGGGGGTTTCGTTCAACGCTACGCCCAGCACGGCACAGTCGATCATTGCACCGTATTCCTACGACAACCCCGGACAATTCACTTTCAACCTTCGCCTGGCCAAGACGTTTGGATTTGGACGGGAACTTTCGAGACCGTCGAACACGGGCGGATTTGGCGGCGGTGGACCAGGAGGCGGAGGCGGCGGACGTGGCGGACCCGGAGGCGGCGGAGGCGGTGGCGGACGCGGTGGCGGGGGTGGGGGTGGAGGCGGTGGCGGGGGTGGAGGCGGCGGTGGGGGCCTTGGAGGGCGCGGGTTGAGCGGAGGAGGTGGAGGCGGTGGCTTCTTTGGAGGCGGCGGGAGCAACACCAACCGGCGCTTCAACCTCACGCTCAGCGTTAATGCCCGGAACTTGTTCAACGACGTGAACCTGGGGACGCGCGTCGGAGTGGTGGGCTCTCCGCTGTTTGATCAGTCCAACTCCATCGGCGGGCTATTCGGTGGCGGATTCGGCGGAGGCCTGCAGGCCGCCAACCGGCGTATTGACCTTGGGGTGGTGTTAACATTCTAGTTGATAACATTAAGAGGCATTACCTTATTTAATTAGGCACCACGATGTGAACTGATAGCGGCGATTCCGCCCAGGGAGGATCGCCGCCTGGACCGTCGACTGACGGGTAAAGCCGTGGCTACCTCAATCTGATTTTGCAGACTCATCAACCGCACGGCATCTGGACCGGAAGGCCCGATTTCCAGTGCTCAGAAGAAGTGAAATGTCAAGCCCATTGGTCGCCGCCGCGAGTGCGACCGCCTCGCCACCTGTTGACATGCCCGCCCGGTTTCGCCCATCATTGTGAGTATGAACTTCAATTTGGGGACCCACGGAAGCCTTTCGGCGCCGGGCGAACTCTGTCGCCTGGTCGTCCGGAAGGAGAAAAGCCTTTCTGAAATCCTTCAGTTCTCCACCGCAGGTTTGGAAATCGGACAGCAAGTGGTCGTAATGGCCGGGCCCACCTGCCTGAAGGACATCGCGCACGGATTAAGCGAAGCTGGACTGAAGACGGATGCCCTGCTGCACAGTGAGCGACTGGTTTTCCTGACCGCGCCCAACTGTCTGGCGGATTTGTTCCGTCCCAGCGAACCGCTGCAGCGCAGCCCGCTTCATCGGCATGCCACAGTGATGCGCTGGGTGACGGACTGGTCCTGGGCTTATGGAAACGGCACGGATGCGGCAACCATCCGCGATTATCAACGCCGCCTTCATGATTTCATTCGGCCTTTTAACGCCCTTTCCATGTGCACGGTGCTGAGCGAGAAGGTGCAGCGCGGCGAACTGCTCGCCATGCTCGTCGACCATCGGCGGGTGGCGAAGACCGTTGAAGCTTCGCGCCGCGCGGTGGCAGCCGCGCACGCTTAGCGCCAATCAGAAGCGCTTGAACCCATGGCTACGGTGCCGGCACTGCGGCGCTCGTGGCCAAGTTATATCCGCGTACCTTCCCACAACGATTCCGATTGTCCGTTGGGATTCGCTCAGTAGAACTTTCCGGTATACCCCGCTTGTGCAGTCGCGCCCGGATATCCATTCGTGAACCCACGGAAATTTTGCACCGTGGTCACACCATCGCTGGCGCTGCCTCCGGAAGTGTCCGTGGCCAAGGGCAGGACCATGACGAAGTAGTTGCCCTGGAACATGCGCAGGTGGTAGTTGCCATCGGTGTCGGAGAGAGTGTCGGTCACCACATTACCGGTGGCGCGGTCGATGGCGACAACATGAGCGGCGAAGGCGGGAATTCCATCCACGGTCACGGTGCCTTTGATTCCTCCCACCATGTTCAGGATGGCGCTATTCGGGTAGAGCACGGCGCTGCCGATCTCATCATCCACCGCCAGCGCGTACTTCACTCCGCCCGTGCCCCAATCTCCGTAAGGATACATGACGGCGTTCGCCAACCCGCTGTGATCCAGTCCGATCATGTGGCCGATCTCGTGCTCCGCCACGGTCTGGAAATCAAAGTAATCCGCGGGCGGGCGGCGGTATGCCGGCGTGTAGAAGAAGGCGTCGGCGCTGAACTCAATGTCCGCGTCGCTGATGCAAACCTTCTGAGGGCAGATGCGCGGCGTGGCGCCTGAGGAGCATTGATACTTGAAAGGCGGTGTGGAACTGGAATACGAGGTCACTTCGGTTTCAGCGATGACGCCCGTCGCCAGGCTTCCGGTGAAACCAATCGAGTTGACGCAGTCACCTGAAACGAAGGTGGTGTTATCGTTGTCGGCAGTTTGCGTGAAGGAGAGAGTATTGACGCTCGCGCCGTGATACTGGGCACTTGACCAAAGTGAAAAGGCTTTACCCAGCGCCGCCGTCAACGCTGCCCGATCCGCTAGCATTCCCTCGTTTGTGTAAACAACGGTGTTTGTGGGGTTTAAGCTCCAAGCGATATTCCCCGTGGGCCACGTGACCCTTTGCACGTCGCCGGAATTGATGGGAAGCAATTGGAATGTGGTCCCAAACAGGAGGACGGCAGAGTAGATGCCCAACAAGGCCCCCAACAGGGCAAGGCTGCACCACGCCCATTGCCGGCCGGTCATTTTCGCCACAAACGCCCTCATCGCCTTCACCTTACCTGCAGGATCAGATTGCGGCCCCGCAGCGTTCCTTCCTTCTCTTCGTTGGTCGCGGAGATTGGCGCGTGAACGCCGCGCACGTTCAATTCGTCCCAGTGAATCGTCCACATCGCGCTGAGCAGAACCGCCTCACCTTCCACTTCCGTGCCCGCCGGAATCACCAGCGATTTGCTCGGGAAAAGCACCGTGGTGGTCTTGCCGTAGACGTGCATGTGTCCTGCCCCGCACGCTTCCGTGGAGACAATCGCCACAGGAAGAGCCAAACCGTGTGGAACGCGGATCCCCTGGTCCACAATCGCGGCCACGTATTTGTGGAATCCCGCAAGTGGCAATGTTCCCGCCGGGTCCTCAGGGCCAAGCGATTCCAGCTCGGCCTGCATTCGGTTGTACGAAGGCAGAATCACCCGGTCCTGGTGAGTGGCAGCGTCACGGTAGATGCGATATGCGCCCTGAGTCATCCCGACGAGCCGATAGCGGGAAGCGGTTGCAGGTTCGAGGAACAGAACGTAATCACCCTGCGGCTTGAATGCCATTTCACCGGGGACAAACACCGACGTGTTGCCTACTTTGCCGCCCATCTGTTCAATCACCACTTGCGAAGCAGCATCGCCTTTGTACGCTTGCACAACATGGAATGACGTTAAGGTCACGATCTGCGTGTGGGAGTCGTTCCAGCGGCTCACTTGCCCCGCCACCTGGCCCTGGACGATTTCGCTGGATGCTTCCGTGAGCTGTTCGAGCGACATGGAGATGAGCGCGGAGGCGCGCGCGACGGAAGCGGCTGCCGCTCCGGCGGCCAGCGCACCCACGAGAATGGCAATGCGCAATTTCAACACTTGTACCTCTACTCAATCTGTATTGCACCCACAAACGCCTGCAAGTCACCGGTGGCGGTGTTGGTCACCATGATGTTGCGCGGGCCTGGCGAGGCGTTCGGACTGACCGTTACCTGGAACGCCACGTTCAGCAGCCTGGCGGGATTATCCGTGGGGTTGAGGGGCGTCAACTGCGTCACCGTGACGTCATTGTGCGGCCCCTGGCTTACATCCACTGACAGGCCGCTCGCCACCGATGTTCCGCCACTATCCGTCAGGCCCTGTCCCAGCAGCCAGACGATGGCCGTTGAGCCCCGCGTGATCGTGACGCTAGCCACGCCTCCCGAGCAACTCGTGACGCTGGAGGTGGAGGCGAGCGTTCCCGCACAGGTGCCGACATCGGCAAGGCCCAGCGTTGTGTTGGAGGAAGCGATGTCAACGTTGAATCCGTCCGCGTCAACGTCTCCGCCCGGCACATTGACGGCGTTCGCGCGAGTTGTGGAAGGATTGATGGTTACGGTAAGCGAAGCGGACTGCGCCGGGTTCGCCTGGCTGGTGGCCGTGATGGTTACGGGGTTATTGCCCGAGGGCAATGCCGAGGGCGCATTGTAGGTGGCGCTGGCCGAAGTGCCGACAATCGTGCCGAGCGTGCCATTGCCGTTGGCCACCGTGCCCGCAAGCGCGCCGGTCACGGTCCAGTTGACGGAATTGTTCGGAGAGCCCGTTACGGAGGCCGTGATGGGAAGAGTCTGGCCCACGGTGACGCTCGCGGGGCCCGCTGGGCCGGTGATGGAAATCGCCATGTCGGGCGTGGACTTGTCGGCGGAAATCGTCACTAGGACCGATGCCGCATTGCTCGAATCGGTTTTGCTGGCTGCGGTGATGGTTACGAGCGCGGGGTTCGGTGCGGCCGCGGGCGCGGTATACAGCCCGGAGCTGGTAATCGTACCGACCGTGGCATTGCCCCCTCTCACCCCCGCCACCGACCAGACCGTGGCGGGATGCAGAGTGTTGGGACCGCTGACGGCGAATTGAAACGTCTGCCCAATCGCCAGTGTCGAGGGCGAGGGATCAAAAACCAGGGTTGTTGCATGCGTCTCCGCCCGCGGAGCGTTGGGCGACAAAGCTGTAGCGCAGCCCGCCATCACCAGCAGCAGGCACAGGTTCGCCCCCAACACCAGCGTTTTGCCAACGCCGCATCGCATCTTGGTCCGGCTCCCAATACGGAGCTTCCCCCTGGTTCGATTGTCGACCCCAAAGCTTCTATTCTAACCCAGATTACGATGGCAGGCAGTGAAAGCGATTCTGATGCGCTTGTAGGAGGTTTTCTGATACATGTGTAATCTTCAACTGTCAGTTTTGCGGAGGGCCGGGGCTCTGGGAAGTCGTGGTGGGACTCAAGCTGAAGCCGCCGGACGAGAATGAAGAGCTCTGCGGCTGGTTGGGCTGCCCGAATCCGGTGGCACTGCCTGATCCTGTGGTCGGCATTCCGACTCCGACTCCGAACACGCCCATATCAAGCCCGATAAATTCCCATTGATTGTAGTGGTCGTACTTCTTCCAGATCTTGATGGCCTGCTTCTTGCTCGTGGGGGCGACGCCGACAATGTATGCGCCGGGAAGCTCTTCCTGACCGGTACTTGCCCCTGACGAAGACATGGAGAATGTGCTGAATCCAGTCGAACTCGAGGTGGAATTTCCCGAGAAAGAACTCGACCCAAACCCCGAATTGCCCATCGTGGACCCGAAGGAGCTCGATCCGCCCAGGGAAAAGCTGCTGCCGAACGACGAGCTCGAGGAGAATGAAGATGAGGATGAGGACGAGGATGAGCCGTTGATGCCCAGGCCCGCAGGGTTGGTGTTGTTCTGATTGTTCAAAGGCTGGTTGACGGAATCGAGCAGCACGCCTGAAGCATTCACGTGGATGAATCGCCATTTCCCCTTGGGGTCGATGGGATCCGAGTACGCTTTGCGCAAGAATCGCATGCCATTCGTTCCCATCAGTTCCTTCACGTTGATCGGGTAGCGGTTGAACTGCTTATGGAAGAGGGCGACGGCGCGGGCGTATTGGTAACCGCGGAATTGCACCTCCTCCTCGCGCTCGCGTTCCCCTTCCTGAAGAACGCTGGGAAGCGCAGCGGCCAGAGCGACGAGCATCAGCGTGGCCACGATCATGACGATGACCAGCACCACGCCGTCAGGCCGCCGCTGCGCCTTATTGCGGGAACGACAATTCAGTTTGCTTCTGTGTTTGGACATCTTCAATCACTATGTTTGTGGGTGTAATCTTCACCACCTTGTATTTATCGCCGATTGGATCTCCCTCGTGAACCACCATCACGTCTTCGTTGAAGGTGATCATGGCTTCACCCTTTCCGCCGGGTAGTTCGTTGTAACCATTCGCCTTGATGGGCGGCGGGGGAGGGGGTGCAGGAGGTGGAGCCGGCGCCGCCTTTGGCGCGGGCGCCGGCGCCGGAGCGGTTTCGCCCACGAACAGAAACGGGTCACGAGGCTGGTCTGGCAACGGGCGTGAATCCAGATCCTTCAATTCGTCAAAGTGAATCGTGGGATCGTATTGAGCCAAGTCGTCGGCCGCGTGTGCGGTGCTCTTCTCCGAATTCCTCGGCGGTTCAATGAGCGCGGCGGCGTGCGCGCGGGAATTCCCTGGCTGCCAGCTCCGATACTGGGCCACCAGGTTGGCCACCAGCAACATGGCTACCAGGCCCAGCACGGCGCTTCCCCACTTTTGGATGCCAGCAGATAGTTTCATGGCGTCAGGTAAAGGTCCGCCTTCAGCTTCAAACTTATCGGACCGAAATTCTCTCCCGGCGTGAACTGGAATTCGCGGACGAGCATGAAGTCATCGGCGGTTTCAAGACTGTGCGCGAACTTGATCAAGCCCGGGTACGGCCCATCCGCCGCGATTTCAAGTTCCAACCGTTCCAGTGGATCTTTGTGCTGCGGCTCAAGTTTGAATTCAATATTTCCCAGCTTAACTCCAGCGGCGTCCGCCACCTTATGAAGAAAGTGGTCTGCGGTGGAATATCCTTCGCGCCGCGGTGGGATGCGATCGCTGGCAAAATCCTCCAGCGCTTTCGCAACATCGGGCTGGGCGGCCTCATATTTCTTCAGCACCTCCACACGCACTTGCAGATTTCTGATCGTTTGGCGCAATTCCGCGCGGTGGTGGGCCTGAGTGTCAAGCCTAATGGCGAGCGGCCTGTAGACTCCGAAAAACGCCACAAGGTCCAGCGCCACAAACCCCGCGCCGAAAACCTCAATGATCCGGTTGACTATTTGGCGTCGGCTTTTCCGCACCTTTCATCTCCATTTTGGGAGGTCCGAGCCCAGGCGCCGGTGGAATACCGCCTGGTTTCGGCGTCTTCACCAAGGGCGGCTTGACCTCGGGCTTCTTTTCCTCGGTTTTCTTTTGCCCGGGCTTCTTTTCTTTGGCCGCCGCGAGTTTTGCGGCCTCTGCTTTATCACTGCCGGATTCCGGCGACGTTTCTTGATCCTTTGCTTCCGATTCCAGTTGGGCGCCCGGAAGATAGCGGGCGTTGCACACCACGTTAATCTCCGAACCCTGGGAGGGATCCTCCTTGATCGTCTGATTCTCTATGGAGATATCCTTGAAATCGGGTGAATCCTCCAGATCATTCATATACGTTTCGATGGCTTCTTCGCCTTTGGCGGTGATCCCGATGCGGACGCCGTAGTCCCCAGTTGGACCCTTGGGCGAGGCGAAAGCCAGACTCGACAGTCGAGCGTCGCTGGGAAGAAGCCCTGCCAGGCGAGAACTGACTTCCGCGAGGGAAACCCGCCTCTCGGCGATGAGTTCGTTGAGGAACTTGGCCCGGGTTCGCAGGTCGCGAGCCGCGGGCTCATCCAGCTTGCGGCGCATGTCCGCCTCCTGCCGGGCGAGGTCGTCCACGCGTCCCTGGATTTGAGTAAGCTGCGTCTGTGCCGTTCGGTATTCCCTGTATTCGCGGAGCGATGCTCGCGACAGAATCACCAGCGCCGCCACACCCAACAGCGTCGCAGGAATCCCCCACCCCAGCGCGTAACGATCGCGCGCGCTCGACCGGGGGGAAAGATTGAGAGCTATCTTCATGGACGTTAGTTCAGGTTCGCCAAAAGCCCGGCAAAGGGCATTCCGAAGCGCTCGAATACCTCAAGCTGTCCGGAAGGAAGCCCGGAGGCCGGCAGGAACTTCACCGGCAGAGAGCGAAGGTCATGACCCACAGTCTGCGCCAGGGCCTGCGCAATTGCGGGCCTGCCTTCACCGGAGGTCCGATCGCAATACCAGACGTTCTCGATCTGCACGCCCAGATTGTCCTGACAAGTCGCGAGCACGCGGCTGGTTTCGCGCGCCACTTCGGCAAGGTTGGCCTGCAAGTCGTCGCCCAGCGCGCGCGTCCTCCAGTAGCGCAGCCGATTTGCGGCCACCACCACGGCTGTCAGCGCTCCCGTGCAGAGGTGAAGGAGCAACTGGCCGCCCTCGCCTTCGGGAAGCAGGGGAAGGATTGCCACGCTTGCCGGCAACACCAGGGCGGGCGCGCCGTTGACGCCGCCCATTCCGGCTTCATACTCCGCCAGCACCGAGCCTCGCACCGCGACGACCAGAACCTCCAGCGAGCCGGGCTGCCTGGCCACCACCTGAAAAGTCAGGCGGGCTTCCTCCGGCGTGTACGGCAGGAACTCGCGCATTCGCCAGAGCACCAGAGTCTCTGCCTCCTGATGATCGTCCGGCAACGTTTCAAATTGCAGCAGAGCAATGCGCGCCGCCGCGTCGGGAATTAGCAGGCCAACCCGGCTGCCGCTGCTGCCCACCTTTTGCGCGACTTCGGAGACGGTTCGACGCACCGCTGCAGCGTCCGAGATGTTGGACTTATTGGCGGAAGGCGTAAGCGCCCCGGCGGAAAGCTCGCCCACACCCACGCTCTGTACCACGCGTTTGGAGGTGCTGAGCCGCGCGGCCGCGACGAAGCCCGGCTCCAGGTCCAGCGCGAAGGTTGGGGCCACGAAGTGATTTGTCTGAGCCCTGCCGCCCCTGCCCAACCGCTTTTTCAAGTTGCTCCAGTCCATGTATCTACCGTCCATATCCATTATTCCACAAACGTAACCTTATTGATTTCCCGCAGCGTTGTGACACCCAGGCGGACCTTCTCCAGAGCCGACTCCCGCAGCGAGCGCATGCCTTCCGAGTGCGCGGCGCGGCGAATTTCCGAAGTGGGGCGCTTGGCCAGAATCATTTCGCGAATGTTATCGGAAAGGGCCAGCAGTTCGCCAATCGCCGTGCGGCCGCGGAACCCGGTCTCGTTGCATTCCTGGCACCCCGCGCCTTCGTAGAAGACGACGTCCTTCCATTCCTCGGCTTTCAGGCCGGACTCCTCCAGGAGTTCGTTCGACACCTGACCCTCACGTTTACAGACGCCGCAGATGGTTCGAACCAGCCGCTGCGCCATGATGCAATTCAGCGCGGAAACGAAGTTATAGGGCTCAACGCCCATGTTCAGAAAGCGGCCGAGAACGTCTACCACGTTGTTGGCGTGCACGGTGGTGAATACCAGGTGACCCGTGAGCGCCGACTGGATGGCGATTTGCGCCGTCTCGTTGTCGCGAATCTCGCCCACCATGATCTTGTCGGGATCGTGGCGCAGAATCGAGCGCAGCCCGCGCGCGAAGGTCAGTCCGCGCTTTTCGTTCACTGGAATCTGCGTGACGCCGCGCACCTGATACTCCACGGGATCCTCAATGGTGATGATTTTGTCCTCGTCCGATTTGATTTCGGAAAGTGAGGCATAAAGCGTGGTGGTCTTGCCGCTTCCCGTGGGGCCCGTAACCAGCACCATGCCGT
Organism: Terriglobia bacterium; assembly: GCA_030040315.1. Classification (GTDB taxonomy): domain Bacteria; phylum Acidobacteriota; class Terriglobia; order UBA7540; family UBA7540; genus Bog-366. The sequence continues at coordinate 23,400 of JASHTY010000444.1, read as the reverse complement.
AAGGCTCGCGGATGAATCGCCGGAAGGCTCGCATTTCCCGCTCGGCAAGACCCAGCACCTCTAAACGTAGCGAGTGAAACTTTTCGTGCAGTGATTCCTTGTCGAGAATACGCAGCACGGCATCTTCACCGTGAATGGAGGGCATAATCGACACGCGAAAGTCGATGGGCCGGCCGCGGTAGCGCACTCGAAACCGGCCATCCTGCGGCACGCGGCGCTCGGCGATATCCAGCTCCGACATGACTTTGATGCGGGTGATGAGATTCGACTGATACTCGCGCGCCAACGGAGCCATCGCCTGCTGCAGCACGCCGTCAATGCGGTATTTCACCACCACGGAATTGTCGCGGCTCTCAATGTGAATATCACTTGCCCTCCGCTCGAGGCCGGCGAAGATGATCGAGTCCACCAAACGGATCATCGGGTTGACATCGCGAACCTCGTCCACCAGATGTTCGAGTGAGAGCCCTTCCCCCGCGGCCTCTTCGTCGCGTACCAGGTCCAGGCGGAACTCTTCCGTCGCGTCGTCCAAAACCCGCTGCGAGGGTTCCGTTCGCTTCAAAAAATCCCTTACCTGGCTGGGCGCCGCCACGCGCACCACCAGGTGGCGATCCAGTTTAATTTCCAGTTCGTCCAGGCGGGTCAGATTGGTGGGATCAGCGACGACGATCACCAGCTCATGATCTTTTCCCTCCAGAGGCAAAAACTCGTAATGAAGCATCAGTTCCAGGGGAATGGTCCGCAGCAGTTCGGCGTCAGGCCGCGAGTCGCGCAAATCTACAAACTGGAATTGATAGCGCGCGGCAAGCTTCCGCGCAGCTTCTATTTCTTTGGCGTCTACCGTGATCTCAGGCATCACTTATCCCTTATCCCTCTAATGTATCTGCGCTGCCATCGAAAAAAGCGGCATATAGAACGCAATCAGCACAAATGCCACGATGACGGCAATCAGCGCGATCATGACCGGACCCACCAACGAGAGGCGTGTTTCGAGATCGATCGCGACGTCTTCTTCGAAAAACTCCGCCAGGGCTTCCAGCATGCTGGACATGGCTCCGGTGGTTTCGCCCACTTCCATCATATCGAGCGCGATGTCCGGGAAAAAGCCGCTCATGCGCAGGCTCGCGCTCAATTCTTTTCCTGCCGCCACTTCCTGCTGCGCCTGGCCAATCGCCAGGGAGAGCCACGGGCTCGAAACCGAACCCTTGGCCGTTTCCAGCGCAGCCACAATCGGCGTACCGCCTTGCAGCAGCACCGCGAGCGTGCGGGCAAACTCCGCCACGGAAAACTTCAGCAGCAGTCCACCCATCAGCGGAAGCTTGAACTTCACACGCTCCCACTTCATCCGCGCCTTGGCGGATTGCGCCGCCATTCTGAAAAGCAGCACCGCCCCCACAATCAGCAAAAGAATGAGCAGAAAGTAGTGCTTGATTTCCATGGCCGCCGAAATGGTGAAGGTGGTGATTTGCGGCAACTCCACATCCATATCCGCATAGAGCTTGGCAAATTGCGGCACGATAAAATTGATAACCAGCGTGACCAGTATGCTCAGGACGACCAGCAGGACGGCCGGATAAATCAGGGCGGAAATGAACTTCTTGCGAAATCCGCGCGATTGCTTCTGATAGGCAAGGAACTGACTCAGGACTTTGTCCAGACTGCCGCTGCGCTCTCCGGCGCGGACGGTGGCGCAATAGATCTTGGGAAAGTTCCCGGCCGACTCGAAGGCCTCCGACAGCAGCGCACCAGACCGCACCTTGTCACGGACAGCTTCAATGGCAAGCCGCAGCGACACGCTGCGCGTCTGGTGCGCAAGCAAGTCCAGCGACTTCTGCAGCGGCAAGCCGGATTTCGACAGGGTCAAGAACTGCTGGTTGAAGATCAGGAATTCATCAGGCGGAATCTTGCCGGGCCGCCCCTTCCGCCCCTGGAAACTCAGCAGGTCTTTCGTGTGAATGGAAAAGATCAGGTACCCTTGCGCCCGCAGGCGCTGGCGAACCTCATCCTCCGAGCGAGCCTCTTCCGTCTGGGTCAACACCCGCCCGGCATCCGTCCCGACTTTGCAAACATACTCGGCCATAAACCAAAAGAAAGGATGAAGGCTGAAGGATGAGAGGCTTCATCTCCAAACTTGTCACTGCAGCTTGCAGCCACCAATTACCGATAATCTAATTCGCTACTTCATACTGCTATCTGACATTCTGCTGAAGCGTCCAAATGCCCGTACCGTTGCCGTTGGGATTGGCGTTAACGTCGTTGGTCTGAATCCGCTGGCCGGATTGGTTTACCCAGGTATACGTGTAGGCGCTGGAGTCCTTGGTGATAACGCCCGTATTGGGATCCATGCGCTTCTGCTGGTCGAGAGCGAAGTCGCACCAATCGTCCGCCGCCTGCGCACGGGTGTTGGCGCTCTGGGCGGCGCGCTGCATGGACATATCGGTGCCCCGCTGCAGTGTGGCCATGAATTCCTCGTGCTGCCGGTTGCGCAGGTCCTGAGCCTGCTGCCATTGGGCCTGCTGGGCATTTCTCTGCTGCGCCATCTGGTCACCCATAGCCCGCACGGCCTGCCCGCTCTGCTCGGCCATGGCCTGAATCCTCTGCGCCATGACGGCATTCCACCGGGCCGTCCACTGCTGATCGATTACCATGGACTTGGAAATGGTCTTGAAGAGTGCGTCCGAATACTGCCCCTGCGGCGCCCACGTGCGAGTTGTATAGGCGCTGCAATTGTGCTGCCACCCGACCATCATCACATCGTTGGCCGTGCAAGTGACCAGCACGTTCACCACTTCATCGATGTCGATCTTATGGATGTGGTATCGAACCCGCGCAGCAGCCATATCCACAGTATTGGAGAAGGTCGCAGAGTTGCGCGTAGCCGCGTTGCGGCGAATGTCGGCTAATTGCGGTGTGGGTTCCTCGCGAACGTATTGAACCTGAACCAATCCGATCATGTACTTCAAAACCTCGGATGCAGGCATTTCCCGCTTGTACGGCAGGCACGCCGAGTTGGGCTTGGGCTGGTAATTGCGCCCATCCGACCAAGCCCAATCAAGCCGTGGGAGCAACTTCATACCCGTCAGTCCATCCGGCGACATAAGCCGCATAATTGGAAATGCACCCACCGCGCAGGGCGTTCCCTGCTCCACCATCCCCAGAAAGATCCAATCGGCGGGAATGCTGAGCGAGTAAGCCCGCATGTTCAGATTGGGATCGGTCAGGCTGACGATTCGAGTCCCGCCGGAAGGACCCGCACCGGCGGCGGAACCGGAAGCAGGCGTCGCGTTCCCGCCACAAGCTGAATTCACAGTCAACAGAGCGACTGTCACGATCGCGAGACCGATTGTCTTTGGATTTTTCGAAGCCATGGCTATTAAAATTATGAAGGATGATGCCTGCAGGAGCAAGGTTCAGTCCAGACTCACCCATCCATTCCTGAGCTCTGATTCCGATTTCGGGAGACTTCCCATTTGAGCCTTCAAGCTTCGTCCTCACCAGGTGTTGTAGGCCGCGCCGTCAAGTGAGGTGCCATCCGAACCGCTATGCACGTCGACGACTCCGCTTGTCGACTGTTCCGCGCTGATGGGCACGTCCTCGATATCAGGCACCCAGGTTTCGTTCGATTCGGTAAACGGGTCAACGGGAAGCCCGCCTCGCAGGTATCCGGCATCGACCAAATCGTCGAGGGAGCTAGGCGGGCGCTGCTTGTCGATCGTGTATTGGTCGATGAGCTTGCGCATCGTAAACAAATCGTCGCGCAGTACCGCCTCGCGCGCATGGACCACCGCCACGTGATACATGGGCATGGCGAAGCTGGCGAGAATCAGAATCAGCACGAGCACCACCATCAGCTCAATCAACGTAAAACCGACGGAAGACCGAACTTCGAAACTCGAAATTCGGAATTCGGATTTCGAGGCCAGCCCTTCCAGGATTGCGCGCTGTCTTGGCGAGTTTCGAATTTCGATTTTCGAATTTCGCCTTTTCTTGCCTCTACCAGTCCGCATACATTGTCCCATCCAGAGCCGTTCCCGTACTCTTCGAATATACGTCGAACACATTCTCGCCGCCCCAGCTCTTGGAATTGGCGTCGTCCTGCATGGAGCGCAACCCCCAGTCCGCATTACCGGTCATGGGGTCCACGGGGATTTTGCGCAGGAATTTCCACTTCCCCTTGGCGCTGCCTTTGACGGGCACGCCATCCACCAGGGTTTGAAGATCGGGAGGATAGCCGAAGCCATCAACCTTGACAGGAATCAGTCCCTGGTCGGAATGGGCCTTGTATTGGTCGATTGCTTCACGCATCATGCGCAAGTCCTCATGGAGCTCTGTCTCCCTGCGTCGGACAATCTGGTTGCGCGCCAATGGCAGGCACAGGGTTGTTAACACCAGCAAAATGGTAATCGCGGCGATCAGCTCGATGAGCATGAACGCTTCGTCCGAGAATCGATTGCGCCGAATTGGCATATGCCAGTCCATTATCGCGGCGGAGGCTGCTGGGGAGCCTGGGGAGGCTGCGGACCCGGCACCCCTGGAGGTCCGAATGGGCGCCCCTCGATGCCTCCCGGAACCTCCTCCCCACCCCCACTTGAGGTAACCGCTGAGGTGTCGGAAACCGCAGGTTCCGGCAGGCGGATCACCCGCGGCGTGATCATCACCAGCACTTCCTGATCGTTAACTTCGTGCGCCTCCTGCGAAAAAAGGTAGCGAATCAGCGGAACGTCACCCAAGCCCGGGACTCCAGTGACCGCGTTGGTCAGTGTCCTTTGGATCAGCCCGCCCAGGAGGTTCACTTCTCCTTCCTCCAGGCGAAAATGGGCATCGATCGTGCGCTGTCCGAAAGTGGGTTCACTAAGCCCGCCCACGGTAATCGATGCTCCCAGCGACATAATCTCGATTTTCGCGTCGATGCCGATTTCTCCTGTGGAAAGCAGGTGGGGCGTAAGGTCCAGATTCACACCGATATCCTGAAATTGAAATTGCGTGCTGGCCAGCAGGCCCACTGAACCGCTTGAACTGGTCGTCGTTCCTGCCAGGGAGGGGAGAAAGCTGCCCTGCGCATAGGGGATGCGGCTTCCGATCTTGACCTTAGCCTCCTGGCCATCGGTCACGCGAATTTCAGGGCTCTGCATGATGTGGGTCTTGGAATCGCTCAGAATTGCTTCCGCGGTTGCGCCCGGAAGGGCTACAGCATAATCGCTAAGGCCCAGAGTGTTGATGGCGACCGAGGAGGCAGTGGTCGTTGTGCCTGACACGGTGGTGGTTGGTGCGAAGGCTGCGCCAGCCTCAATCCCCGGCGTGATAGTTCCGCTGGAGCTCACCGTTGCCGGCGTCAGGCCCAAGTCTCGGATGCGGTCGCGATCCGCCTCGACAATGTTAATGTCAATCATGATCTCAGCCTTGGACCGGTCCAATTTGTGGATCAATTGTTCAGCTTCCGCAACCTTCGCAGGCGTATCGCGGATGATGATGGCGTTGGCATCGGGATTGTCCACAACGTTCTGCAACCTCAAGACGGTTTTGATCGCCGTGGTAATGGCCGTGCGGTCGGCGGCGGCCAGCGGATTGGAAAGGTAAATGGCCTTCACCACCTGCGTATCATAGAGCTGCCGATTCTGAGTGGTGTCGGGAACCACCAGGATGGTGTTAGGTGTGACGGCCTTCCAAAACGTCTTAGTCTGGAGCGCCACAAGGTTTAAGGCATCTTCCAGCTTGATGTTTACCAGGTCCTCGTTCAGAGAACCGGGGCGGAAGTCAGTTGTAAACGCCACGTTGATTCCGGCCAGCTTGGCGAGGGTGGAAAAAACCTGTTTGCTGTCGCCACTGAAGTGGAAGTGGACAATCGGAGCCTCAGACAGTGGCTTGAGCTTTACCACCCCTCCCTGGTTTTCCTCTCCTTCCGCCTTCAAAGCCTTCTGGATGGCCTCCGTATGAGCCTTCTTGGCCTCTGCCTGTTTGGTTAGCAGGGCGTCCAACTCCTGGGCCGCTGCCCGGTTGGAGGGGTCAATGCGGGCGGCCTTCTGTAGTTCCCCCGCCGCTTCGTCCGGCCGGCCGTCCTTTAGCAATTGGCGTCCGTTCTTCAGGTGCAGCATGCTCGCATTCGTCCGGGCGTTCTCTTCATGAAGGACGTATAGCGGGTTTGCCGGCTCGGCGGCCTTGGCCTTCTCGTAGTCCACCAGAGCCGTGTCCCAGTCTTTGCGCTCCTCCGCCTTGCGCCCCTGCGTGTATGCCGCGTTGGTACCGCCTCCGCAGCTCAGGCAGGTCGCGGCTAATGCCAACGCCCCTATTCCCCGGACAGTTTTTGTCAACATCCGTCTCCCCCGCGGCTGGTATCAAAACCTGAAACCAGGATTCCCCGCCGCAATAGATTCTGGCTCCAAACCGGTCTCGGTCAGCGAGAAGTTTAACGGAGTGGGCCCCAGTTCGTCCGAACCCGGATTAACCAGGACGTGGCCCGGATGGAAAGCCTGCAGGTCTTCCAACGCAGAAAGCGGAAAATGCAGATTTCCGTTCATAGTCTTGGATGCACCCTTGGCCGGGGATACTGCCTGAGCCGAGAGATAGTTCCCCTCCCGCGGCCCCGCAGTCTCGCGCCCAGCCAGCACGAACGCAGCTTCGACGCTGATCGCGCGGTATCGGCCCGCAAACGTCTCACCCTGCTTGACCAGGTAGAGGTCCGATTCATCCGCCACTATAGCCCTCGTTTCACCGTCTGCAGTTTCTATACTGCCGAGCTTTTGAAAAACGTAAATTCCGCTGTCCGTCGATGCTTCGGCCTGAGTTTTCACGGTGATTATCCGACCTTGCGCTTCGATTCGGCCCTGCAACGCTGGAATTTCAGGCTTAGAACTAGCCTCGATAGTTGATTTAGAAGACACTTCCCCTGCGGCAGGAGATTCGCATCTTATGCAATCATCCCTGGCGGAGGATTTCGCCCCATCCCGGGCGGCGGCAAGCACAAACGGCGCGTCTGGCGGCGCCCGCACGGGTGCCCGTATCGGCGGAGGATGCGCCTGCCGGGGCGGTTCCTCAACAACCTCCACTGCGTCGGCCGTGACCGTCAAGGCACGATATTGCCCGTCAAAACGGTCACCTTGGCTGACAATGTAGATCTCATCGTCGTGCGGGACAATCGCTGCCAATTCTCCGTCCTGTCTTACGACATAACCCAGGGGAATCATTAATACCGGAGGTGAGGACGAAGCCGGGTCAGGTCCCGATGCCAACGAATCATCCCTGCTTATAAATGATGTCGGGTCGGCTGCAATTGGGTTGCCGGCCATCTGCCCTCTGAGAATTGATTCAAACCCTGGTGCCGACCGGCCGGCACTGGCTTGATAATCCGTCGGCTCTACCTCCATTACCTCAGGTCCGACTGTACGGTTGTCAGAGTGCAAAATATCTGCATCCGCCACGGCTTCGACCGGATTCGGCACCCGACCTGGCAAAGGTTGAGTGACCGCCGCTACAGTCGAGCCGGCTGCTGGAGTGGGACCCGCCGCGACCTCAGTCGATGCACCCGTTTCCAGCCGGACCGTATCAGCGTCGGCAATCACAGTCTGAATTCTTCCGTCAGCCTGTTCGACGTACCCTAAGGTCTTTTGTGCTTCGGCTGCACCTTCACCGTTAGGAATGGGGTTGACCCCAGCCAAGTGGGGCTCCGAATTAGGGGAAGCCGGAGACTCAGCCGCCGCCGCTCCGGGTGCAGGCCCATCCTGAATAACTACCGCCTGTGGCTTTGCCGGCTCGGGAATAGCTGCTGCCGTTAATTCCCGGGCACTCTGCGCGCCCCTGGGCGCCTGCGTGAGCTCCTCATCATCGGCCTCAACCGATTCAGGGCTGATTTTCGTAACCTGGTAGTGGCCCGAAATGTGGTCACCTATATGAACGACCTGGACATCGTTTTCTTGCGAGATAATCGCTTCCAGTTGCCCGCCGGGAATCTCAACATAACCGAGGGGTTTGAAGGTCAGGGGTGGGGGGGAGGTGAGGATTGTAGACGAGGCCGTTGCAGGTTCAGGCGAATCCGCCTGAGAGGTCTCAGGCGCGGGATGCGAATCTCGAATCGCACGAATTCGCCTGACCACCTGACGGGGCTCTCTGGAAGCTTTTCTTTCCGCGAATGCCGCCCGGTTTATTGAGGGTTTATGAATCGATGAGGAGGCGGAAGCATGATCAGCGGGACTTGCCACGGCGGTCGAAACCGGCCGCAACGAGGGGAGAAGGATGCGGCTGGCCCTGGGAAGGAAATACAGGCAAAGACCAACCACTAAACCCGTTGCGAAACTGACGAGTTGCCTGGCAATCCTCACTGGTAACTCGATGGCTGTTTCTTAGGGTGAGCCGCGGGCGCTTCTCCCATGATCTGCCTCAACCCGCAAACTGCTTGTTGCGTTCCCCAACTCCTGTCGCTCGTCTGACCTGCAATTTCCTGCGCCCCGTCGAATATCATAACAGGGGACGCCCAAAATGCAATCCGCGAAAGCGACGGCTCCATGCGATTTGCACGAAAATTCCCGCCCGGACTTCGCGCGGTGTTATGATCCTCACCGCGATTTGCTGTGGCGTCCGTCAGCTGAAGGATCCCCACTTGCCGCCTGACTGCCAAGGCACGATCGACTAAAGGAGGATCCATGGCCAAAGTCCTGCGCTGCGCTGACTTGGGCACCGGCTGCCCTAAGGAAATTCGTGCCGCAACCGAAGATGAACTCATGAAGCTTGCCGCCGAGCACGCCGAAAAGGACCACGGAATTTCCGTCTCCATGATTCCGCCCTCCATGTTGGCCATGGTCAAGGCCGCCATCAAGGATGAGTGAGTTTCGGCAGTTCCCACCTCGACCTCGGCCCCCAAGCGCGGCCCTCCCGGCCCCTCATTCCTAGAACGCCGGGGACGTGCGAAACTTTCAGTGATTTTTCGTCACGCAGTTTTCGCCCCGACCGCGGTCCAAGCGAAGAGTTAACGCGCCTTTGGCCTTATTACTTCTGACTTTTGACTTCCGCTTTTCCTTCTTGGCCTGCCAACCCTCTCGCGGTAAAATCACGACAGCTTTTTACTGAAACCGCATGAGCACCTGGATTCCGCCGGCCATATTGCTAGACGCCAATCCGCTCCTGGATTTTTGGCGGAACTTTCAGCTTGTTGCCCACGGCGACAGCTTCCTGGAAATCTCCATCGGCATTCTAGTGCCAGCGGCGCTGCTGGCGCTGTTCGCGCGGCGGCAGCGTCCTCACGTGCGCACCGCGCTGATCCTTTACGCCCTGGGCATCATCCTGATGACCATCTCGGCCATCCCGTCGACCCTTGAAATGCCCAACGCCACCAAAGCCCTGCAAGCCGCGGGATTCCTGCTGGTGGGGTGCGCGTTCGTCAAGCTGGCCAGCATCATTATTTTTGATGTCGTCTTGTGCTTCACGCCGCTTTCGCCGCCGCAAGTGCTGCGGGACCTCATCGTCGCAGCGGGGTACATGGGCGCAGGACTATGGCTGCTGGCACACTACAACCTGTCGCTTTCCGGCCTGGTGGCCACCGGCGCGGTCATGACGGGTGTGATTGTCTTCTCGCTCCAGGACAGCCTTTCGAACATCCTGGGCGGCCTGGTGCTGCAAATTGACGACAGCCTGCAGGTGGGCGACTGGGTGAAAATCGATCAGACGGCCGGCAAGGTGAAGGAGATCACCTGGCGGCACGTGGCCATTGAATCGCGCAACTGGGATACCATCATCATCCCCAACAGCGTGCTGATCAAATCCCAGGTGCTGATTCAGGGCCAGCGCGCCGGGCAGCCGCTCCAGACGCGCCGCTGGGTGTGGTTCAACGTGGATTTCCGCGTGCCGCCCACGGAAGTCATTCGCGTGGTGTCTGACGCCCTGAACACCGAGCCCGTGGAGGGCGCCGCCTGCGACCCACCCGCCAACGTCGTGCTGATGGAGTTCAAGGAGAGCTACTGCTCCTACGCCGCGCGCTACTGGCTTACCGATCTGGCCAAGGACGACCCCACGGATTCGCTGGTGCGCAGCCGCATCTATTTCGCCCTGCAGCGCGCCGGCATTCCGCTCTCGGTTCCGGCAGTCACCGCCTTCGTGGAATCGCACGACCTGGAGCGCGCCAAGCTTCACCACGAGCACGAAATCGCACAGCGCCTGAGCGCGCTTGATCTGGCCAAGGTGGAACTGTTCCGCGAAATGAACGACGCGGAGCGCCTTCACCTGGCCGAACGCCTGCGCTTCACGCCTTTTATGAAAGGCGAATTGATGACGCGCCAGGGCGCGCAAGCCCATTGGCTTTACATCCTGACCAAGGGCTCAGGCGAGGTGTTCATTTCCACCGACACCGGCAATCACAAAACCGTAGCCATCGTACACGCCGGGGATTTTTTTGGGGAGATGTCGCTGCTTACCGGCGAGCCTCGCAGCGCATCCCTTAAAGCGCTCGAGGACTCCGAATGCTATCGTCTGGACCGCGAGGCGTTTAACGATATCCTGCATGGCCGCCCGGAAATCGCCAGCTATCTGTCCCAATTGCTGGCGCGCAGGAAGGTGGAAATCGAAGCCATCCGCCAGGACCTTGACGCCGAAGCCCGGGCCGCCATGCTCAAGGGCCAGCAGAAAAGCATGTTTGAAAAGATCCAGAAACTCTTTGGAATTTCGTCCTCTACAACTAAAGTTATGCAGTAGGAAAAAATCGAAGCGGTCGAGCTAAAGCCAGATGCGACATCGCCTGCGCGGAAAATCGTATGTTGCAATACCTTTGACGCACTGCACTAATACTTCCTTGCGGGAATTAGCGGACTTTGCAATATGATTCTGCGCAGGCAACTCCAGACCTTGTGTGTTGCCTGCGTCAATTGCGCGGCTGTTGAAGTCATAACACGAACCACGCAGCTTGAACGCGCTCCGCAGCTTGCACCCCCGTGCACGCCGGGGACGGAATTCAGCACGCGCGAAAGCTCATCGGCCAGATTCTTCCATGCGCTGAATGCATTGTGAACCACGAGCAAATTGGAAAAATAGTTGTAATTCTCCGCGAACCCCAGGCGGTGTGGAAGCAATTCCGTCGGGACAATTCTCGACTTGCCGATGTAGACAGGCGACCCGCCAATGCACACCTCAGTGTCGCTGGAAAGCTCGTTGAATTTCCAGTTTTCGCCTCGCGCAATTCTTCCGGCTGCGAAGGACTCGTTCAGGATCAGGCAACTGCCAGGACCCATTAGAACTCGCATGGATTGTCGAAGCGCCGAACCGGGATAAGGGATCAGATGTTCGGGGAAATACTCCAGAATGGCGCCCTGTTCCAGTTGAATGCTGGTTTCGTGGCTGGCCGGGCGATTCAGGGTTCGGTAAACCGTCGTGGCGGAGGGCGTGCTCAAACAAGCGTGCGAGCCGCTCCCCAGGCGGATTTCCGTCTTCAATCTGTCGCCGCCCACAATGCCCCCGGTCGGGTTGAGCATGAGCACAAATGCCGAACCGTCATCCCCGAGGTAACTTGGTTTCATGACTTGCAGAGGCAGGCGGAAGCAGCAGCGCGTCAGCGCGGTGCGGTCACGCTGCCGCTTGAATTCGAGTGAGAGATAGCCGTCGCGCCCGACACGCTCAAGACTCGAAAAGCAAGTCGTGCTGGATCCAGCGGATGATGGTATCAACTCCAGTGCCGTTCTTGAGGTTCGTGAAGACATAAGGACGCTCACCACGGGCGCGCCTGGCGTCGCGATCCATAACTCCCAGGTCGGCGCCCACATACGGAGCAAGATCAATCTTGTTGATGACCAGAAGGCCCGAGGCAGTTATCGCCGGGCCGCCTTTGCGCGGAATCTTGTCGCCTTCCGCGACGTCGATCACATAGACGGTTGCATCCACCAACTCCGGGCTGAAGGTGGCAGCCAGATTGTCCCCGCCGCTTTCGATGATCAGCAGGGCCAGGTTGGGAAAGCGCCGGTTCAGTTCGCGAGCCGCCTCAAGGTTGACGGAGGCGTCTTCCCGAATCGCGGCGTGAGGGCAGCCGCCAGTCTCCACGCCGATGATCCGGTCCGGTGCAAGCGCGCCACGTCGAGTGAGAAATTCTGCGTCCTCACGCGTGTAAATGTCATTGGTGATGACTGCGATGTTGTAGCGATCGCGCAGCCGCAGGCACAACGTCTCCACCAACGCCGTCTTGCCGGAACCCACGGGGCCGCCAATGCCGATCCTGAGAGGCTTCGGAATCATGATCGAAACAACCTTGCCTCCAGTTGAGCGTGGCCCATGGAGGCGATTTCAAGGCCCGGCACAAAGCTCCAGATGTCCGCCGTGGTTTTTCCTGCGGCATCCCCTGCCAGCCGCGCAATCACCGGCCGCATTCTCCAAAGCAACTGCTGCCCGCGAAGCTGTCCCAGCGGCGACAATCGAAGCGCCGATCCCGCCATTGCCGAAGCGGCGGAATAAAGATACGCCGTGGCCGCGTCATTCTCGGACCACCCCTGGACACCCGCCACCCCTCCGTAGCACACGCAATGGTGCCCCGCGGTCGAGTCCGACTCCGTGGCCTGAAAGTATGACCTGAGCAATTCATGCTCACTGAGCGCCGCGCCAATCCGAATCATCTGCCTTCCCATCTGCCGGCTGGCGCTGCGCAGTTCTTCCGCCGGCTTCATCGCTTCCACCATGGCATCGAGCCGAAGCAATTCATCTAAACCGCCGCTCCGGGGGACGCAGCGGAGAGCGGAAAGCATCACGATCAAATCCGTCGTGGCAACCGACCCTTCAATGCTCGAGCGGATGAATTCAAAAACGCCCTCCGCGTCCGTCACGCTTCCATTTTGGACGTAAGACTCCAGGCCGAACGAATGGGCATACGCTCCGGCGGGAAACAGTCCGTCGGAAAACTGCAGAAGACTCAGGAAGGAATCAATGTTCATGCTGGTGACCGATTCCGATCGGTGTGAAGACCGCTAAACGCCGCTCCCACGGGACTCCCAGTCGCGCGAGCAATTGCAGCATGGCGGGATCATCCGGAACGAACAACTGTTCACCTTCAATCGCCAGCGGAAAATGGCGGTTACCCACTTCAAACGCAATCTTCAGCGCCGTGTGATGATCGGGGGGAGAAATGAGCAGAGTTTTTTCCTGAGCAGCTTCCACAGTCGCAAACCATTCCGGCTGGACGCACACGATGCGGCCCGGTTCGAGAACCGAGCCCGTCTGGAGCGCGATGGCAATTTCCCGGCCGCGCGCGGTGAGCAGTCGTCCGCGCGTCCAGCGGCGCTGCTCCCAGGTGAGCACGAGCTTGTCTCCTTCCTTCCCGTTCAGTTCTTCGGGCGCGACGATTTCAGGAAGCCGGTCAACCACCAACATCGCAGTCGCCCTTAAAATAGAAAATATCGCTGCGCCATCGAAAGAACCTTCGCGGGCTCACACGTCAGCAGTTGACCGTCCGCCCGCACCTCATAGGTTTCCGCATCGACTTCCATTTTCGGCAGCGCGTCGTTCAAAATCATGTCGCGCTTGGAAAGATTGCGGCAGCGGCTGACGGCAACGGCAGTTTTCTTCAATCCCAGCCGCGCGGGGATGCTCGCGCTCAGCGCCGCCGTGGACACAAAAGTCAGCGAAGTGCGATGGAGCGCGCCGCCCAGACTTCCAAACATGGGCCGATAAAACACCGGCTGCGGCGTGGGGATCGACGCGTTAGGATCACCCATCACCGACCACGCAATCATTCCACCCTTCACAATCATTTCCGGTTTGACGCCGAAAAAGGCGGGCTTCCAGAGGACCAGATCGGCAAACTTGCCCGCCTCAATCGAGCCGACTTCGCGCGAAATCCCATGCGTAATTGCAGGATTGATCGTGAACTTGGAAACGTACCGCCGCGCGCGCAGATTGTCGTTGCCCGCCGCCTCACCGGGCAGTGGGCCGCGCTGCCGCTTCATCTTGTCCGCGGTTTGCCATGTGCGTATGATCACTTCTCCAATGCGCCCCATGGCCTGCGAGTCGGAAGACATCATGCTGATCGCGCCAAGGTCGTGCAAAACGTCCTCCGCCGCGATGGTCTCAGCGCGAATGCGCGATTCGGCAAAAGCAATATCCTCCGGAATCGAAGGGCTCAGGTGGTGGCAAACCATCAGCATGTCCAGGTGCTCATCGAGCGTGTTGACCGTGAAGGGCATGGTGGGATTTGTCGAGGACGGAAGGCAATTCGGCTCGCCGCACACCATGATGATGTCCGGTGCGTGGCCGCCTCCTGCGCCTTCCGTGTGATAGGTGTGAATGGTGCGGCCCTTGAATGCTCGAATACTGTCCTGCACGAAGCCGGCTTCGTTCAGCGTATCGGTGTGGATGGCCACCTGTACATCGAACTCTTCTGCAACGCTCAGCGCACAGTCAATGGTGGCGGGAGTCGTTCCCCAGTCTTCATGGAGTTTCAATCCGATGGCTCCGGCTTCAATCTGCTCGCGCAAGGGAGCGGGCTGTGACGCGTTGCCCTTCCCCAAAAAACCCAGATTGATGGGCAGGCCATCCGCCGCCAGGAGCATTTGCTGGAGATTGGCAGGGCCGGGCGTGCAGGTGGTGGCGTTGGTGCCGGTGGCCGGGCCGGTTCCTCCTCCAATCAGCGTGGTGATGCCGGCGGAGAGTGCCGTCTCCACCAGTTGCGGGCAGATGAAATGCACGTGCGAGTCGATGCCGCCGGCGGTCACGATCTTGCCTTCGCCGGCGATCACCTCCGTTCCCGCGCCGACCACCATGCCGGGTGTGACGCCGGTCATGACATCGGGATTTCCGGCCTTACCGATTCCAACGATCCTCCCGCCGCGAATGCCAATGTCCGCCTTGACGATTCCCCAGTGGTCGATGATGACCGCGCCGGTCACAACCACATCGAGAGTCCCATCCGCCGAGGTCGCGCGTGAGGACTGTCCCATTCCGTCGCGAATGACTTTGCCGCCTCCGAATTTCGCTTCTTCGCCATAGACAGTCAGATCACGCTCGACTTCGACAAACAGGTCAGTGTCAGCCAGGCGGACTCTGTCGCCGGCGGTGGGCCCGTACAGGTCAGCGTATTGTTTGCGGGGAATTCGCAGAGTCACGGGGTGCTGTCCTGAAATCCTGCGCGGCGGGCCTCACGCACTGCCGAATTGCGCGCCGATTCGCCTGCCTCGCCGTTCGTCAATCCGTTCAAACCATACACGGCGCCGGCGCCGCCGATGGCCACCAGGCTCACAATTTTTTCGTCGCCGGGCTCGAATCGCGCTGCGGTTCCGGCGGGAATGTTGAGCCTCATTCCGAAGGCGGTGCGCCGATCAAAGCGCAGCGCACGGTTGACCTCAAAAAAATGGAAGTGCGAGCCCACTTGAATGGGGCGGTCACCGGTGTTGGCGACGCTGATCGAGATCGTAGCTCGACCAGAATTGGCGATAACGTCTTGGTCGCGGAGTTTGTATTCTCCCGGAATCATTGGAACCGTGTCCGTAGCAGTAACTATCACCCGGGAAAGCCGGAAGGCCAGGAATGCTTGGCCCTAAAAGTGGCCTTGAAGAGACCCCTCACCCGACCTCCTCCGTCGGCCACCCTCTCCCCACGGAGAGGGAAAAGCATTTTGCGCGTAAGCGCGCCAAAATATGTTTTCCCTCTCCGTGGGGAGAGGGTGGCTCGCATCCGGCGTTCCCATCAGCCGGGGCTAGACGGGTGAGGGGTCTCTTCAGCGCGCGCCTGAAGCCAGAAAACCGCACATAGGAGCGGCCGAGCTTTAGCTCCCCGCGGAAAGCCGGGGCACTCCCAACGGCTCAACGAATCGGATTGTGAACCGTGACCAGTTTGCTGCCGTCGGGAAAAGTCCCTTCCACCTGAACTTCACCCAGCATCTCCGGAACCCCTTCCATCACGTCGTCGCGGGCCAGGATGGTGGATCCGTAATCCATCAGTTCTGAAACCGACCTCCCATCGCGTATGCCTTCGAGCAGTTCAGCGGTGATCAGCGCAACGGCTTCCGGATGGTTCAGCTTAAGGCCTCTGGCCCGGCGTCGCCGGGCCACCTCGGCGGCGGTGAAGATCATCAGCTTGTCGATTTCCCGCGGAGTGAGATGCATGGGTTAACCCGCATGCGCGACTCGATGGGCGAATCGGAACGCGAATCGCGGCTCGCGTCAGGCCGAGTGCCTCAAGCCCGGCACATTATATTATGAAAACCAGCCACGACAGATTCTCGAAATCAGGTACTTGAAATCAGACGCTTAAATGGGCGCGCACCACCTCGTCGGTAAGTTCGCCGATTGCTCCCGCCGCGACCCTTCTTCCCCGGGCGAGTATGCAGAACTCGCTCGCCACGCGGCGAGCGAAGGGAAGTTTCTGTTCGACCAGAAGGACTCCCAAGCCTTCTTCCCGATTCAGCCTTAAGACAATATCGCCGATTTCGTGGACGATGTTGGGCTGTATGCCCTCGGTGGGCTCATCCAGAATCAAGAGTTTCGGCTGGAGAACCAGGGCCCGGCCGATGGCGAGCTGCTGCTGTTGTCCACCGGAAAGATCGCCTCCCAGGCGCTTCAGCATCTTCTGGAGGGCAGGAAACAAGTCGAACACACGCGGGGGGATTGAGCGGGCGCTGTTTTTGCCAACACGCAGGCCAATCTTCAGGTTTTCCTCCACCGTCAGGTGCGGAAAAATGTCGCGGCCCTGCGGAACGAAGCCGATGCCGATTCTCGCCCGGTCGTGGGCGGGACGGTCGAGCAGTTCGACCCCGTTGAATTGAACGCTGCCCGAGCTTGCCGGAAGGAGCCCCATGATGCACTTCAGCAGAGTTGTCTTGCCCATACCGTTGCGGCCCATCACGCAGACCAGCGCGCCGAGCGGCACGGAAAGGTCGACATCCCACAGCGTGTGGCTGCCACCGTAAAACTGGTTCAAGCCTTTAACCGTCAGCACCCTTACACCCCGAGATAGACCTCGATGACGCGCGGATCGTTCTGCACCTGATCCATGTCACCTTCGGCGAGCACGCATCCTTCATGCAGCACCGTGACGCGCTTGGCGATGGAACGAATGAAGTCCATGTCGTGCTCGACCACCATGACGGAGTGCTCACCTGCAAGGGACTGGAGAAGTTCCGCCGTGCGCTCGCTCTCCTGCGGAGTCATGCCGGCCACCGGTTCGTCAACCAGAAGTAATTTGGGCTCCTGCATGAGCAGCATGCCGATCTCGAGCCATTGCTTCTGACCGTGCGAAAGAGTACTTCCCAAATCATTATGTTGCTCCATGAGGCCGATGGTCTCAAGGACATCGTAAAGTTTATCTTCCTGCGCAGCCGTCATACGCGCGAGCAGGCTTTTCAAGAAAGACTTGCGGCCTGCCAATGCCAGTTCAAGATTCTCGCGCACCGTTAGTTGCTCGAATACCGTGGGCTTTTGGAATTTCCTGCCAATTCCACCCTGTGCGATTTCAGGTTCGGAGAGCTCAAGAAGGTTCACTCTTGATCCAAACGTCACCGTACCTGATTCTGGGCGGGTCTTGCCCGTAATCACGTCCATCATGGTCGTTTTGCCCGCGCCGTTCGGACCGATGACACAGCGAAGCTCCCCGGGCTGAATGGACAGCGTGAGGTTGTTGAGTGCTTTGAAGCCGTCGAAGCTGACGGTCAACTGATGAATGTCGAGGATGTGGCCGGCATCGCCCATACTATTCGCTTGCACTCTGCTCGTTCGAATCTCCCCGAAGCCTTGCCCTGTTAGGAATGAGGCCGATAATCCCCCGAGGCAGAAACATCGTCACCAGCACGAACAGCGTACCGAGAGCGTAGTACCAGGCGTTAGGAAAGCTGGTAGTAAAAATCGTCTTGGCGTAGTTCACCAGAATCGCTCCCGCCACGGCCCCGTAGAGTGTTCCTCGCCCGCCGACTGCCACCCAGATAACAACTTCGATTGAATTGAGAGGCGAGAACTCACTGGGGTTAATGATGCCGATTTGCGGGACATAGAGCGCTCCGGCAATGCCGGCAAGCACGGTTGAAAACACGAACACCCAAAGCTTGAACGATTCCACGCGATAACCGAGAAAACGGGTGCGGGTTTCCGAGTCGCGGATGGCCCGGATCACTCGCCCCGCCCGCGACGCGACGATTTTCCGGCAGGCGAGGTAACTCACCCCCAGCATGACCGCAGTGATTACCAGCAAGACAACGTGCACGCAATCGGAGAGCAGGTTGAAACCAAGGATGTCCTTGAAATCGGTGAATCCGTTGTTGCCTCCAAACCCCGTGTCGTTGCGGAAGAACGCGAGCATCAGGGCCCAGGTGAGTGCCTGCGTGATAATCGAGAAATATACGCCGGTGACGCGTGAACGGAAGGCGAACCATCCGAAGGCCAGGCCCAGCAAGCCGGGCGCGAGGAACATCATAATGAGGGCGAACCCAAAATGGTTGAAGCCGTACCAAAACCAGGGCAGTTTTTTCCAGTTAAGAAATACCATAAAGTCAGGGAGGATGGGATTGCCGTAAACCCCCCTTGGGCCAATCTCCCGCATCAGATACATGCCCATGGCGTAGCCGCCCAGAGCGAAAAACGCCGCGTGCCCAAGGCTCAAAATCCCGCAATATCCCCAGATCAGGTCCACGGCGAGCGCCAGCAGGGCATAACACAGGTACTTGCCGATCAGAGTCAGACCGTAGGAAGTGAGGTGAAGCGGCGACGAAGCCGGTACCATCAAATTGAGGATGGGCACGCCGACGCTGACCAGGCCAAGGCCGCCCAGGAACCATCGGCTCCCGGGGTCTCTCCGCGCGCTGATCCACAAGGTGTACCGGCGCTTAGTCTTGGTGGTGGTCATTGGTTCTCCGAGGCGCGGCCGGTTGGGGGAAATATACCTTGCGGCCGCCTTTGGATAAATAGGATCAATGCCACCAGCACGATGATCTTTGCCAGAACCGCCCCGGCATAGGGCTCCAGGATTTCATCCACGATTCCCATCGACATGCCGCCCACCAGAGATCCCCAAAGATTCCCGACGCCGCCGAAAACCACAACCAAAAAGGAATCGATAATGTAGGACTGGCCTAGATTTGGCCCCACATTGGTCAACTGGCTCAGTGCCACGCCGGCCACGCCCGCGATTCCCGAACCGAGGCCGAAGGTCATGGCGTCAACCCACTCGCTGCGGATGCCCATGGCCTTAGCCATGGCGCGGTTTTGGGCCACGGCGCGAATTTCCAGGCCGATCCTTGTGAATTTCAGCACGGCCAACAGCGCCCCGAAAACCATCAGAGTGAAAATCATCGTGTAGAGACGATTGTAGGTAATCGCCAGGGCGTCGTTCACCTGCAGGGTTCCGCTCATCCAACTGGGCGTTACCACCGACCGGTTCAATGCGGTGAAAATCGAACGCACGAGTTGTTGAAGGATAAGGCTGATGCCAAATGTGGCGAGCAAGGTTTCGAGTGGCCGGCCATAAAGCATACGAATGACCGTTCTCTCAATCAGCACCCCGGCCAGCCCCGCCACGACAAACGCTGCCGGTATGGCCACGAAGATCGAACCATCGATATGTTGCGGCATGGCGAGCTGGACGACGTAGGTGGTGTAAGCGCCAAGCATCATCAACTCGCCGTGCGCCATGTTGATGACCCCCATGACGCCGAAGGTGATGGCCAATCCAATCGCAATCAAAACCAGCACGGACCCCTGGCTGAGCCCAAAAATGAATGTCTCAATGACCGAGTAAAAAGACCGCCAGTGATTGATGGTGGTTACCGCCTCCGCCGCGGCGGCTCTCACCTGCGCGTCCGATTCCACATAGCTGCCGTCGGGATTCCGGTCGAGCAATCCCTGTAGGCGGTTGCGGACATCGGTGTTCAGGCTGCCGCGAAGGGTGGCAATTGCATTGAGGAGCGCTTTCGGGTCTGATCCATCATTGAGCGCGGCAAGAGCCAGGACGGTGGCAATTTCCTTTTTGACCTTGGAATTCTTCTCAACGGCCATGCGCTCGCGCAAGAGCGCTACGTTCGAGTCGTCGAGCGATTTCTCGATTTCTAGCACAGCATCAAGACGGACGGACACGTCCGGGCTCGAGAGGCCGAAACGCGCCAAAGTCGTCTCCAGGATGCGCCGCAAATGATTGTTAATGCCGATTTCGGTGAGGTTTTCAATCGACGCCGAGCCGGCGCTTTTCAGCGTGACGGGATCAATGAGATCGAGCGACGTCGAATCGCCTTGGGCCGCCGACTTGACAAGGAAAACCTTCTGATCGGAATTTCGGAAGTACAGCCGGTCCTCCAACATCGCGCGAAGAACCGGCCGGACGTTGGGATACCCGCTTGCCCCTAAATCCTCAATGATTTTCTCTTTGTCGCCATACGATGCGTCCCGCAGTTTGCCAAGCTGCGTGAGAAAATTCGCATCGTTGGGCGACTGAGCGGACAGCGGGGCCCTACTGCCAAGGCACACCAGCACCACGAGAATCCAGCCGTTAACGCGGGGCGGGGATTTTCTCATTTATAGTTTTGCCCGGAGCACTGCTTGGTCGCTTTATTGTAGTTACCGCAATTCAGCGTCACCCAATCTGCGAGAATGTTTTTGTCCTCCGGAAGATACTTGGACCAGGCATCGCCCGGCACGGCATTCTGGGTTTTCCAAACGACTGAGAACTGGCCGTCGGCGCGAACCTCTCCGATGTATACCGGCTTGGTGATGTGGTGGTTGGGTAGCACCTTGGCCATGCTGCCCGTCAGGTTGGGAACCTCAAGCCCGGGGAGCGCCGCGATCACCTTGTCCACATTCGTCGTGCCTGCCTTCTCCACGGCCTTGACCCACAGATTGAAGCCAATGTAGTGCGCCTCCATCGGGTCGTTGGTCGTGCGCTTGGGATTCTTGATGTAGGTGTGCCACTCATTGATAAAGGACCGGTTGGCAGACGTGTTGATGCTTTCGAAATAATTCCACGCGGCCAGATGCCCCACCAGGGGTCTTGCGTCCAGGCCCGAGAGCTCTTCCTCCCCGACTGAGAACGCTACGACCGGAATATCTTCAGCCGAGACTTTCTGGTTGGCGAGTTCCTTGTAGAAGGGCACGTTGGCATCGCCGTTGATGGTGGACACCACGGCGGTCTTCATGCCTTCCGACCCGAACTTCTTGATGAACGACACGCGCGCCTGCCAGTCCGAGAAACCGAAGGGGGTATAGTTGATGGAAATATTCGATGGCTTGACGCCCTTGGCCAACAGGTACGCTTCCAAGATTTTATTGGTCGTGCGCGGGTAGACGTAATCGGTCCCCTCCAGCACCCATCGCTTCACGCCCACTTCGTTCATGAGGTAATCCACAGCGGGAATTGCCTGCTGATTCGGCGCCGCGCCCGTGTAGATTACGTTCCTTGAGGATTCCTCTCCCTCATATTGAACGGGGTAGAAGAGCAAGCCGTCATCCTTTTCAAATACGGGCAGCACGGATTTTCTGGAGACGGAGGTCCAGCAACCGAAGACCACGGCGACCTTGTCCTTCTCGAGCAATTCGTGCGCCTTCTCGGCAAATAGCGGCCAGTTGGAAGCCGGATCGACAACTACCGCCTCCAGCTTTTTGCCCAACAACCCGCCCTTCTTGTTCTGCTCATCGATCATCATCAAAACGGTGTCTTTCAGCGTGGTTTCGCTGATCGCCATGGTGCCTGAGAGCGAGTGCAGCACGCCCACCTTGATGGTGTCCTGAGCTTTGGCCATTCCGCCCACCGCCATCACTGCGGTAAGCAACGAACTTACCACAAACATTGATTTGGATTTCATGTGTGCCATTTGCCCCTCTCTATTTTTAGGAAATTTGCTGCGTACCATTATTCTTCGCGACTAGTGGAACTTAATCTGTTTGGAAATTTGCAATTGCACGCCGACGCCGGCTTCCCAGTAGTCTTTCTGGACGGCGTTGAATGACGTGGCCTTGCCGAAAGCCATGATGCGCGCGTCAAACTGCTTGATGATGTAGCTGAGATCGGTCTCCACGGTCTGCTGCCGATAACTGGGATTCTTGGTCAAACCGGATCCAATACCATCGGTAAACTCGGCATCGGCATACTTGCCCAGGAACTCGAACCTGCCGACGCCGACTTTCTGCGGGACAAGGAAGGATACCTGCCCGTACCCGCCCTCGCTGCGGATATAGTTGGCGTTGTATCCGCCCAGGTTGTTGTAACGGGAGTATTCGCTCTCAATCGTGAATGCGCCTCCGCCGTGCACTTTCTTTTCCATTAAGAAATCGGCAGTGGTGGCGGTTTTTCCCGATTGCACCTGGTTTGCCAAGCCAATGGCCAGCAGATTCTTGTCGCCGTAATAGGTGCTGTTCAGGTAGTAGCCGTCCTCCGGGTCCCAGAAATCCACCTGAAGGCGTTCAGCCCAGATGATGCTGGCGTCTCCGGTGGCGGACGCTCCGTCAAAAGCCCCCACGGAGGCCTTGATCTTGGCCGTCCCGGCCTTGAAATCGCCCCAGTAGGCCACACCGTTGTCGCGGCCTTGGTAGACGAAGGGATAGCCGTCCTGGATGCCGTCGGTAAACATGGCCCAGGCATTGGCGTAGAACGGGCCGGTGAAGTTGTCGCGATCGCTGGGTGGAAGGAAGCGGCCGACCCAGACGTTGGCATGAGAGTTGAAGTGAAATTGTCCCACCGCATCGAGAACCTGCAGGCTATTGCCGCTGCCCTCGTAATCCGTGTTGAACATCACGCTGATGTTCTTGGTGACGTCACCGCTCAGATAGAGCCGGATGTGGTCAAGCGAGAAGTCATCGGTGGAACTGCTCCCGGTGGGAGCGTTGTGTTGGTAGTTGGTTTGCAGGCCGGCGCCTACAGTGACCGAAGGTTCAAAGGTGCTGTCCGATTGTGCGCGCAGCGGCATTCCGGCCATCAACACGAGGGCTGCCATGAAAAGGGGCATGCACCGCACGGCAAGTTTTACATCCATGGTTCGAGTGTCATTCATAGGAAATGGACTCGACCTCCCATTCAGTGGAAGATTTGACGAAATCCTGCATTGATGCTTTTGTGACAAATTACGCGAGCAGACGGGGGTCGCGCCCGCGACGATCACGGCGCCGCGGTTTGCATAAGTTTTGCTGAGGGCTTCAGAAAACTCAGACTCATCATCTCTACCCGCAAAATTCGCGGCCGAGATTCATTAGTCCTCGCCCACCTGCAGTCGGGTAAAAGGCTGCGGCCGAAAACTTCAGACGCTGTTCGGCCAGGGACAATCCTTTTTCCGAATGCAGTGGTGGGAAGTTAGTGGAGGTTGCAGACGATGTCAAAATCAAAATCTTTATAGCTGCGAAAAAAAAAGGAACTGAATTCAAGAAAGCAGGCAGGACATCGCTGCTGGAGGTTAGCCGGCCTTTTATAATTGGGACCTAAGGGCAACCACGATCTAATCGGACTGATTGGTAGCGGGGGGGAGGATCGAACTCCCGACCTAGG
>JASHTY010000054.1 GCA_030040315.1 Terriglobia bacterium | reverse complement strand
AGCGCCTTCAACGGAATAAACGTCAATACGCCCTGGTACAACCTGACGACGGGCCTCGCCATGTTGATCGGGCGGTTCGGATTCATTCTGCCCACTTTGGCGATTGCCGGCAGCCTGGCCTGCAAGAAGAAAGTGCCCACCACCAGCGGCACGCTGCCCACCCACGGCGCGCTGTTTGTCGGCCTGCTGGTGGGAGTCGTGGTGGTTATCGGCGCTTTGACGTTCTTCCCGGCGCTCTCGCTCGGCCCGCTGGTTGAGCACTTCTTCATGCGCGAGGGAAAATTGCTTTCTGCGCTGATCATCAGGTCGGTGGGGGTCTAGCTCATGTCGACAACTGCTGCAACACCGCCGCCAAGAATTGATGATTTAACCAACCTCGTTCCGAAGAAGATGGTGCGGGCTCGCCCCCTGTTCGACCCGCAGCTCATGTGGCGCGCCACTCGGGAGTCTTTCGTCAAGCTCAATCCTGTAACCCTTTTGAAGAATCCCGTGATTTTCGCCGTGGAAGTCGGGGCTGCCCTGGTTTCCATTTTTCTGATTCGCGACATTTTCATGGGGCGGCCGGGCATCAGCTTCTCTCTGCAAATTTCCCTGTGGCTGTGGTTCACGGTGCTTTTCGCGAACTTTGCGGAAGCCATGGCGGAAGCGCGCGGCAAGGCCCAGGCGGAAACCCTGCGCAAGGCCAAAACCGATTCCATGGCCCGCCGCGTGGTGGGCACGGGAAAGACCGAAATTGTTCCTGCCTCCAAACTGCGCGCCCAGGATGTGGTGATCTGCGAAGTGGGTGACATTATTCCCGGCGACGGTGAAGTAGTCGAAGGCATCGCTACCGTGGATGAGTCAGTCATCACCGGCGAAAGCGCGCCAGTAATTCGCGAGTCGGGCGGCGACCGCAGCGCCGTGACCGGCGGCACCAAAGTCCTCTCGGACCAGATCAGGATTCGGATCACATCCAACCCCGGCGACACTTTTCTCGACCGCATGATCGCGCTCGTGGAAGGCGCCGAGCGGCAGAAGACACCGAATGAAATTGCTCTCAATATTCTTATTGCGGGGATGACGCTCATCTTCCTGCTGGCCGTCGTCACCTTGCAGCCGTTTGCCGTCTACGCGGTCATTTCCGCTCAGGCGGGCACGGTGCCCAGCGTCGCCGTACTGGTCTCGCTGCTTGTCTGCCTGATTCCCACCACGATTGGCGGATTGCTTTCCGCCATCGGCATCGCGGGCATGGACCGGGTTATGCAGGACAACGTGCTGGCCATGAGCGGCAAGGCCGTGGAAGCTTCGGGCGACGTCAACACCCTGCTGCTCGATAAAACCGGAACCATCACGCTCGGCAATCGCCAGGCGGTGGAATTCCTCCCGGTTGAAGGCGTCACGGGAGGCGAGTTGGCCGACGCCGCGCAACTTGCCAGCCTGGCCGACGAAACTCCCGAAGGCCGCTCCATTGTGGTGCTCGCCAAGCAGCAATACAGCTTGCGTGGGCGCGAGGTCTCCGAGCACGAGGCCCACTTCATTCCCTTCTCTGCTTATACACGCATGAGCGGTGTGGATATCGACGGCCGTTCGCTCCGCAAGGGCGCGACGGATGCCATCATTCAATTCGTCACGGAAAAGGGTGGCCAGATTCCACCGAATTTTACGGAACTATCCGACGGAATTTCGCGCACGGGTGGAACGCCCCTCGCCGTGGCGGATGGTGAACACCTGCTGGGAATCGTTCACCTGAAGGACATCGTGAAGGGCGGAATGCGCGAGCGCCTGCAGCAATTGCGCACCATGGGAATCCGCTCCGTCATGATTACGGGCGATAATCCCCTGACGGCCGCGGCCATCGCCAACGAAGCGGGCGTGGACGACTTTCTCGCCCAGGCGACGCCCAAAGACAAAATGGATTACATCAAGAAAGAGCAGGCGCAGGGCCGCCTGGTGGCCATGACCGGCGACGGCACCAACGACGCACCGGCGCTGGCCCAGGCGGACGTGGGAGTGGCCATGAATACCGGCACCATGGCCGCCAAGGAAGCCGGCAATATGGTGGACCTGGACAGCAATCCCACCAAGCTGATCGAAATTGTGGCCATCGGGAAGCAGTTGCTCATTACGCGCGGTGCGTTGACAACCTTTTCCATTCTGAATGATGTGTCGAAGTATTTCGCCATC
Organism: Terriglobia bacterium; assembly: GCA_030040315.1. Classification (GTDB taxonomy): domain Bacteria; phylum Acidobacteriota; class Terriglobia; order UBA7540; family UBA7540; genus Bog-366. Next base: position 14,432 of record JASHTY010000054.1, on the reverse strand, counting down.
ATTCCGGCGATGTTTGCGGCCACTTACCCGGAGCTGAACAAGCTCAACATCATGCGCCTGCACAATCCGCAGAGCGCCGTTCTGGCTGCGGTAATTTTCAATGCGCTGATCATCATTGCCCTGGTGCCCCTGGCGCTGCGCGGCGTCCGTTACAAGCCGCAAAGCGCGGCCGCCATGCTGCGTCGCAACCTTTGGATTTACGGATTGGGCGGATTCATCGCGCCCTTTCCGTGCATTTTCCTGATCGACCGGCTGCTGGGGGTTTTGCACCTGGCGTAGGGACGAACAGCGTGTGGCCAAGCCGACGACACGTAGCTGGTAGCCCCGGTCAGAGTTTTTCTGACCGTAGGCTTTTCGAAAGTCAGGAAGAACCCACGGCCAGAAAGGCGCTGACCGTGGCTACCATTGCCAGCGGCAGTTTCCGGCTGCCGACGATTCGAATCGGAGTCTTTTATGCGCAAGCAACTTAGCCAGGCGTTTCGCTTTACTCTGCTGATGACTGTGCTCACCGGCCTTATCTATCCCGGCGTGGTAACAGGCCTGTGTCAACTCCTGTTCCCATGGAGAGCGAATGGCAGCCTGGTGCAAATCAACGGTCAGATGGTGGGCTCAGAACTGCTCGGCCAGAATTTCTCCAAACCCGAGTACTTCCATCCGCGGCCCTCGGCGGCCGGCAAGGACGGCTACGACGCCACAGCTTCCAGCGGCTCGAACCTGGGTCCCACAAATCAGGCCCTGATCGATCGCGTGAAAGCCGATGTCGCGAAATTCCGCGCTGAAAACCCAACCTATCAAGGACCGGTTCCCGCCGATATGGTCACCACCTCCGCCAGCGGACTCGACCCGGACATTAGCCTTGCCTCCGCCCTCGCCCAAGCCCTGCGGGTCGCGCAGGCTCGCGGCGCAAGCGTGGACCAGGTGAATCAACTCATTCAATCCGATTCACGTGGCAGGCGATGGGGCTTCCTGGGCGAGCCACGCGTCAATGTGCTCCTCTTGAATCTTGACCTGAACCAGAAATTCCCTGTGGCCCTGAAAAAGAACTCCTAGCCGGCGCGTCTCGATTTCTTGGAATTTGTTTTTGCGTTTTCTCAGGAGCGCCCGACTTCGCACCGGATCCCTCTTGCCCGCGAAGCCGCCCCGATAGTAAACTCCGTCGCAAGTGCCCGGTTGAACTGAAATAATTGGAGGGACTGCCATGTTTCAGTCTCCTATCCATGGAGTTGGTTCGGCCGCAAGCTCTTGCAAAGGCGGTGTTCAATGTCGGGACATTTGGTTGGCCCGAAGAACGCGGTGGGCCAGGAGAGAGTTAAATGGGGCTACGTAGTCTTGCTATCGTTCAAATTTTACTCACAATCACGTTTTTGCCTGTCACGGCCAGGGCACAGCAAAGCCCGAAGCCTTATACACAGGACCAGGTCAAAGCCATGGTACGCGACGGATTGGGGAATGAGGTTGCGGCGAAAGCGATCGCTCAGCAGGGACTTGACTTTGTGCCGGGTGAGGACTTCCTCAATAGCCTGAAGGCGGCGGGCGCTAGCGTGGCATTCCTGCAAGCCCTGCGCGCGGCGCAGCATCCCTCGGAGCCGATCCAGCCTCAAACCGCCAACGCCCCTCTCGACCAATTTCAATTCTTAGCCCTTCTGGCGAGCGGCGTGCCCGACCAACGAATTATCGAGCTGGTGAAGCAACGTGGCGTTAGCAAGGCTCTCCACCGGATGGTGGCGGTCCAGGACTCGCCTCTTATTGCCTGGTTCAGCGGCCTTGGCGCCAGCACTGAGCTGGTCTCGACCCTGCGCCTTACAAACGTCTTCCCCGAGCCGGAAGCCACCGTTGCAGAGAGCCACAAGCACGTCGCGATGCAGGAACTGTCTCAGAAATTGAAAGAAAACCCAAACAATCATGTTGCCCGGTTGGCGCTGGCGATATTCTCGTCCGACCAGACAGCAATTGGTCTGATGCGTGATGCCGTTAGCTTGGAGCCCACTGACCCCTGGTCCCACTACATGCTGGGGGAATACGTGATGGCAGAGGATAGTGACGAGGCCATTACAGAGTTCCGCCGCGCGCTGCAACTGAAGCCGAACTATCCCGGGGCGCACGCCGGCATAGGGGATGTGTTATGGGAGAACCAGGATCGTTTGGGAGGCATTAGTGAATACCGCGAAGAGGTCCGGCTTAATCCGAAGGAATTTCTTGCAAACGCCCGACTCGTCCATATGCTCACGACGATGGGGAAGTGGGATGAAGCGATTTCCGCCGCCGATGCGGGCCTGCATCTAGACCCGGACGATCCCGGCATCCACTACGAGCTCGGTATCGCGCTGGAAAAAGGGAGGAACGACCCCCAAAGTGCGCTCCATGAATATCGCCAGGCCTATGAGCTCGACCCCGATACCGCCGCATACCAAAAAGCTTACCAGAATCTCTTGAAAAGCCAGGCGAACGTCACGACAGGCGGGGTGATCGGCGGAGTTCTTTCACCGGTCAGGCCGCCTGAGCCGCCGGCTGCCCCCAATCAGGATCAAGCCCGCCAGAACCCGAAAGACGGCCTCAAGTACGTTTGGATCCCGCCCGGAAAATTCATGATGGGCTGCTCGCCGGAGGACGATGCATGCAACACCAATGAAAAGCCTGCCCACCAGGTGACGATTTCCAAAGGCTTCTGGATTGGGCAAACGCCTGTCACGGTGGGCCCCTACAAACGCTATGTAGCCGCCACCGGGCGATCATTGCCGCCCGAGCCGAGTTTGTTGGGGCGGGCGCTTAATTCCGGGTGGGGTGACGACACGATGCCGATCGTGGAGGTAACCTGGGACGAGGCTCAAGCCTACTGCGGATGGGCTGGGGGACGGCTGCCCACGGAAGCAGAATGGGAATACGCAGCGCGGGGCGGAACGACAGAAACGCATTATGGCGCTCTCGACCAGGTTGCCTGGTACGCCGACAACAGCGGGATCCAGCGCCTGGACAGCGACCGGCTGTGGAACGAGCAGGGCAAGAAGAATCTGGTTATTTACCTTCAGCAACTCAAAGACAACGGCAACGGAATCAAAGAGGTGGGACTGAAGCAGCCGAACCAATTTGGCATGCTTGATGTATTGGGCGACGTGCAGGAGTGGGTAGACGACTGGTTCGATCAGGGCTATTACCACAACAGCCCACCGGCAGATCCTTTAGGACCTCCGAGCGGGCAGTTGCGAGTTATGCGCGGCTTCTCCTGGGCCGACATTGCGAGTAGCGGTCGTGTTTCTCACCGGTATGGGGTTGATCCGAACATCAAGCTATTCTTTTATGGTTTCCGATGTGCGGGGCAGGAGATTATTCCTGCTCTAGGCTCGCCGCTATCAGTAGGAGCCGTGGCCGACCAGCCCTTGGTCCTGGCTGCACAGGTGGCAACCGCGAAATTGATTTTTCAACCCCAGCCCACTTACCCACCTGTCGCCAGAAATGCAAGGATACAGGGTGTCGTGCGCCTCAATGGCCTCATCGGGAAGGATGGCTCGATTGAACAATTGAAAGTCATATCCGGTCACCCGTTGCTCATCGGTGCGGCTCTGGATGCGGTTTCGAAATGGCGATATCAACCGACGATGCTGAACGGGATAGCGGTGCAAGTCTCCACTGAAATTGATGTCACTTTTACCTTGAGGCAGTAAGGCGGTGCGCAGAAATGCGGGTACCGTGAGGGAAATTCGAGGCCATCCATCAGAAGCACCAGTCAAGGGGAAACGGAGATTTCCCTTCATTTGAGCGACGAGCGGGTGGCGCTGCACAACTACTTGCTTGTATTGATCGTGCTTTGCACGCGAAAAAGCTTGAAATTGGAATAATGGTGGGTGTTTGTGTACTCCACGCCCTGACATTGGATTTCAACCGACACATCGCGGGGCAGCCACAACTCCTTTTGCGATCCGCTTGGGACAACGGGGTAATATTCAACCGTTGAAATCTGCGAATCCAGGCCGATGTCATTGCGCGGGGCCAGCAGCCACGTCTTCATGCGCAGAATCTGAAAGGTCGCGTCGTCGATCCACGCCAGTCCCTGCACCAGGACGGCCACTTTCTTTTCGCCGAGGGTGAACGTGGCGGCCTGGTGCACGCGTGTGGGATCTTGCGCAAATCCCACCACATGACACTCGTGCTCTCGAATCGCCTGGGTTCCGAAATACCGGAAGCGGGTAACGGGCTGGTCTGCGGGCCGCAAGTACAGGGAATTGGATGCGAAGCCGGAGGTGAGCAGGTAGAATCTCTCGGGCTTCTTAGTGTCAACGGCGGTTCCCTTCGGATCGGTGCGATACTCCTCAAATCCCGGAAGATCGTCGCCCGGCAGGGGGATGACGATGTAGCGATACTTGCGTTCTACGGAGGGGTAGTGCTCCAGGTTATGAAACCTCAGAGTGTCGTAAACCCTTGTGTCGGACGAAACCTCCTCATCGCAGGAAACCTGGGGGAAGTTTTCAAACAGCACCTTGTCCGACTGGCCGACGCGCTCAAGGACCGCGGGTAATTGCGCGGGGCTCTCCGCCAGCCGCACTCCATGCAGATAGGGGCTGCCGCGAGCCTGGCTTGGCGTCCAATCAATCAGCGTTGAAGCACGCTTGTAGAGTTCAATTTCCGCGGGCGTGAGCTTCACGGTGGCCGCAGGGAACTGGGGAGATCCCGCAGGCTGCTGTCCGCGCGCAACCGGCGCACCCATGAATAGTATTGCCAAGGTCAGAATGCCCAACGACTTTGCGGCTGTCATCATGCCCATCCTTTATACCATGCAAATGCGTTTGTGCGTCCAGAGCTTTTCCTTCATTTGCGGTCAAAACCAAAGCTCGTCCCAACGTTGGCTGTCAGCCAAGCCCTTCGCTTATCGAGACAACACCGTGAGCAGCGCCATATAGTCATCGGTCAGATAGCCTTCGTAGCCGGCGGGCTCGCCGTCCCAGCGGCGCCAATCGAAGGTGCGCGTTCGCCCGTCAACCTTGTAGTCGGACGTCCCCTGGAACGTGCCGTCTTCATACGATTGCAGCATGGGAAACAGAATCTCATCGGCTTCCTTGTTGCGTCCCAGTTTGTAGAGCGCCTCAAGCGTATAGTATGCCATGCCTCCCGTGGCGCCTCCGTTCTCATACCACTGGAAACCGAGCGCTCCGCCCCCACCCCACACCTGCCGCGGGTCCGTAAAGTCCTCGGCCGGAACGGTGATCAGATTTCCAGGCAGGCCATATTGAAACTGCGTATATCCCACTTCCTTCATCTTGGCGAGCATGTGGTCCATGATGGAATTAGCCTGCTCAGTTGAAACCAATCCGTAGGTAATCGCGGCGCCGTTGACGAAGGTGAAGTAGTCGTCGTGAAGTTTGCCGTCAAGGCTCTTCCAGCCTGCCAACACGCCCGTGGCGGGGTTGAAGAAAGTCGAGTAGTAGAGTGACTTCAGCTTGTCAGCGCGCGCCGTGTAGAACTCCGCATCCTCGGGATGATGAGCGCGCCGCGCCAACTCCGCCATGCCGAGCAGAGCGTGGTAAGCCAGCGCGTTGCAGTAGGCGTCCTTGTTGCCGAAGCCGATGCTGTCCCACCAGTTGGCAGGATGCTGCGTGCCCCACTTGCCCCAGCTTCCGGAATTTCCGCTCAAGTAGTATTCGATCAGGCCGTCGCCGTCTTTGTCCGTGGCCAGCAGCGCCTGCGCCCACGCTTTGATTCCAGAGTAACGCTCGTCCAGCCACGCATCATCGTTGCTTCCGCGCACGTAGTCCGACGCGCCGATGAGCAGCGACGGGTACATGTCAAGAAAATCGAGCAGGAAGGTGGGATTGTCCGGCACATAGGCCCGCAGATCCTTCAGGCCCACCTCGAGGTATTGGCGCACAAGATCGAGCGCGGTCAGCCCATCTGCCAGGGGTGGCGTCTTGAGAGCCACGGCGGAAAATTCATGCAGGCAAAAGGGACACGCGCCGCTGTTGGAACTGTTGGCCAACACTCCCACGCGCGGGTTGATTTGAAAAATGTTCAGCCAGCCGCGCCGGAAGCCGTCAAATCGCGCGTCGGCTTCGACGCTCGGCACATGGGGGTAAATATCCACGACCTCAAACGTGTATTCCACGCGGGGTTCGGCTGCGGAAGCCGCCGGCAACCTGATCTTCAGCCAGTCCTTTTCGCGTTGCCCGATGGCGTGGCGAATCGCGTCACACCACAACATCGGATTCCTGGCGCGTGGGGACGTGATTCGCAGAGTTCCCATCAAAGGCATGTGGAGCAGCGCCGGAAGATGGACCGTCTGGTTCGCGTCCATCAGACCCAGAAGGGTGGCACGCGCCACGTAAAGGTCAAAATCGAAGAAAAGGTCGGGCGGCGGATGTGCGGCAGAATAATTTGAGGCTAGCCGGATGGACTTTTCCGAGAACTCAAATGTCCAGGTAGGCTGCGAACTCGGCGACTCGCTCGCGGACCGATATTCAATCGTGTTGCCAAGCTGCTTCACCTGATAGTGGGCGACCGTCGGTGCCGGCGGCCGGAGTGGGTTTGCGCTAAACTTCTGGCGGCCCAGGGAATCCACCACCAAAGCTGTGAACGCGGGTTGATCGGCCGCCAACTCAGCGCGAATGAAGGCAGATTGGTAGAGCGGACCCTCCGGAGGCTGCTGTGCCACGCAAGGCGTGGCGACGAAGATCGCTATCGCTAGATGAAGAATCCGATGGGTCATGCCATTCTCCCGACTTGTCTTTAATCGGCAACGCGCGTGGAGGCACCCGCGCCACAATCGGGCCGAGTTCATCTTAAATGATTTTAAATTTTCTCAACAGAAGCACGGCTCGAGCGAGCGTCTGTCTTGCCCGCCATGCCTCTCCGATAGTAAACTTTCGGAAAGGAGCTTTTCATCCCCTATGCCGACTGACCTTGATCGCCGGCCTGACCCGGAGATTCTCCTCAAGCAGGTTGAGGGGCAGGACGAGCAGCTTCAGCACGAGCGATTGAAAGTGTTTCTGGGCTACGCCTCGGGAGTGGGCAAGTCGTTTCGCATGCTGGATGAGGGCCGCCGCCGCAGGGCGCGCGGGCAGGATGTGGTCATCGGAGCGCTGCAGTCCGACCTGCCCCCTGAGCTGGAACGCCTGCTTAAGAACATCGACATCATCCCGCTCAAGAAAATCGGGGACGGCGAGGCCATGGACGTGGAAGCGATTCTTCGCCGCCACCCGCAAGTGTGCCTGGTGGATGGCGTCGCATATAACAATCCACCGGGAAGCAAGAATCCAGAGCGCTGGCAGGACGTGGAGGAACTGCTCGCGGCAGGCATCGTGGTCATCACCTCCGTTAATCTCCAGCATATTGCCGAACGCCGCGAAGCCGTCGAGCGCATCACCTGCCGGCACGTGACGGAAACCATCCCGGTTCGGTTCCTCTACAATGCCAACGAAATCGTTCTGGTCGATGTGCCGCCGGATCTGCTGCTGGAGCGCGCCGGGCAGCCCTGTCCCACTTCGCCGGAGTTGGCCGACACGCCACGCCGCCTGGCTGCTCTGCGGGAGATTGCGCTGCTGCTCGCCGCCGAAGTCGTTGACCGCCAGCTTGAGGAATACCTTCTGGCGCACGGCATCGAACAGCTTTGGGGCACGCATGAAAGCATTCTGGTGTGCCTGCGCCGCGGCTCGAATGCCCAGGCGATGATTGCCAGCGGCAAACGCAACGCTGAGCGATTCCACGGCGAGTTCTTTTGCGTCTATGTGCGCGATGACCGGCTTTCGGAAAAGGATGAAGCCGTATTGCGCGGACATTTGGAGGAAGCCCGCCGGGCGGGCGCCGAAACCGAAGTCCTGGATGGTTACGACCCCGTCGAGACGCTCATGGATTTCGCGCGCAGTCACCGCATTACGCAGATATTTGTCGGCCACCCCAGCCGGGTCCACTGGTGGGACCGCTTCGTCGGCGGCCCCCTTGATCGCCTGATTCGCGACGCGGAAGGAATCGACGTTCGAGTGTTCCCGCACTAAGGGATTTCATGGACGCATCACCCACCAAGCGCGGCCGATTGAAAGTCTATTTGGGCTACGCCGCCGGCGTCGGCAAGACTTATCAAATGCTCACGGACGCTCACGAGCTGCTGAAACGCGGCGTTGACGTCGTGATCGGTTACATCGAACCGCACGGCCGCAAGGACACGATCGCGCAATCACAGGGCCTGGAACTCGTTCCCCGCACCAAAATGGAATATCGCGGAGCAATGTTCGAAGAGATGGATATGAAGGCCATCCTCGACCGGCATCCCGAAGTGTGCGTGGTGGATGAACTGCCGCACACCAATGTTCCGGGTTCACCCCATTTGAAGCGCTGGGAAAACGTGCTGGAGCTGCTCGAAGCGGGCATTGACGTGATGACCACCATGAACATCCAGCACCTGGAAAGTTTAAACGACCAGGTGAAGGACATCAGCGGCGTCCCCGTGCGTGAGACCATTCCCGACTGGGTAATGAAGCAGGCTGACGAAGTGGTGATGGTGGACCTGCCGCCGCGCGCGCTGCTGAATCGCCTGGAACGCGGAGTGGTATATCCCCCCGAAAAAGCACAACGCGCGCTGCAAAACTTTTTCAAGGAATCCACACTCGTCGCTCTGCGCGAAATAGCCTTGCGCCAGACCGCGCACGAAGTCGAAATCCGTCAGGTGACGCTGCCGGAATCTGCGGGCGGCGCCGCAGCTTCCAGTGACTCGGCGCCTGGAACTTCCGTCGCAACCACTCCCAGCGAGCGGATTCTCGTTCACGTCACGGAGCATCCTTCCACAGCTATGCTCATCCGCCGCGGAAAACGCGTGGCGGACTACCTGCGCGCTGATTGCTTTGCCGTTTTCGTTCACGCCGAATTTGATTTCAGCATGTTTCCCGCTTCCAAACGCGAAGCGGTGGAGCGCCACCTGAACTTCGCGCGCAATCTGCACGTTGAAACGCGCGTGCTGCAAGGCCAGGATATTGTGGCTACGCTGCTCGACTTTGCCCGGCTCCACAACATCACCCAGCTCTTTATCGTCCGCCCGCATTATTCTCCCTGGGAGGGATTTCTGGGGCGCAATCTCATCCATCGGATTGTTCGTGACGCTCACGACATGCAGGTGACCATCGTCGCAGAGCGCCGGCCCGCGCGGCGGGAGTAATCATCCTCCGGCAAAGCCGGGGGATCTCCCAACGGATTAGGGCCCTTACAATTTCCCGCAAGGTCGCGGAATCCATTAGTCATTACGCCACAACACACCACCACGAAGTGCCGCGAAGACTCGTTTACATTCCTCTTGACAATCTAGAGGAAGGGTGTATGGTCATCTAGATACTCTGGAGGAGACGCTGATGAACCTTTCGTCCGCCGAGCTTGTCCAAGGCACTCTGGACATGCTCATTTTGAAAACCTTGCAACTCGAACCCCGGCACGGCTACGGCATCGCCCAGCGCATCGAGCAAATCAGCAAGGGCGTGTTTCGAGTGAATCCGGGCTCGCTATTCCCCGCCTTCCGCCGGCTCGAGCGGCAGGGCTGGATCAAGGCAGAATGGCGGCCCACGGAAAACCATCGCCGGGCCAAATACTACCGGCTCACCGACCGCGGGCGCGGCCAACTCAAGACCGAGACCGCCGAGTGGACACGCCAACTCGCCGCCATCACCCGGATTATGGAGGCGTCGTAGTTTGCTGTGGCATGGGCATCCTGCCCATGTCAAGCCCTGGCCGGGATGGCCATGCCACAACGGAGACACCTTATGTCATTCCTCACAAGCCTCACCGGCGGGATTCGCGATCTTTTCCGCAAGAAGCAGGCAGAACGCGAAATGGACGAAGAATTGCGGAACTACCTTGACGCCACTGCGCAGGAGAAGATGCGTTCCGGCATGAGCCGCGAGCAGGCGTTGCGCGCCGCGCGCGTGGAAATGGGCAGCACAGAGGCTGTAAAGGAAGGCATTCGCGGCGCGGGCTGGGAATCGACACTCGAGACCTTCTGGCAGGATCTGCGCTACGGAGTCCGCCAGCTCCGGCGCAGCCCCGGCTTTACAACGGTGGCCGTACTCACCCTGGCGCTCGGCATCGGCGCCAACACGGCAATCTTCAGCATGATTGACGCCATCATGCTGAAGACGCTTCCCGTGGACGATCCCTCGCGCCTGGTGGTGCTGCGCTGGGCCGCTCACACGCAGCCTGAGCGAAATGGAACCAGCTCCTTTGGCGATTGCGACCGAGGAGAAAAACATAATCCCTCCGGTTGCTCGCTGCCTTATCCCTTTTTTGAATTGATTCACTCACAGAAGGACGCATTTTCGAGCGCCACCGCATTCGCAGGTCCCGCATCTCTGGTGATGACCGGCAACGGGCTGGCGCGCATCGCGAGCGGTGAAGTGGTGTCCGGCGATTACTTCTCGACCCTCGGGGTGAAGGCGGTTTGGGGACGCACACTGAGCCCGGAGGATGAAACTCCCTCCGCCCTTCCTGTCATCGTGTTGAGCTATGCCTATTGGCAGACGGCCTTCGGCGGCAGCAACGACGTACTGGGCCGGTCGATTCAGTTGAACAGAGTGCCGGCTACGATCGTCGGCGTGGCAGAGCCCGGATTTACGCACCTGAGTCCCGGCAAATCGCCGGACCTTTTCCTTACCATTTCCGCCATCCCCAGTCTGAATGTCCCGTGGGGAAACATTGAGGCCGGCATGCGGACCTACGACGAATGGTGGTTGGTGGTTGTTGCGCGGCTGGCGCCAGGCGTCTCGCTTGTGCAAGCCCAGGCCGCGGCCACTCTGGCATTCCGCAACGCCATGCTGCACGGGGAAAAGCCGCGTTCCAAGGAAGCTGACGACCCGAAAATTCTTTTGCTTCCTGCACAGGACGGCCTTGTGGGCCAGCGCGAATTTTTCGCCCAACCCCTCTACATCTTGATGTGCGCCGTCGGCCTGGTGCTGCTGATCGCCTGCGCGAACGTCGCGGGACTGCTGCTGGCGCGCGCCACCGCGCGGCAAAAGGAAATGGCCATTCGCCTGGCAGTGGGCGGCGGGCGCCTGCGAATCATTCGCCAGCTTCTTACCGAAAGTGTTGCGCTCTCCGTCGCGGGTGGTGCGCTCGGCGTGCTGTTCGCGTATTGGGGAGTGCGTGTCATGACCGGGCCGTTGGTTCTGGGCAAGACGGACAGACCGTTTCCCTTCGCCATTCAGCCGGACTGGCGCGCGCTGGCCTTCACCATTTCGATTTCCGTGCTCACAGGATTGATCTTCGGCCTCGCGCCGGCGCTGCGCAGCACGCGGCTGAGCCTGACACCCGCCCTCAAGGACAATGGCTCGCTGCTTTCCGGTGGCGCGGCGTCCCACCGGGGCCGCTGGCGGCTCGACCGGGCGCTGGTGGTAGTGCAAGTCGGACTCTCCATGATCGTCCTGGTGGGAGCGGGCCTGATGGTGCGAACCCTGCAAAACCTCCGCAACGTCAACGCCGGCTTCGATACGCACAACTTGCTCCTCTTTGGCATCAACCCCACTCTTCAGATGTACAAAGGTTCACAGATCCAAAGCCTCTACCAGAACATGCAGGAGCGGGTCAGCGCGCTGCCGAGCGTGATCTCCGTAAGCTACTCCTCCGACACGTTGCTAAGCGGCAGCTTGTGGACGAGCGACCTCCACATCGAAGGCCAGCCGGAGAAATCGACGCAGGAAGTGGATATGCTCGCCACCGGGGCGGATTTTGTGAAGACGCTGCGAATCCCCGTGCTGGAAGGCCGGGCCTTCACTCCGGCGGACTTCGACATCGCCGCGCAGGCGGCAGCTTTACGCGAAGCTGCGGAGCAAGAGCCGGCTGCCGCCAAGCCGTCCACGGCAGCGAAATCACCGGCCCCAGTGAGCCCGACCGTGCCCATTATGGTCAATGCCGCATTTGTACATCGCTATTTCCCAAATGAGAATCCCTTGGGCAAAATGCTCAAGCAGGGCGACAGCAATTCTGCCAGCGGCGGTTCGTTCGGAAGCGCGCCCAACATCCGACGCTGGGCGATTGTGGGTGTAGTCGGGGACACGAAATATGACGACTTGCGCCGCGAAATTCAACCCGGCGTCTACGTGCCGCTGGCGACAGGCGGCGCGTACTTCGAAGTGCGTACGGCGGCGAATCCATCTTCCCTTGTTCCTCAAGTGCGCGACATCGCCAATCGGCTGGACAGCAATCTTCCGTTGTTTGGAGTGCGCACCCAGACGGATGCCGTCGAAAGCCTGATGACGCAGGAGCGCGTGATCGCCCGGCTTTCGAGTTTCTTTGGTCTGCTGGCGCTGGTGCTCGCCTGCATCGGAATTTACGGCCTGCTCGCGTACGAGGTGGCGCGCCGCACGCGCGAAATCGGCATCCGTATGTCGCTGGGGGCCGAGCGTGCTGACGTAACGCGCCTGATCATCGCGCGCGGCATGAAACTGACGGCGCTGGGATTGATTCTGGGTGGGATTGCCGGTCTGGCTCTGACGCGGCTCCTTTCGAGCCTGCTTTTCAACATCAAGCCCGCCGACCCGGCCACCTACGTCGCCGTGACGCTGCTGCTCGCCGCCGTGGCGTTTCTGGCCAGCTACCTGCCCGCTTGGCGCGCTTCCAAAGTCGATCCTATGGTGGCTTTGAGGTATGAGTGAGGCAGTAGAATGTGCGCATTGGTCAGCGCACAGTTCATGTGGCGGGCCGCTTGAAATTTCATAGTAGGGGCACTGTTTGCAGGTGCCCTGGCCGAGCCAATGCCACTTGCCATTGCATAGGGGCAGGTGCAAGCCCTGCCCCTACGAAAATCACCCACCAAACACTCACGCAAACCGCTCGCGCTTGGCGATGTTCGCGGCACTCCCGGGCACGGGGATTTCGGCCTTGATGTTCAGCGGCCCCATGACGTAATCGGTGGGACCGAGCCGCTCCGGCGAATCCATAATTTCATCCCACTTCACCAGCTTGCCCGTGTAAGCTGCGGTGCGGGCCATGACGGCGGTCAGCGTCGCATGCGCAACGTGCTCGGCTTCGTTGATCGGCTGGTTGGTGCGGATGGCAGTGACGAAGTCCACGTGCTCCTGCTCGTATGGGTTCACCCTCGTCTTTCCAGGATCCTGCCCGGGCTCCTGGTATTTCCACACGACCTTTCCCGTAAGGTCATAGATGGTGTTCTTGCAGTTGGTGTAGCCTTCCGTCCCTACCACCCATTCGGAAACGTCCTGCTCGCAGCCATCGATCTGCCGGCACATGCTCTCCATGATGCCGCCGTTGGGATAGCTGAACTGCGCGTTGAAGAAATCGTACTGGTCGCCGGTGACCTTCTGCACGCGCCCGCCGGAAGCGATGACTTGTGTCGGGTTCATTCCCGTGAACCACAGCACGGCGTCAAGATTGTGGACGTGCTGCTCGCAGATATGATCGCCGGAAAGCCAGCGCCAGTTCACCCAGTCGCGCAGCATGGCCTCCATGTCGGACCATTCCTTTTTCTTCTGCACGTACCACAGCGGCCCGCCGTTCCAGCGCGCGGTGGCGCCAACAATGTCTCCGATGGCGCCGTGCGAGACGCGGTTATAAGTTTCCTGATAGGCGCGGTCATGCCGCCGCTGCGTGCCCGCCACCACGCAAAGGTTGTAGGAGGCGGCTTTCTGCCCCGTGGCCAGGACGGAGCGCACTCCGGGAGCGTCCACCGCGCAGGGCTTCTCAATGAAGCAATGCTTCTTGGCGTCCACGGCAGCGTCAAAATGAATCGGCCGGAAATGCGGGGGCGTAGCGCACAGCACCGCGTCTACGTCGGTCTCCAGAACCTTCTTGTATGCGTCGAATCCGATGAAGCAATGATCGTCGGCAACCTGGTTGTTGGCCTCTTTGGCGAGGTGGTCGCGGCATTTCTGCAGGTGATCCTGAAAAACATCCCCCAGCGCAGTGATTTTGACGTTGGGTCCCGCCTTCAGAAATTGCAGCGCCGCGCCGGTGCCTCGCTCGCCGCAGCCAATCAGGGCGGCCTTCAGTACCGGGCCGTCCGGAGCGACGTCCGTAAACTTCAGCGGCGCCACTGACTTCTTGCAGCTCGTCAGCACAGCCGCCGCCCCCACCGCTGCGGCAGCACCAATAAACGTCCGCCGCGTAAAATCCCGATTTCCGTTTTCCTTCTGTTCATCACTCATATTGAATCTCCTTTAAATGCGAAGATGAATTTTGAAACACTCGGCAACCTGGGAAAGTTCACCGCCCCCTGGCGGATAAATCCTGGGTTTATTACAAACAATCATAACTCGTGGCGTCGGTCATTCTGTCAATGCTTTCCGTTCTCCGCCGCGAGCTTTCCCCCGGCCGGGACACTCCCATCATACTCCCGCACAACCCGAAATCCCACATCCGTGCAGTCGGAATACCACCAGATGCTCTTGGGAGATTGCGGGTCGGTGAGCAGCCAATCGTCTTCGCGCGTGTGGTCACGTGCGGCGCAGCGCAGGTCCACC
>JASHTY010000443.1 GCA_030040315.1 Terriglobia bacterium | reverse complement strand
CCGTGGTCTTGACGCCTTCTGCCACCATGCGCATGGAACCAACGATTTCGGCCAGCTTCCGGCCTTTGCCGAGTTCGACGCCCACCGAACGGTTGCGGCTCAGGTCGCCCGTGCAGGTAAGGACCAGGTCGCCCATGCCGGCGAGCCCCGCCAGCGTTTCGCGCTTGCCTCCGCATGCGCAGGCCAGGCGAGTCATCTCCGCGAGTCCGCGAGTAATGAGCGCGGCGGTAGGATTGTGCCCCAGCCCGAGGCCCTCCACTACACCCGCAGCGACCGCAATCACATTTTTCACCGCCCCGCCTAATTCCACACCCACCACATCGCTGGAGGTGTAGAGGCGCAACGCGCGGGAAGCGAACTCGCGCTGCACCATTTGCGCCGTGGCTGGATCTTCAGAGGCCACAACCACGGCCGTAGGTTCGCCTCGCAGGACTTCGCGCGCAAAGCTGGGGCCGGACAGGGCGCACAACCGCGGAGTGAACAAATTGCCCACCACGCTGCGAATTACTTCGCTCATGCGCATCAGGCGGTCGGTGTCCAGCCCTTTCGTGGCGCTTACGAAGATCATTTCGGGGCGCAGGTGAAGGAGCATTTGACGGCACAGCGGTGCACACACATGCGACGGCATCACCGTTAGCACAATTTCAGCGCCTGCCAGCGCCTCGCCCAGGTCGCTGGTGGGCGCGAGATTGGAAGGAAGCTTGATTCCCGGCACAAACAGCTCATTTTCGTGCCGGGCGCGGATGCTCTCCACCACTTCTGCTTCATAAGCCCAGAGTTGGACCGAGTGGCCCACTTGCGTGAGGGTCGCCGCGAGAGCCGTACCCCAGTTGCCGGCGCCGATGGTTGCGATTTTCATTTCTTTCGCCCGACTTTGTTTTCCGTTCCGCGCAAAAGCCTTCCGATGTTCGCATGGTGCATGCTGATGATCATCAGCGCACCTCCCGCTGCTCCCAGCACGATCGGTAACGGGGGACGACGCATGAAATAAACAAGAAGCGGAAACGCCGCAGTGGCAATGATAGAGCCGAGAGAAATGTAGCGCGCGACTGCAACGATCAGGGCGAAGATTATCAACACGAGCACAACCTGTAAAGGCGCGAGGGCGATGAACACGCCCACTCCAGTGGCCACGCCTTTGCCACCGCGAAACTTCAACCAGATGGGGAAGCAATGGCCCAAAATCGCGCAGACCGACGCGGCGGCGATCCACCGCGGATCGCCGTCAAGGGGAATCCAAGTCGAATCGCTGGAGGTCAGGCGTGACGCCAGCAGGACGGCGAATACACCCTTTGCCACATCGAGGATGAAGGTGGCGACGAACCCTGCGATTCCCAGATTGCGCATTACGTTCGTGGCGCCGGTCGAGCCGCTGCCCGTGCTGCGAACATCTACTCCTTTCTGCCAGCGGACAATGAGATAGCCGAAGGGAATTGAACCCAGCAGGTAAGCGAGGATTGGTGTGAGAGCGCCCATCATGTGAAAACAGTGGACAGTGAGCAGTGGGCAGCGACCAGCTATTCTTGCCGGACTCTGTTCACTGTTTACTGGTCGGAAAGCGCATTACCTTGCGATACTGCGCGCCGTGCGGTGATAGTTTACTTTCAAAAACGAAAAATTCCGAGACTTCAAAGTTTCCGAACGAAGGATTGGAAACCCGTGAGACTGCCGCCAAAAGTTCAGGCTGAGCATGAGGTTCTTTGAAGCGCGCGAGAGTCAGATGGGGCGAATAAGGCCGGCCCTCGGGAGCGAAGCCAAGCTTTTCCATTTGCGATTCGATGCGTGCGGCCAGTTCGGCAAGTGCGTGTGGCGCTGTAACTCCGGCCCAGAAGACTCGCGGCCTCTTCGAATTGGGAAAAAATCCGAAGCCAGTCACATCGACGGGGAATGGCTCAAAGCCCCCGGCCTCCGCCAGCGCAGCAGTTACCTCCGAAACTTGTGCATCGGAAATCGCGCCCAGGAATTTGAGAGTAAGGTGAATAACCTCCGGGCGCGTCCAGCGGGCATCGGGGGAAATTCCGCGAAAGGATTCTTGAGCTCCTGACAGTGCAGCGCGAACGGACTCAGGGAGGTCGATGGCGATGAATGCGCGCATGGTGAAAGGGCAGGAGGTCAGTGGCTTGAGACCCAGGAAGCCGGATCGAGAATTCTAAATTTCAAATTTCAAATAAAAAAATGTCCAATCGTAAAATTCAGAACGGGACCAATCGCGAGTTCGCCGTATTGGAAAGCGGGCCTAATCTCGAATTCGTCGGCGAACCATTTCCAGAGCCATCTGCGTTGCCCATAGCCGGACCCGGTCGCGGGTACCGGGAAAATGGAATTCGCGAACCTGCGTTCCACGCTCATCGGCAAGGGCAATAAAAACCAATCCCAGGGGCTTGGTGTCGGTGCTGCCGCTGGGTCCGGCGATTCCGGTAATTCCCATTCCAATGGACGCGCCTGTGCGGGCGCGTGCGCCTTCGGCCAACGCCTGGGCGACGGGCTTGGAGACGGCGCCGTGCGTTTCGATCAACTCGGCCGGAACACCGGCCCAGCGCGTTTTCA
>JASHTY010000442.1 GCA_030040315.1 Terriglobia bacterium | reverse complement strand
GTGATTCGGCGGTTCTGCTCGTCCGTCATGAGTGCGATGGTCAGCGCTTCCTGCATCCACCAGTGTAGACGAATCAGAGGCTCCGATATTTTGGCTAATCCGTTGGGAGATCCCCGGCTTTGCCGGGGCGGCAGCCGAAGATTGACGATTCCAGGAGTCATCGAGACTTGAGCTTGTATCACATTGAACTGACCCCTCACCCTTCACCCCTTCTCCCCTCTTCCCACTCCCCTGGGGAGAGGGAAGAGGGGGAGGGGAGTTGGGTGAGGGGTTTGTTACCCGCGGCGGTAAGGCCCCTTTGAGGGGCCAGCCGCCGTAAAGCCTCCGGCTTTGCCGGAGGATAATTACTTCCGCCTTCCGTTTTTGGCCGTTTGTTGGCAGGCTCCGCGACGTGCGTGTATACTTGCGCCGCCGAAAGTTATCACTGTGAGGATGCCTGATTCACGGAGGAAAAATGCGCTTGGGTGATGGGTTCCGGCCGCCGCAGAAGCGATCAATCCTTTTTCTGGTCGTATGCGGCGGGTTGAGCGTCGGCGCGTTCCTGGTGGCGCTGGCCGCCGTGCGGCCGTCGGCCTCTGCGGCGCCCGGCCTGGGCCAGGCTTCCGCCGCAAATTACGATGAATCGAAGGCCGGAAATATTCCGCTTCCCGACCCGCTCGTTTTCAATAACGGCAAACGCGTTAGAACTCCGGCGCAATGGAAGAAGCGCCGTGAGGAGATTCTGAAGCTCTACCAGCAGGACGTCTACGGTGTTACTCCGAAGCGGCATGGGCGAGTTCACTACCAGGTTTTCGATGACTCCAGGGACGCGCTGGGCGGCAAGGCGATTCGCAAGCAAGTGACCATTTACTTTCCGACGCCCAAGGCGGAAGCTCACGAAGACCTGCTGATGTACCTTCCCGCGAATGCGCCCAGGCCGGTGCCGGTGATTCTGGCCATCAACTTCGGCGGGAATCAAACCGTCGATGCTGACCCGGGGATCAAGCTTGCCATCGTTTGGACCGGCAAGCCGCCCACGCGCCGGAAGGCTCCCGAATCATCGCGCGGACACGACAAGGGATTCGATGTTGAGAAGATTCTCGCGCGCGGCTACGGCTTCGCCACGATCTGCTATCAGGACATCGAACCGGACTTCCAGGATGGATATTCCCAGGGCGGGCTGCGCGAAATGTTCATGCCGCCCCACCAGCCCGAACCCACGGGCGACTACTGGGGAGCGATTGGAGCCTGGGCGTACGGCATGAGCCGCGCGATGGATTATCTTCAAAAGGACAAGGACGTAGACGCACACCGTGTGGCGATCATGGGGCACTCGCGTCTCGGCAAGACGGCGCTCTGGGCGGGCGCTCAGGATAAGCGCTTCGCCATGGTGCTGGCGAATTGCTCGGGGCGGGGAGGCGCTTCACCCTGGCGGCGCAATTACGGTGAGACGCTCGCCAGCATGTCCAAGGCGTTCCCTTATTGGTTCTGCCCCAACCTGATGAACTACGTCGGCGAAGCAGGCAAGCTGCCCGTGGACTCCGACGAATTGATCGCACTCATCGCGCCCCGGCCAGTCTACATTACCGGCGCGCAGGACGATCAGTGGGCCGACCCCCACGGAATGTTCCTGGCGGCGGTAGCGGCAGGGCCAGTCTACAAACTGCTGGGTGCGGAAGGCCTTGAGACCGATCAGATGCCTGGAATCAACCAGCCAATTGCCCACACCATCGGCTTTCATGTTCGCGATGGAAAACACGCGGTAACGGCATACGATTGGGACCAGTATCTGGCGTTTGCGGATGCCCACCTGAAGGCGCGCTGAATCATTCGTAGCGCAGCGCCCTGACCGGATCAAGCTTCGCTGCGCGCGCGGCGGGGTAGAGGCCGGAGACGAAGCTAACGAAGATCGAGAATCCCACGGCGAGAAAAACCAGCCACCAGGGAACCAGCCAGAGAGTCTGCGGCGGCACGTTCTGCCTGTGCAAATAGAAATTGACTCCGATATTGATGATCTTCCCGATCGTCCATCCCATGGCGACGCCCAGCACACCACCCACCACGCCCATGGCGCCCGCCTCCACGAAGAACAGCAGCTTCACATCCATGTCGCTGGCTCCCAGCGCCTTGAGAATGCCGATTTCGCGCCGCCGCTCGAGGATGGCCATCACCAGCGTGTTGACGATTCCGAGCGAGGCCACCGCCAGGGCCAGGCTGCCGAACACGGCAAGGAAGATGTCAAAAATTCTAAAAGCCGTTTGCACGCTTCGTGAGGCGTCGAGAATGGAAAACGCGTTAAAGCCCATGCGCCGGATCGACTCCTCAACGCGCGGAACGTCTTCCGGATGTCGCAGGCGCACGCTGATCTCAAGGTAAGTACGTTCGCCGGCCGCGGCGTCGCTTCCCAGGTCTGAGGGGAGCATCAACTGGAGCCCTTCGGCAAAATCCTGCGGAACGAAGACCCTTGCGCGCCCCACGCCGCGAACGGCGTCGGGATCGGCGGTCAGGATGCCGACGATGCGCAGGGTGCGGGTTTCCGGAGCGACGGAAAATGCCGCCAGCAGCGGATTCAATTCGGCATCCGTTGAATTCGCAGGCGCGGACGCTTCCTGGGATGTTGCGGGCGAGTGAGAGGCGCCACTCGCAATCTGCGCGCTGCCGGCTTTTGGCGCGGAGAGGCGCGCTGCATAAGACATCACCAGTTCCTTCCCCAAAAGCGGCTGAAGTTCCGGCGAGGGCTTGCCGGCTTCGGACTCGTCAGCGGGTTCGGGCGAAAGGTTCAGCAGTTCTTCCGCAAAGCTCTTCTGCAGAATTGCTTCGCCCGCACTGCCGGAAGAAAAAAAGCTCCCCTGAAGATTCTCAAATGCCTCGCGATCGTGCGCGGACATGGGAACCGCCGCGACCATGGCGCGGTGAGGCTTGTCTCCGTAACGAATTTGCGCCACGGTGCGAATGTCGGGCACCGCTTCCAGCACGCCGGGCAGTGCCGCAAAATCGCGCCGGGCATTGTCGTCCAGGACGCGCTGATTTTCGGCTGTCGAGGCGTTGCGGCGCCGCGGCCCGAATCCGCCGGCATCTGCGCGAGTCACCATCACGGTGTCAAACAGCCCGGATCTCTCCAGCCGCCGGGTGGTATTCTGCTGCAAGCCGATGCCGAGTGAAACCATGGCGACCAGCGACGCCACGCCCACGCCGATTCCGAGCGTGGTGAGCGAATTGCGCAGCACCGATTCGCGCAGATTGCGCACCGCAAGTTCGAGCAGGTCGGGAGCCTTCATGCGCCCGCCCCGCTTTCCGCGCGGTTTGGCGTGTTCGGTTGTTCAGCCACCATTTTGCCGTCAGCAAGGAACAACAAACGGGTTGCGTAAGCCTCCGCGAGCGGGCGTTCGTGCGTAACCAGCAGCACGGTCATGCCGCGCTGGTTGCAATCACCGATCAGCTTCATGATCTCCACTCCGGTGCGGCTGTCAAGATTCCCCGTCGGCTCGTCGGCCAGCAAGATGCGCGGAGAATTGACGAGCGCGCGCGCCAGCGCCACGCGCTGCTGTTCGCCGCCGGAGAGTTCGCTGGGCCGGTGCGCCAGGCGCTCGCCCAAACCGACCTGGTCCAGAGCGCGCCGCACTCGCTCGCTTCTTTCGCCGCGGTCCGTCTCCGCAAGGCGCAGCGGTAGCTCAACGTTCTCTGCGACCGTCATGCTTGGAACCAGATTGAACGCCTGGAAGACGATTCCCACGCTCTCGCGCCGGTAACGCGCCAGCTCTTCGCTCGATAATTCAGCCAGCCGGTGGCCGTCCACCGTTGCGGATCCTGAAGTCGGGCGGTCGAGCCCCGCGATCAGATTGAGCAGTGAGGATTTTCCCGAGCCGGAGCTGCCCAGCAGCGCGACGAATTCGCCTGCTTTCACCGAGAGCGTGATGCCATCGACGGCCCGAATGACTGCGGCGCCCAGGGTATAGTGGCGGCAGATCTCCTGTGTTTCAATCGTCCCGGAGCCGTTTTGTGGCGTTGCGATCATTCCAATTCACAGAACCTGACGCGACAGCATCTTACCATTTTCCGCGCGGATGGATTCTCAACCGTCTGCGGCGCGGCCATCCTGGCCGTGCGCATGGGCTGGAAGCCCGTGCCACCGCGGGCATATACTTTGCGAATCCGGTGCGGAGGCAGCCGAATCATGCGTCAAATTCTTAATACGTGGCTTGCTCTCATTTTGTTCATTCCGGCCGTGGCCTTCCCGGCGCCTGCGACAGCATTGCGCGCCGGCGCGGCCAAAACCGTGATTACGCCTGACGTTCATGCCGCTCCGGTCTATATGGCGGGT
>JASHTY010000441.1 GCA_030040315.1 Terriglobia bacterium | reverse complement strand
GCCGGGTCGTTTCGAAATTACCTGGCGCTGGTGGGACTGCTCTACCTTCTGATCGGCACGTACATCCTGTTTAGGCGATGGACGGCGCGCAAATCGCGGCACTTTTACGTTTTCTGCCTGGCTTCGTTCGTTCTCTACACGTTCGCCTACACCGGCAAGTTGAATCTGTTTGACTGGACCATCTACTGGCTGAACGTTCTCGCCTGGGTTTTGCAGCCCGCTCTCTTCCTGCATTTTTGCCTGACATTTCCGGAACGGTCCACACTTCTGCGTGATCGCCGATACATCGCGCCGCTGCTTTATTTCCCCGGCGCCGTGCTGGGAGCGGTTCACGCATTGGTGGCGATGGACATCCTGGTGCTTCCACTTCCGCTGCTTCAGGCGCGCTGGTTTCTCGACCGGGTTGAACTGTTTTATCTGGGAGCCTACTTCCTGGCGGGCGCGTTGGCGCTGCATCATGCTTATGCCAAAGCCACGGATGCGGTGCTGAAACACCAGTTGAAGTGGGTCACGCGCGGCACCTGGCTTTCGATCGTTCCCTTTGCCGGCCTCTACGCCCTTCCGTATTTTCTTGGTTTTGTTCCCAATGCCTGGATGAACGCCTCGGCGCTCTGCCTGGTGTTTCTGCCGGTCACCTTCGGTTACGCCATCGTGCGCTACCGGCTGATGGATGTGGACATCATTTTCCGCCGCGGAATCGCCTACACGCTGGCGACCGCGGGCATTGTGGGCTTGTACTTCGCGCTTCTGGCGTTGTTTGCGGATTTCTTCCGGGCCACATTTCCTCCCATCAACAGCCGTGGCGCCTGGGTGGTGGCGATCGTGCTCACCGCCATCCTGTTCCAGCCGGTGGTGAATACCATTCAGCAGTGGGTGGACCGGTTTTTCAATCGCGAGCGCTACGATTACCGCCGCACACTGTTGGAATTCGCGCGCGATCTTACCTCCGTGCTGCACGTTGACAATCTGCTGCGGCAGATTTCCGACCGCTTGTCGGAAACTCTGGGTGTTGACCGCCTGGCCGTGTTCCTGGCGTCGGAGACGCAAGGCTTCCGCTTGGCGAGCACGCGCGGCATCAGCTACACCGGCAAACTCGACACCACATTTCTCGATCCCGCCCATCCCTCGCTCGCCAAGGGCTACCTGTTTTTTGACAACGTGCGGCGCGTTTACGGATTCTCCCCCGGTGCGCAGAAAGCCATCGAACAACTCGACCTGCACTACTATCTGCCGTTCAAGGTGAAGGAGCAGACGCTCGGCTACCTGGGGCTGGGCAAGACGCGCGAGGGTGATTTTCTATCCAGCGAGGACATCGACCTGCTGATGACCATCGCCGGATATGTCTCGATTGCACTGGAAAACGCGCGCCTGTATGAATCGCTGGAAGTGCGCGCCCACGATTACCAGGCCCTGCGGGACTTCAGCCAGAACATCATTGAATCCATCAATGCCGGCGTGCTGGCCTGCAACCTGGAGGGCGTGGTGGAATCGTGGAACTCCGCCCTCGAGCGCCTCTACGGCCTGAGCCGCTCGGAGGCGATGGGCAGAACACTGGAAGCGATCTTTCCGGCGGAGCTGCGTGTGGAGCTTTCGCGCGTTTCCGATCCGCATCACTCACTGAATCTCTACAAATTCCGTCTCCGCAACGCGGAGGATCGCGGCCTGATCGTAAACCTTTCCGCCGTGCCGCTCATCGGAAAAGAAAACCAGGTCATTGGCCGGCTGTTGATTTTCACGGACCTGACGGAACGCGTGAACCTGGAGGACCAGTTGCTTCAGGCGGAAAAACTCTCATCCATCGGCCTGCTGGCCGCGGGCATCGCCCACGAGGTAAACACTCCGCTTGCCGTCATCACCTCCACCGCGCAGATGCTGATGCGCGAATCGGACCCCGATGACCCGCGCACCGACCGGCTGGAGAAAATCGTCAAGCAGGCGTTTCGCGCTTCGGAGATCGCCAACAATCTGCTGAAATTTTCGCGCGTGGGGAACAGCGATTTCGCCGACCTGGACGTCAATCGCGTCATCAGCGAAAGCCTCTCCCTGGTTGAGCCCATGCTGAAGGCCGCGCAGGTTAGCGTGCATTCGAATCTGAAAACTGATTTGCCGCTCGTCTACGGGAACTCCGGAAAACTCCAGCAGGTCTTCATGAATCTGATTATGAATGCGCGCGACGCCATGCCGCGGGGCGGTGAGCTGACCATCGCCACGGAGTCGGAAAACTCAACCGTGCATGTGGAAGTAACGGACAGCGGCGTGGGGATCCCTGCGGATCACCTCAACAAGATTTTTGACCCGTTTTTTACCACCAAGGGCACGGGCAAGGGCACCGGACTGGGCCTTGCCGTCACCTACGGAATCATTCGCGAGCACTCGGGATTGATTCAGGTGGACAGCGTGGTGGGTCGGGGCACGACCTTCCGGCTGGAATTCCCCGTTACAAGGAAACCTGTGAATGTCTAAAGGCTCCATTCTGGTCATCGACGACGAAACTGAGATTCGGGAAAGCCTCGCGGAGCTTCTGCGCGTGGAAGGCTATAAAGCGGATTCCGCCTCGACCGGCGAGGACGGGATGAAGCGGCTGGAAAACGGCCTCTTTGACCTGGTACTGCTTGATATCAATCTGCCGGACCGCAATGGACTGGATCTGCTTCAGGTGATCAAGCGCGAAAGCCCGGAAGTGGGCGTGATCATGATTACCGCCTACGCCTCCACGCAGATTGCCTTCCAGGCATCGAAGCAGGGCGCGGACAGTTACGTGACCAAGCCTTGGGACAATGACAAACTTTTGCTGGAAGTTCGCAACGCGCTCGACAAGACTCGCCTGCAGCTTGAGAACATCCAGCTTCGCCGCGCCCTGAAGCGCTACGACCTGCCCAACATCGTCGGCAAGAGCGAGAAGATGCAGAAGGTGATGGACCTGATCACGCAGGTCGCTGCCAGCCGCGCCACGATTTTGATCACCGGCGAAAGCGGCACCGGCAAGGAATTGGTGGCGAAGACGATTCACGCCACAAGCCCTCGCGCCGACCGGCCGTTTGTTCCCGTCAATACGGGATCCATGCCCGTCGATCTGCTGGAAAGCACGCTTTTCGGCCACGTCAAGGGCGCGTTCACTTCCGCCATCGCCACCAAGCGCGGCCTTTTCGAAGTGGCGAACATGGGCACCATCTTCTTTGACGAAATCGGGACGGTGGGTGTGGAGACTCAGACAAAACTGCTGCGGGTCATCCAGGAGCGTGAGTTCATGCGCTTGGGCGGCACGGAGACGCTCAAGGTCGATGTCCGCATACTCGCTGCCACCAACGCCGACTTGCGCAAAATGGTGATGGAGGGCAAATTCCGCGAGGACCTGTTCTATCGCCTCAACGTCATCACGCTTAATCTGCCGCCTTTGCGCGACCGCAAGGAAGATATTCCTCATTTGACGGAGCATTTTCTGCGTAAGTTTTCCGCCGAAAACGGGCGCGCGGGGCTGCAATTCACTCCCGAAGCCATGAAGGTCATGCTGGATTACTCGTGGCCCGGAAATGTGCGCGAGCTGGAAAATGCCGTTGAGCGCGCCGTGGTGCTGGCTTCTGGCACGACGCTGGGAACCGAGCTTCTGCCTGAGCAGATCATGCAGGGTGGCCCGCACACGATGGGAACGATTCCCACGGAGAGCTTCGATGGAAGGTCGCTTTTTGAAATCATGGAAGGCGTGGAACGGCGCGTCATCCTGGAGATGCTCGCGCATACCAATTGGAGCCAAACCGACGCCGCAGATCAATTCAAGATTCCGCTCTCAACCCTCAACCAGAAAATCAAGCGCCTGCAAATTGACGTGAAACGGCGACGTGATAACTAACGACCTTCTAGGTGACAAACGGCCTTCGTAGCCCGCGCGTCACGCCCGCTGTGGCGTGGCATACTGCCCGCGCCAACCGCGCGAGCGGGACGCTCCCGAGACAGCGGGCAAGATGCCCACGCTACAATATCCAGGTTCCTGTTACATTTCGGAAATGCTGTGTTGAGATGAACAGTCCGGTGACCATCAGCGAGTTGTACCCGATGTGAAGAAATACGCTGGGGGTGAGCCGGCCCGACAGGCCCCGCGCCAGCGAGAACACCATGCCGACGATGAGGATGATGAAGGCGTGGGTCCACGCGCCCCAGTATTCCGGAAGGTGCAGGCCGGCGAACAGGACGGCTGTGGTCAACACGGCAAATCTGACGCCCACGGTCCGCTCGAAGACGGCGAAGAGCACGCCGCGGAACACCAGTTCCTCCACGACAGGCGCGACGGCAATGGCGAACGCCGCGAGCGCATACGAGGCGGTTTGAGAATCGAACATCTTCTCAAGCGGAAAGTCCTTCGCATCCGGCTGCAGCC
This sequence comes from Terriglobia bacterium, assembly GCA_030040315.1. Lineage (GTDB taxonomy): Bacteria > Acidobacteriota > Terriglobia > UBA7540 > UBA7540 > Bog-366. The sequence continues at coordinate 380 of JASHTY010000441.1, read as the reverse complement.
ACAGGGCGATATTTACGATGATGGCGAGGCTGCACCCTCCGGCAAAGTAGCCGGTAACTTGACGGAGCGTGGGCCTTCGCCAGCCGAGTGACCTCCAGAACGGCTGCTGATGCTGCACGCGAGCCAGCAGAACCAGGAACGCGAGAATGAACCCGTAGAAAACCACCTGCACGACGAGCAGGAAGACAGTGCCCGTTTGCACGGCGTCGGTGCTTTCGTGCCAGCCCGCAACGGGCCGCACGATTGCATAGCCAAATAACACTGCAAATTTCGCCGCCAGCAGAGCAAATGGTGTGAAGATCAGGAGCCAAAGCAAATCGCGCCCACGCCAGATCTCGCGCGGGGCGGGCGGGTGAGAGGGTGGCAGCGGGGCAGGTGCC
>JASHTY010000440.1 GCA_030040315.1 Terriglobia bacterium | reverse complement strand
CGCCAGGTGGGCAGCTCCGGACAAACCGTCGCGCCCAAGCTGTATCTCGCGCTGGGGATTTCCGGCGCTATCCAGCACATCGTGGGCATGAAGGGCGCGCACACCGTGGTGGCGATTAATAAGGACAAAGAAGCGCCCATTTTCGAAGTAGCCACCTACGGGATCGTCGGCGACCTGTTTGAAGTTGTTCCCCCACTAATTGAAGAGATCAAGAAACTGAAAGGGTAAGTGACGATTTCAGCCCCCAAAGGTGCGTCACAACGAAGCCCAGGCCACCGGCCTGGGTCATAGGTGCGGTTTCACATTCTCAGCCCTGAAAAGGCGCCTCCGGCTGGCGCAGACATGCGGTTCAACGTCTGCGTTCCCTCAAAGGGAGCATGTAGCCACGGTCAACGCCTTCTTGACCGTGGGCTTTTACCACATCATGACGAACCCACAGTCAGCAAGACCACTGACTGTGGCTACCCGCTCAGAGTCAGCGTGCACGGAGAGATTGGAAAACGCAGACACAGACTGCGTGTCTGCGCCAGCCAACGGTGAGATGGTCTTCCATGACCGCAAATCGATTCCGCCAAATCGCCTTGAGCCTGCCGGAAGTTGAAGAACGCAGCCACATGAAGCATCCCGATTTCCGCGTTGGTGGAAAGGTATTCGCAACGCTCGGCTATCCGGACAAGGCCTGGGGAATGGTAAAGCTTAATCCGGAGCAGCAGAGGATATTCGTGCGCGAACACCCCGAGGTATTCAAGCCCGTCAATGGGGCCTGGGGTCTTCAGGGCGCCACGCTGGTGCGGCTGAAATCGGCGGACGCGGACGTTGTGCAGGAAGCCTTGAGGGTGGCGTGGATTGAGCGCGCGCAAAAGAAAATCGCCAGGAGATGATCATTTCTTCGGAACCCAGGTGAAGGGCGCCCACTTGGTTTCATTCACGCGGCAGGTGGCCACGTCGAAGGACCGCAACGATTCGCCCTGGCCGGTGATTTTGTCGGGCGAGACGGAATCCACTTCAAAGCGGATGTTGAATTTGCAGATCTTGCTGTCAACTCCCGCGGGCGCATCGGGAAGGGCTACCAGCAGGCTGATGTCTGAATTGCCCACCCATTTTGATCCCGTCCGGCGACACTCCGTGTGGATGTATGCCCCCCTTTTTGCGGATTCGGCAGGTAAATTAATCCACTCCGCATGGAACACATCCTTCGTGACTTCGACTTGAAAGTCGTGCTTCGTGGTTTCCGAGTGCCAGACCTTGGGCAGATGCCCAAAGTCGGGGTCGGGGCCTGCGCCGGACTGTGCCCGGGTTGCGGGTTTCTGCGCGCCCATAGTAACAAGACAAGCCATTGCCAATGCCGCTGGCAGTAGGCGCTTCCACCCCATGCTCATGCTGGTTGGTCCCATTTCGCCCTCCCGAAGGATTGCCTCGAAGGTCAACTCCTGAACGCAATTCTACTAGGGCCGACTTCTTCAATCCACCAGAAAAGGCGGCAGCAATTGGCACCAAGATACAGGCGAATCCGCGTAGATCCGGGGATTCCCGCCTCGCTCGGATCGAGGCAGAGGATTTGAAATTTGAAATTTTAGATTTGAAATTCCTGGGGGCGAGCAGCGAAGAACCTGTTGTTGGATGGGGGGTCAACACAGGTTCTTCGCCACGGCGCTACGCCCCGATCTTCTGGAAGGCCCAGAAGAGCGTGGCGGAAAGCACAATCGATGCCGGGAGCGTGAGCACCCAGGCCAGAGCCAGGTTGCGCACGGTGCTCCACTGCAAGCCGGACTTGTTGGCGGCCATGGTTCCTGCCACCCCGGAGGAGAGCACGTGCGTGGTGCTGACGGGCAGGCTGAACCAGTCGGACGCGCCGATGGTGATCATGGCTGCAATCTCCGCAGCCGCGCCCTGGCCGTAAGTCAGGTGGTCCTTCCCGATTTTTTCGCCGACCGTCACCACAATGCGCTTCCACCCGATCATGGTGCCGAGTCCGAGTGCCAGGGCCACGGCCACTTTCACCCACAAGGGAATGAATTTTGTGGAGTTGTCGATGTGGGACTTGTAGTTTTTCAGGATGGCGGCGTCCGCCTCGGAAAACTTCGGATTCCCTGACTTCTGAATCAGGCGCAGAGCCTCACTGACCACGTACATGTCGTTGCGGAAATTTCGGACTTTGTCGTCCGGCACTCGCTTCAGCTCCTTGTACATTGCCATTTCCGTCCCAATTCCATTCACCAGTTGACGCAGGGCCAGCATGGTGTTGGGAGTGAAATTCCGCGTGCTGATGTAAGTCGTCACCTCATCGCGTGAGTCACCCACCACGGCGTCGGGCGAGACGTAGTGACCCAGCATCTCCGCTGTTTGGGTCGAAACCGCAACAAAGTCTTCCGTCTGCTTTGAGGTTACTGCGTGGTTCAGCGCATAGGCGGTGGGAACGGTGCCGATGAGGATCAGCATGATCAGCCCCATGCCTTTTTGGCCGTCGTTGGAGCCGTGCGTGAAGCTGACGCCCGTGCAGGTGAGCACCAGCAGGCAGCGAATCCAGAACGGGGGAGGCTCAGTCCCCTTGGGCGCTTCATAAAGCTGCTTGTTCGGAATCAGCGCCTTGCAGATGAGCAGCAAACTGGCGGCGAGGACAAATCCCACCACCGGCGAAAGCAGCAGTTGCCTTCCGATATTTGCCGCCTGGGCCCAATCCACGCCGCTGGTTCCGCTCTTGACCGCAATCAGTTGGTTGGCGATTCCCACGCCGATGATTGAGCCGATCAGCGTGTGCGAGCTGGAAGAGGGCAGACCAAACCACCACGTTCCGATGTTCCAGATAATGGCGGCAATGAGCAGCGAAAAGACCATGGCGAATCCCGCCTTGCTGCCCACCTGAAGAATCAATTCCACAGGCAGCAGGGAGACGATTGCGAACGCCACGCCGCCGCTCGATACCAGTACGCCCAGGAAATTCCACATGCCGGACCACACCACCGCCAGGTGCGGCTCCATGGAGTGCGTGTAGATCACCGTGGCCACGGCGTTCGCCGTGTCATGAAAACCGTTTACAAATTCGAAGCCCAGGGCCACCAGGAGCGCCACCCCCAGCAACACGAAGGGCAGAATTTCCGTGGTATGAATGCCCGAAAGGTCATTGGCCAGTTGCCGCGCGGCGAAGATGAATCCGGCAATCAACGCCACCCCGAAGACCGTCATTCCGATCCTGGCGGATTTCCCCGCCTTGGCTGTCATTTTTTCTTCAAGCACCGATACGGTCGTCGCCATGTTGAATCTTCCTTCCCGTCAAAATGTCTGGCGAAGCGGCGGGCTCCCCCTTGTTGCACAATGCTTGAAGAAACCCGCCGTTCGCCGCAGCCCTGTTTTAACCAAAAGCTCGTCTTAGTGGCCCGCGGCCTTCGTCTTGTGCCCGTGATGCTCGACGTGCGACTTTGCCGCTTCCGCCGCGTGGTGGGACGCATGGTGGGTGTGTCCCTGCGCGGTATGCGCATGGTGAGCGGCTTGGTGGTGGTCGCCCGCCTCGTGATGCCTGGCAGCCTCACGGTGGTGATGCGCGGCATGCTCGTGGTGCTCGGCGGCCTTCAGATGGTGCTCCGCTGCCTGCTTGGACATGGTTGCCTCCAAATTGTTGCAGATTGCACTACAGGAGGTAGACACTAGGGTCCCTATGTTACGGGAATGTGAGGGGTGGATTAAGCTTCGCTCATGCGAAGAGGCCTGCGAATTAGCGGGTGGCTGCAATTGACAGCGATTGTAGGGATTGATATCCTTACTGTAGGGATCGGAGGTAGGGAAAATGTCGAACTCTAGTGTTTTGAGCACAAAAGGGCAAATCACGGTGCCAAAGAATATCCGAGTTCGTCTGGGACTGAAAGTGGGAGACCGTGTGGAGTTCGTGGTTGATGGGAACCAGACCATTATTCGTCCAGTTCGATCTGGCCCGAACCCATTTGAAAAATATATTGGGGCCTTGCCCGCATTCCCGGGTGGAAAAGATGAGGTTATTGCCTGGGTCCGTGGGTTGCGAGACGAGGAGTGAAAATTACTCGTGAGAACTTCTATCGATACCAATATCATCTCCATTATTCTGACTGGAACCGCAATTTCCCAGCAACTTTCGAATCTGCTGGGTCGTGCGGGGGATGATGGAGCTCTGGTAATTTGTGGTCCTGTTTACGCCGAATTGATGGCTTACCCGAATATGACCGAAACCTATTTGCACGGTTTCCTGACCCAAACTCGGGTCGAGGTGGACTTTGCAATTGACGAGCCGGTTTGGCGTGAAGCAGGCAGGAAGTTTGCCGAATATGCATCGCGCAGGCGAGAATCTGCTGGCAGCAAGGCAAAGCGACTTTTGACTGATTTTATCATCGGCGCCCACGCTTTGCTTTATTGCGACCGGCTGTGCACTCTGGACACGGAATTGTTTTCCAAAAACTTCCCCAAGTTGCAGTTGATTGGATCGGAGTCATTATGAAAGAAACCGTCATCATCTCCGCCTGTCGCACGCCGATCGGAAAATTTCAAGGCGCGCTCACGCCGTTTTCGGCGGTGGATCTGGGCGCAGTCGCGGTGCGGGAAGCTGTTCACAGGGCCGGAATCGATCCCGAGCTGGTGGACGAA
>JASHTY010000439.1 GCA_030040315.1 Terriglobia bacterium | reverse complement strand
TCCGTTGCCACTCCCGCATGCGCCGCCACCAGTCCGCAAGCCGCCATTATCATTACGGCATTCCGAAACTATGGAATCATCCTGGCCGACAACGGAGACAGCGGGGGCCTGATCGGCACGCCCGACGCCCGCTGGAACGATAACGACCTTTCCTGCCTTACAAGTCTCATCTTGAATGACTTCGAGCCGGTCAATGTCTCAAGCCTGATGATGAGTAACACCAGCGGAGCCACAAGTCATTGATAAGGCCAGAAAGGGAGAATTTCCAAAGAGCTTTGACAAAGGTCGTCTGCGCCAATTGACACGCCGTCGCACCCATGCCAAACTAGACGGCGATACGGGGGATGGAAGGCACAGGCCTTGCATCCGCCTGCTCCCACGTGCGCCCGTAGCTCAGCTGGATAGAGCACTTGCCTACGAAGCAAGGGGTCGGGTGTTCGAATCACCCCGGGCGTACCAACTCCTTTCAATTGTGCAGATTAACACTAGAATCGCATCTCGCTGACGGCGTCGTCGATCGCTCAGCGGGGAGTTGCTCCGAAATGCTCTTCATTACAAGCAAAGGACTTAACTATTAATGGGAGCACTTGTCTAAAAGGCAGTCAATCGTGCGGACTTTGAACCGTAACAAGCTGAATGACAAAGACATACCATGGTTGATGGTGCACTTTAGGTACGAAACGTACTAAAACTGCCAGGCGCGTCCGCGAGCGTACCAAAAGTAAAGGCGTCAATCGATAGAGACAGTGTCGTTCAAAAACCAGCCGAGGCGACCATTCCGCGCATAATTCCTTGAGGGGATAGTTGATGTATCGTTGAAACTTCCCAGCACGGCGACATTTTCACCTTCGCCAACTGTCGTTTCCAAGGTGAATCAGTCGTTGCTCCAGAACTCGGTCCACTGTCAGCGCTCAGCGTTTGCTTGACAAATAAGGTCGCGCATCGTGTAAGCTTTTGAAACCACATTCTGCTGTGTTGGCTCAAAGATGCGTGTCTTGCTGCCCTGAGTCGAATATCATGCGTGGTCGAAGCACGCAGTTGTCGAAGTTGGCAGACCGACACCAGAGCATAACGCCTCTCCCGCCAGTCGCTGCGCATCTTTCTGCTGGAGTGGCTCAAGGAAGGACGATCTGTGGAAAGCGCAACAAAAAGCTCGCTAAGAGTCCCCACGAAAACTGAACAACTCCAGAAGGAGTCGGCGCTCTTTTCCAGCGAGACTGTCCTTGAGATCTTGAAGTTGATATTCGCGGGTTCTCCGCTCCCTGAAGTGCTAACGATCATTGCGCGACTCGTCGAAACTCAAGGGAAAGATACCTTATGCACGATCTGGCTTCCCGATCAGGGTGGAGGCCAGCTCCGCTGTGCCGCGGCGCCCAGTCTTCCTGGGTTCGCCGCTCACGTTGGGCCGACGATTGTTGGTCCGAAGAGCGCATCTTGCGGCACAGCCGTTCATCGCAGGGAACCGGTTTATGTAACCGACATCCTTACCGACCCTCTCTGGGATGACTATCGTCGCCCGATGTCGCGCTACGGGATTCGTTCCGTGTGGTCGCGACCCTTGTTCACGAGCGAAGGTCGGGTTCTGGGAACCTTCGCCATTCTATACCGTGAGGCACGCAGCCCGGGCATAGAGGATCTGCAACTGATCGAAAACGCCAGCCACATTACCGGTATCGCGATTGAGCGCCACATTAAGGAACTGGCGCTGCAGCGCGAGCGCGACCGGATGCAGTTGCTCCTGGAGATTACCAACAGCGTGACCTCCAAGCTCGATCTCCGCGGGTTGGTTGAAGTCCTGTCTAAGAGTCTGCTGGGTGTCACACAATGGGATTTTTGCGCCTTGCTCTTACCGGATGGGGATAACGAGCAATTGAGACTAACGGTCCTGTACAACCCGGAGTCGCGCGGAGCAATCTGCGACGGGGCTAACATACCGGTGCGCGGCGCGCCCTGCGGCAAAGCCTTTCTGACCGGGAAAACCCAGTACTTTAACAACCTGGAGGAAGTACGGGACGACCCCGAAAGCTACGGAAGCGATGTGGGTCGGCGATTCATCGAACGCACGATTGCGGAAGGGCTGATGTCGGGGTGCGATCTTCCGCTTATCGGAAGAAGCGGAGTGGTCGGAGTGCTGGCCGCAATAAAGCGGTCTGAGAATGCTTTTTCCAGGGACGAGATTCGCTTTCTTGAACAGGTTGCTGGTCAGGTGGCCATTGCTGTTGAAAACGCACTCAGCTATGGGAGTGCGATCAAAGACAGAGACCATGAGTCGAAGCACAGGCGCTATCTTGAGGAAGAAATTCGATCTGAGTTTACGGAAATAGTGGGAGAGAGCCCGGCGTTGAAGGCGGCGTTGAGCCTCGTGTCGGTCGTCGCACCGACAAACTCGAGTGTGCTGATCCAAGGTGAGACGGGGACCGGCAAAGAACTCGTTGCTCGCGCGATCCATAACTTGAGCAATCGCAGCGCAAACCCTTTCGTAAAGCTGAATTGCGCGGCAATCCCACTCGGACTTCTTGAAAGTGAGCTGTTCGGGCACGAAAAAGGAGCATTTACTGGGGCTATTGTACAAAAGACAGGACGGTTTGAGCTCGCCGACAAGGGAACTCTTTTTCTGGACGAGGTTGGCGATATACCTCTGGAACTCCAGGCGAAATTGCTGCGCGTTTTGCAAGAACAGGAATTCGAGAGACTAGGCAGCAACCGTACCCACAAGGTTGACGTCCGGCTGATCGCGGCAACGCATCGGGAATTGCCAGCCATGATCAAGCAGGGAACCTTTCGTGAGGACCTCTATTATCGGCTCAAAGTCTTTCCAATCCAGATTCCGGCTTTGCGGCAAAGGACTGAAGACATCCCGATACTGGCTCGGCACTTTATGAGAATCCACGCGCGCCGAATGAATAAGATGATCGACCAGATTCCTCCACAGACGATGGATGCGCTGGTTCGATACCGCTGGCCCGGAAACGTCCGTGAATTGCAAAACTTTATTGAGAGAGCGGTAATTCTATCTTCGCACACCGTGCTACGGGCCCCAGTTTCTGAGTTGGAGCAGTTCGGCTTTCGTAAGGAATCGGCTAAGCCCTTAAATGGTCTTGCGGAAGTGGAGCGGGACCATATTCTCCGCGCGCTCGAGGCAAGCAACTGGGTGGTTGGGGGCCAGGATGGCGCTGCCGAGCAACTCGGGATGAAACGAACCTCTCTGATCTACCGGATGCGGAAGCATCGTATAAGTCGTCCGCGAACCACATAGCCAAAGGCGGCTTCGACATTTCCCGAAGGCGCGGACTGAATCCTCACCGGTTCTATTCGCGCGTCGACAGTTCTCGCGACGAGATTCCGACAGTGGCGGAAGTCCGTCACAATTCCGACAGCCAGAAAAAATGATGACGACCACCTATGTCCCCACATCTTTAGCCCGCAGAGCAGTTTAAGCCTGTCCCGATCTCTCCACTCAACGGTATCCACTTTGGCGTGACGCTTGCACATGTCAACCCCGGAATGGAGACAATATCGACCCTCGCCGTGAGATATAAAGCCGTGCGGGACGTGACACGCTCTCTGGCGGCGCGGATTTCTCCCGAGGACCAGATGGTGCAATCCTGCCCGGAAGCGAGCCCGGTGAAATGGCACCAAGCCCATACTACCTGGTTCTTCGAGACTTTCGTGCTGGGGCCCTTTCTCCCGAACTATAAATTGTTTTGCGAGGAGTTCCGTTGGCTCTTTAATAGCTATTACAACTCTCTCGGTGAAGCGTTTCCAGAAAAGAGGCTACGTGCTTCGTTCTCCCGCCCGTCACTCGACGAGGTTCTGGCCTTTCGCAAGCATGTTGATCAGGAAATGGAGAGACTACTCAGGACGGCCATCTGCGAGGAGCTATCACGACGCGTAGTCTTGGGGCTGAACCATGAGCAACAGCACCAGGAGCTGACTCTCGCCGACATCAAGCACGCATTCTTCTTGAATCCACTGCGTCCTTCGTATACAGCGCCTCCCCTGTCGATGGGAAGGCGCGCCGCTGCTCCAGAGTTGCGATGGCAGAGCTTCAACGGCGGTCTGATTGAGATTGGGTATCCACTGCAGACAGCGGACCCACTGGATTTTTGCTTCGACAACGAAACTCCACGCCACAAGGTCTTCCTAGCCCCCTTTCAGATAGCAAACCGCAAGGTCACTTGCGGTGAATATTTGGAGTTCATAACCGATGATGCCTATGCGCGGCCAGAGTTCTGGCTTTCCGAAGGCTGGGAGACTCTGAAAGAAACTGGTTGGCAAGCACCACTTTACTGGGAACGCGATGCCAGCGACGAGACCGGCTGGCATGTCTTCACCTTGCGGGGTTGGTGTGGACTGGGCGAACTGCTTGATACGCCGGTGTGCCACATAAGCTTCTTCGAAGCTGACGCCTTCGCGCGCTGGCGAGGTTGTCGTCTTCCAACGGAAGCGGAGTGGGAATGCGTTGCAAGCCAAGCACCGCCTAACGGGAATCTGCTCGATTTGGAGAGGTTGCATCCGGAAAGAGCGAGCGGCGCAGGAGTCGACCAACTGTTCGGGGACTGCTGGGAGTGGACCGCCAGCGCCTATACCGGTTACCCGGGATATAAGCCGCCTCCTGGTGCACTTGGTGAGTACAACGGCAAGTTTATGTGCGGTCAGATGGTTTTGCGCGGAGGATCGTGCGTCACCCCAGCGAATCACGTGCGCGCGTCCTATCGCAATTTCTTTCAGCCAGCAACGCGATGGCAGTTCTCTGGATTACGTCTGGCAACTTGAAAGGGTCAGGCATGACTACCTACTCTTCCACAACTGAGTTGGAGTGCCGGGCGCCGTTGACTACGCACGATGCGCTCATCCGCGAGGTGCGATGCGGTCTGCTTGAGCGTCCCCGCTCTCTGTCGCCGTGGATGTTCTACGATAGCTGGGGCTCTCACCTCTTCGAGCTCATCACGCAACTACCGGAGTACTACCTCACATCTACCGAACGCAACATCTTGGCCAGCTCAGCCGCCGACATCATCGCCCAAGCTCACTCTAACCGTTCGGGACGCTTGCGTCTCGTGGAGTTGGGTGCTGGCACAGCTTCAAAGACTGCGATTCTGCTCAATACCGTCGCGAAACTCCAGGGCGAGGTGCTTTACATACCTGTGGATGTGTCGTGCGACTCCATCCAACTTGCTCGTGAAAGGCTTATTCCCCGTTTGCCTGAGGTGCGTGTGGAGCCTATCGTGGCCAACTACGTTACGCATCCCCCGCAGTTCAGACCCTTCGACGGAACAACGCTGGCAATAGACCTCGGCTCAAGCATTGGCAATTTCTCACCCGAAGAGGCACGAGCGATCCTTAAGAACTTAAAGCTCCAACTGAACCCGCGTGACGCACTCCTGCTTGGAACAGATATGGTAAAGGATAAGCCGACTCTGGTTGCCGCCTACGATGACAGGGACGGTGTAACTGCAAAATTCAACCTGAACATTCTCCGTCGTCTCAATCGAGAACTAGGTGCGGATTTTGATCCCTTGAACTTTCAGCATCGGGTTGTTTGGAATTGTTTTGAGTCGCGCATCGAGATGCACTTGGAAAGCACACGAGACCAGCGCGTTCGCATCGCTCAAGCTGGCCTCGATATTCGTTTCAGGGCATTAGAAACCATTCATACCGAAAACAGTTACAAGTTCACTCAGCAAACGGTCCGCGCACTTTTG
>JASHTY010000438.1 GCA_030040315.1 Terriglobia bacterium | reverse complement strand
CGGCTTTTACCTTGACCTTCATGAACGGCAATCTTAGAATGGGTTTGCATGCCACTCCTCGACGTCCAGGTGAGCCTTGGAGCTTGATGAAAACTTCAAACGCCTGATCAAAGAGCTGGGCGACGCGATCAATGAATCCCTTTCTGATTCCGAGCGCATCGCGGATGTCATGTCGCGCATTCGCAGGGCAGGCTACGACCTGTTCCTCGTCCTGGAAGTCACCATTGGCTTCAACAAGCGCGGTGAAGTAAACATGGTTCACCGCCAGAAAATCAACGCCGAGGGCCAGGGCGACCCCGAATTCAACCTGACCACGCAGGACACTCAGTTCCTGCGCGCACTGAAAATCGTCGTGGATAAAGACGCAGAGTCTTGATTCAAGCTCGGACTTGCAAGCCGGCGGGCCGTTATTCCCGCCGCCATTGGCCGCGAATGCAGGCGCCCGCCACAGAGCGATCGGAACCAAATCAAACCACTCTCCAGATTTTGGCCAGCTTGTCCGCCCCACCGGTAAGGGCGAATTGGCCATTGCGGCTGTGCGCCAGGTCATAGGCGACGCCGTGGTGAGCCGTTTGCGTTTGCTGCGCCGGCGACGAGCAAAATGACGGTCGAGAGGGATAAGGTTTTGGGGGTTGCACACGCCACCCACGGCCGGTAGCTATTCGCTTCAGCCACATTGTGTCAGGCCTTTTCGAAAACCGGCACCGACGATTTGGTTCTGACTTTTGCCTGGGAGCTAGTTGACACTTGTGGATTTTGAGATGGTCAACCGCCAGTCACAGCTTTTGGGGTAGCTGATCACGTCGACTTGCACCCGGGCCAAGCCGGCCTCCAAAAAGCCGAGTTGCTTGGCTGCGGCCCATGAGAGGTCGATTACTCGTCCGGAGATGCCAGGACCTCGATCATTGATCGTCAACTCAGTGGATTCGAGATTCTTGAGATTTGTAACGCGGACTTTGGTGCCTAGGGGCAGCTTCCGATGAGCGGCCGTAAGTCTATCTTTATCAAACAGTTGGCCGCTCGCCGTGGGCATCCCCTGGCGCTCCATTCCGTACCAGCTTGCCAATCCAATTTCTACCTTGCGCACTGGGTGTAGTAGGGGTAGCGTCCCTAAGGGAACCGCTGGCCCTGCTTCCGATGGTGGCGAGAGGGCAATCAATCCTGCCACCGCACAGCCCATAACAAGTTTCCTCATTCAACCTCCGCTTATCAAGATTTCCTTACTTATCGATTTCTGACCTGGGGTTTACTACGAATAACAGGGGAAGGAAACAGAAGAATCCTACAGTTTTCTGGAGATTTTGTCAAGGCAAGACTGACTGGGCTAATCAGTCGGGCTGGTCGAACCTACCAACCGGTAGGTTAAGTTGTTAGACTGCTTGGACTAGAAATTCTAGGCTCATTTTCCACAGCGTTCCGCCAATATGTTCGAGGCTCGACCGCCCTTATTCATCTTCGGTAAGATGGGACCGGGAGTCACAACAAATGGCCCAGTGAAACAACTGCATGTGGCTGCACCATATAAGCTAGACTAATTCGCGCCCGTCGGAATCTGGGGTCAATCGCTCGTAAAGGATTGCAACCATTGTAGTTACGAATACGGTGGCGTGATTTGTGCGCAACTTTCCTGCGTGTAAAGGAAAACTATCGCAGCGAACCGATCAGTGAATGGAAGAGTCTTCGGAACATTTCGTAAAGGCCCTCCCCAGGATTATCTCCGGCCGGCCTGGCGCTCTTCCAGCGCAATTCGGACGAGCTGGCTGCGGGTTCGCACTCCGGTCTTGTGAAACAGTTGCTGGAGGCCGGCTTTGACGGAGCTTTCCGAGATGGCCAGGCGGGCGCCGATTTCTTTATTGGTCAAACCTTCGAACACGCCTTGCAGAACCTGTTTTTCCCTCTCCGTAAAGGCTTTTACTTGGGCGGCGCGGCCGGGATGCTTGGTGGCCTCAACCAGGGCGCGGATGGAGTCCTGATCCAGCCAGGTTTCTCCCGTCATGACTTTGCGAATCGCTTCGGTCAAAACTCCGGGCGAGCTGTGCTTGGGAAAAATTCCGCCCACGCCCATGTCAAGCGCCTGGACGGATTCCGCATCGCTCATGCCGGCGGTCACTATCAGGAAGCGGCCCTTGAAGCCGGTTTTTCGCGATTGCGTGATGAACTCAAAGCCGCGCTCTTTGCCCAGATCGTAGTCAAGCAGCACCAGATCGATGGGCTTGTCGCGCAGAACCGCAGCGGCTTCCTCACTGGTCGCGCAACTCGCCACCATCTCGAGATCAGGCTGGACCTCGAGCAGGCGGCTCAAGCCCTCGCGAAAAAGCGCGTGATCGTCCACCAGCAGAATCTTGACTTTATCCATTCCCTGCTACGCCCCTTCCTCATCCCCGGGGGCCGCGAAAGGCATCAGCTCCAGCGCGAAGCAGCAACCGGGCGGTCCCGGTTCGTATCGCAGGTCGCCTCGGAACCTTCGGACGAGCGCGCGCGAAAGGTACAGTCCCAAACCGGTTGACTCCGCGCCTTCCTGAAACGGCTGAAACAACCGTTCGGGATTTGTGACGCCGCAGCCCGTATCCCGCACCCGCACCACAACGCGGCCGTTTTCCTCGCAGGCACTCACGCGGAGCTCCTTCACCTCCTGCTCCTGCATGGCGCGCTGACTGTTGCGCGTGAGATTCAGGAGCACCTGCAACAGATTATGCCGCTCACCCCACACACGCGGCAAGCCTTTAGGAACGTGCCAGCGCGTCAGGATGCCGGAGTCGCGCAAATCCGGCGCGGCCACGATGCGCAGTTCGTCGAGGACAGAATCGAGGTCCACGCTCGCCAGGTCGTCGCTGCCCGCGCTCTGCCGCAGCTCAAGTGTAGCGATTTTTCCCAGGCCCTCCACCAAACTCCCGAGGGCGCGGAAATCTTCGTTGCCGTTCATCTCGCCGCGGCGGGAGAGGTTTTCATAAACCACGGAGATGGCGCCGCAGACGTTGCGGATTTCGTGCGATACCGCGCCCACCGCCAGTCGTGAGGCGGCGATCAGGTGGTGGAAACTGGATTCCTCCGCGTCGCGAAGGTTTTCTGAGGTGTCCACCAGCATTGCGGCAAGGCGCGGCCCGGCGCTGGTTTTGTAGGTTGAGAACCAGACCTCGGCCATGAAGTCATTACCCTCCCGGCTGCGCCCACTGCACTGCATCGCCGTGCGGAAGCGCGGAGTGGAATCATCGGCGAACGGAACGCGCGCCAGGGTGGGAACGAAGTCCTGAATAGGCTCGCCGCGCAGTTTGCCAGGCGCAAGACCCAGCAATAGGTGCGCGGCTTGATTCGCCATCAGGATCTTGCCTGCGGAATCGATGGTCAGAATCGCCGCCGGGCTGCTTTCAATCAGCGCCTGCAACTGCTGCTCGGCGTCGCGGCGCAAATCCGATTCCTGTTCGACCTCGCGCATGTGCTGCTCGTTCAGGCGCCGGTTGCGCGTTGACTCATAGGCGAAAAGCCCCGTGCCGAAGTAGGATGCGAACATGAAGACGTCGCGAGGCACACCGGCGGCCGCGTCCCATGGAAAAGGGGCAAAACGCTCTGCCAGGAAGGTACACAGTCCGCCTAAAAGCGCCAGTTGCCAGCGCGGCAGGCAACTCCCCACAATCAGCATCGGAAAAAGATAGAGGAAACCGAAGGAAGCGTTCAGCTCCACGCGCCAGTCGATCAGCGCCACGGTCACGATAATGGCCGCGGCGATGATGAGAAGTTGCGTGCGGCTTAATCTTTGGAAAAACGTAAGCATTCCGGTGCAATGATACACCCGAGTCGAGTCAAACCTCGCGATAACGCGCGACCCGGTCGAAGGAGATTCCTGGCCGAAAGATAGGCTTCCGGCCGGCTGAAAGATAAACACGTTTCGAAGTGTACCCCTCGCTCGATTCGATTCTGCCTTGAACATTTATTTCATCAATAAAAGCATTTTTCTTCACATTCACAGTTTCCTTGTAGTTTTATTATGCCTTCCTCACAGGTGCGGGCGTAACCTTGACGTCGCAGCTACAGAGTGTGGTCCAGGTGATGTGCGCGGCCGAGTATCTCACGCGATGTTAAAACCTAGCGCCTAAGTCAGCGTCCAAAAGATAGGCTGGAAAGCCTGTAAGATATCTGGATGGCGACAGCGCTAAAGCCTTAGTTTATGATTAGCGGGGCGAGTCGCAGCCGCGATCGATTTCTGGCGCCAGTTGCTGCATGATGCAGCTTCACACGGTCGCTCAGAAGCGGGCCGCTGCATCAGCAAATCAGGGACGCACTGCAAAGGAGCCTCGACTTACGATGACGCCGTCACAGGAATCCCGCCGTTGATGCTCAAACGTCTTTGAGGGTCGGAG
>JASHTY010000437.1 GCA_030040315.1 Terriglobia bacterium | reverse complement strand
GGGCCGTGCGAGCCGATATTCTCCGGGTATTTGACCAAGTCGGCGTTCGAAACCGAAGCGCCAATCACGCCGGAATCGTGATTGATCAGGGGAGCCTCAGCCGTGACCTGCACCTCCTGGGTGGTATTGCCCACCGTCAGCGTCGCGTCCACGCGCACCGCCTGGTTCAAGGTCACCAGAATATCGTCCTCCACTTCGGTCTTAAATCCCTCTTTGGAAAACGTGACGCGATAGGTGCTCGAATTGAGGAACGGCGTCTGGTATGCGCCAGCTTCATTTGTCTGCGTGTTCACGCTCACGTTCGTAGTCTTGTCCGTGACCATCACCCTCACGCCTGGAACAACCGCTCCGGAGGAGTCCTTGACGATTCCGGTGATCGATCCTGAGACGGTCTGCGCCGAGGCGCTGGCCGCAAAGAGCAGTCCCACCAGCAGACCCTGCGCCACGATTCGCAATTTCCGCTGCTTCTGTTTCGTCATTCTGATATTCCTCCATCCTTGGAAAGGATTGGGTCTACTGTAAATGCGGTTTTTCGTTGGCTCGAAAGTGTTAATTGTTAACAGCCTCCCGTTACACCAGGATGACAGGGGGGCAAAGTTTTCGACCGAATGCACTTCGGGCCGCAAGCTTTCAGCGGGAGATTCGATTCGAATCGAAAGTTTGGGGCGGGCGCCCGATGATGCTCGCGCAAAGCCTGTGTAGGAGGCAGTCGCAGCATCGCGACTCAAGGTCTGTGCTGATGGACGGTTGGCGTTCATCTCATTCAATTTGCAGGACAGGTTTTGCTCGCGATCGCTGATACGCGGGCGTATCATACACAGCTTCCCACAGCATTTTCCCCAAGGCGGCGCAGACCGCTAAGCCACAGACCCGACGCAGAAATTGAATGATCAGTCGCAGTGGTGCTTCAAAGTGTCGACCCTCCTGGCACCTTGAAACAGTAGATTCTTGACCGATTCACAGAGCCTTGTCAAGAAAAAAGCTGTTAAAAATAATCGGAAATCGCGGAGTCGGGAATTCCCGTTTTCTTGTGCCAGCCTCTTTTGACCGTTCAAACTGAGGGAAATGCAATGAAAAAGGCCGACTTACCCATTCCGACAGACTGGAGCCCGCCCAAATACCAGTTTGGGTCCATAGAAATTTTGTTAATAATTATCGAAATCTCAACAGTACTTAACCCTTTGCTGTCCGTCTGATATCTGGAAATATCCAAGTCGGGAGACTCGAATGTGTGAAAAGGCTCGAAGAATTTTGAGCGATTTTCTATCATCGAAACCGCTACTGTAACCCCCCGGCACCCAAGAACTTCGGGCATGATTTCCGACAATCAAACCACATTTCCTGCTCTTCGCCCGGTTCGGTCTACTCCTCAGAGCTTAAGCAAAGTTCGGTGAACAAAATTTCCGCTGAATCGGTGCGGCGCACTTCCACGAGAATTCCAATATTCAAAAGGTACTAAAGTACTCCCCGAAAAATGTCTTCCAAAATTTTCTCCAGTGGTAGAATCACCTTGCCGATAGTGTTTCCATGGCTGTAGCTTACGCTGAAATCATAACCCTCGAGGGAGACGCCCTCTATCCTGGGCGCCTCGGGAGCGAAGTATCATGGAACGCACCCACACGATCGCCGGGGCACCGGAAGTAAGGCTTGCGGTCCGGGTCCGCGGCATGTCACACGAACATCGCTTCTTTGATGAAGTCGCTTCGACAACGCGCCTCACCGAGGAATTCATCGTTATTCGGCTTCGCGACAGGGTCGATCCCGACTCTGAATTGCACATCACCAATATGCGAACTCAGGTGGGCGGCACGTATCGCGTGGCCTGGATCAACATGCGCTCCGATGAAGGATTGCACGCGGTGGGATTGGAGCTGCTGGATCCGGAAGGCGAAATTTGGGAGCCGGGATCCATCCCCGAGGGGGTGGATTCCGCGGGCGGCCCCCCCGTTGCCTTGTTGGAGTGCCAGCGCTGCCATAAGAGAGTTTCAACGCCACTGCCGGAGGCGGAGGCCGAATCTTTGGGTGAGGGCTTTACCATCGCCCGTCACTGCGAGCCATGTCGAGCCACCACCGCCTGGACGATTGCAGTCGAGGCTCCACCCGAATCAGCCCAGCCCGAATCCGAAGCTGCTCCGGCCTCTTCAACTGGGAAGAGACAATATACGAAGGAGCAGAGGCAGAAAGGCCGGGCGCCCCTCCGCATGCCCATCAAGACCATTCGTCATCGGTACGGCGCCATGGTTTTCGATGTGGCTGAAACCATCAATGTTTCACGCACCGGAGTCTACTTCGCGACCGATCAGAGTTACGAGGTGGGCGGAGAAGTGAAGGTCATTATGCCTTACCACCCGAACGGTGTGGCCATTCCTGTTGTTGCGCGCGTGGTGCGCCAGGACGAACCCTCGGGCACAACCGGGAAGCGCGTGGCCATTCATTTGACCCCCTGACAGATCGCATCAATAGTAGACCCTGGCCTGACACCCGGCACTGCGTGCGCCGCGGCAACCACGTGCCGCCCAGCCGGGAGCGGCCCTACTTCCCACACTCCTGGTCGGCTTTCTGCTGGTAAAAGCCCAGGGCTTGGCGGTAAGTACCGATTTCCTGATCCTGCTCTGAAGGGGAGGGAAACCGCTTGGGACTGTCCTTGGTTTGATCAATCAGATTATTCATCCAATCAACATAATATTTCGCATCAGGCCTGCAGTCGTAATGCCCGGGCAGATAAATGGGGCTGGTGTGCGCAAGGCGGACCGTGTCGCCCTCGCGCAGGAAGCAACGCGCTGCAATCCACGAGTATTTTTGCGGATGAAAAGTGAAGGTGGTCTGAAAATTGGTCGTTTCAGGGGCCACCGGGAACCACTCGATAACTTCACCATTGGCGACGATTTCGATGCGATCCAGCGGCCCGGGGGCGTCTGCTTCCACAGCGCCTTCCATTAGCGCCCGTTCGGGCTTCACGGCGAAGAAGAGCATCGGCCCGTTGGTCACAAAGCTGGGCCCTTCGCGCAACGCCTGGAACCATTTCTCCACGGAAAACGGGCCAGAGAATTTCACATAAACACGATTGAAGCCGATGGGATTGGGAAGCACACCGCTCGCCGTCCCCGCCGTGGCGGGAAGATGAAACCCCAGATTCAGGTAGTGATAGTAGAGACTCAAAATGTATTCCAGCCAGCCCTCCCGGCCGGAAAAGTTGCGCTCGCGCGGCCTTCCCCAGGCTTCGCTCGCTTCGATTCCATATTCCGTCAACTGATTGCACAGAATTTCCATCGAATCTGCAGGCTCGAGCGCCATGATGACCGGCACTTCCCACCAGAAGGGTTTCTCCGCGTCCACCCAGGGTAAAATCCCCTGCCCCGCCGTCCGCTGGGTGCGCACCTGGCGAATGAAGTTGATGGCAGGCGGCCACCAATCCGCCGAGCTTTCAAAATTCTCGAGAGGTGCATTGAGCTGCTCCATCAGCCATGCACCTCCGCCGCGTTCGTCCTCGGCATTCCGCAACGTCATGAAATGACGGTCGTCGATCCCGACCAGGAAATCCGTTTCAGGGCCCCAAATGTTTCCCGTGTCGATTTCATAATTCTTCCGGTGCGGCCACGACGATATAACCGGACAAAAACTCACGTCCTCCGCCAACGCGGCTTTCTGCACCTCGTCGGGAGTGCGGTGGATATGCAAATCCCCGCTCCACCAGCCCAGCTTCGCCATGTTAATCCAGGGGCGAAGTTCAAGAGTCACACTCGCTTCCCCATCGGGCTCGACGGTTACGGATTTTTCCACCCGCTGATATTCCGTTCCGTGTTCCCCAACCACGCGATATTGGCCCGCGGGAACTTCCATTCGGCAATCCCCGTGAATAATGAAGCTGCCCAGATATTCCGGCTGCAGGCCGTGCAAACCCGCCTTCAAGTCGCGCAACGCACCCAGGGGTTGATACATCTTTCCACCCGTGCCCTCCACCTCCAGGCGCGCCCAAATGGGACGGCCTGACTCATCGACGACAGAGATGCGAAGCATGGAGGCGCGCGCCGAAACTGTTACCCAAAATATGGCTGCCGCGAACGCTGGGAAGACCCTTTTCATTCTCGTCCTCTTGTCAGTGCTGTCCGAATCTGCCTTAGCGCCAGACTTTAGCCTGGTACCCTCGAGGCGCTGATCAACGCCCAGGCGCCATCCCGCCACGGTGGGAGCGGTTCTAAACTGAGCGCGTCATTCCACGGTAGTATATATGATTGTCTTCCCCGGCCACTGGCCCTACTTGGCACCGAATTTCACCGGCGAACGCGCAAGTATATCGGAATGCGAATGGTGTTGGCGCGATGACGAATCAATCCATTCCGCGAACTGTTTTGGGGCTCGCAGTCACGGGGTTTGCAATTTTTGCGGCGATTCTGTTGCCAAACGTTCGCGGTTGGCGCGAGCTTATTTTAACCAGACTGTTGCGCGTGGGCAATCCGCCCGTCGTCGTGGAGCCTCCGCCGGGATTCCTGCCACGCGTCCCATCGGGGTTCGAGGTTTCGGTCTTCGCACGCGGATTCGAAATGCCGCGCTGGCTGGCCACCGCCCCGAATGGCGATGTCTTTGTGGCGGATTCCAGCGCCGGGAGCGTCCTGATCTTGAGAAGTAATGGGGTGCCAGGCGCAGCGACCTCGCGGGAAGTTTTTGCTGACCACCTCAATCTGCCGTTTGGAATCGCCTTTCACGAAAATTTTGTCTATATCGCAAACACTAACGAGGTCGTGCGCTTCCCCTTCGACCAGAAAACCTCGAGGCGCCTTGGCGATGCCCAGCACGTTACAGATCTTCCGGGCCTCGGCTACAACCAGCATTGGACGCGCTCGCTCGCCTTCAGCAGCGATGGCACGAAATTGTATGTTTCCGTTGGGTCGGAGTCGAACGAAGGCATCGAATCGGATCCCCGCCGCGCGGCAGTATTGGTGATGGACCCGGACGGAAAAAATCAGCGAATTTTCGCGAGCGGATTGCGCAACGCGGTTGGAATCGGAGTGAACCCTAAAACTGGTCAATTGTGGGCGTCTGTCAACGAACGCGACAATTTGGGTGACGACGTTCCCGACGACTACTTCACTCACGTCGTTGACGGCGGATTTTACGGTTGGCCGTACAGCTACCTTGGCCAGCATGTGGACGATCGTGTCGCGCCCCGGCCCGATCTTGTCGCCAAGGCCATTGTCCCCGACTTGCTGTTGGGAGCGCACGTGGCGCCTCTACAGTTTGTCTTTTACGAAGCCGAGCAGTTCCCGCCGCAGTACCGCCACGGCGCATTCATCGCTGAGCACGGCTCGTGGAACCGCCGGCTCAGGGTTGGATACCAGGTTGTGTTTATTCCTTTCGCCAACGGAGCTCCCTCCGGCAAAGCGGTTTCCTTTCTAACTGGATTCTCGCCTGATCCGCGCGAAAAGTTCGTGTATGGCCGGCCGGTTGGCGTGGCCGTTGCTTCCGACGGCTCCCTGCTCGTTTCTGATGACGGAGGAAAATTGATTTGGCGAGTAGCTGCCAGTCCGTAGGCCTGCCGCCCCGATGCCGTGCCACTGTTGCGCGTGCGCAAGGCTAATGCGCCACGCCGTGCTGGTGCATGCGCCGGTGCAGCGCATCTCGCGCATCC
>JASHTY010000436.1 GCA_030040315.1 Terriglobia bacterium | reverse complement strand
GTACCCGTTCTGGTGATTTTGATGACGGTCATTTCCTATCTTTTGCAGCGCATGACGCCGATGGCTACCGTTGACCCAAGCCAGCAGCGCATGATGGCGTTAATGCCCCTGATGTATCTCTTCTTCTTCTATAAGCTCGCCAGCGGCATGACTCTGTATTGGCTCGTCAGCAGCAGCGTGCAGGCCCTTCAACAGGTCTACATCAACCGGCGGATGCCACCGGCCAACGCTCCTCCTCCCGTTGCCCGCAAGGCCATTCAATCGAAGGGGTGAATCATGGACATGGACAATTCCCCGGCGGACCAAGGGATCGAAAAATACATCGGCTCGCTGCAGTCCGTACTGCAGGAGTGGATCAAGCTCGGCCCCTTTCAACTAACCTTCTCGCTTCAGAAGGCTGACCCGCAGGCGGATGACCCGGACGCGCCTGAATACGTTGTGGATTTTGCCGGCGCCGACTCCGACTTGCTGCTTGAAAAAAACGCTACGCTGCTGCACGCCCTTCAATACGTTGTGCTGAAAGCCATTCGCCTGGAGGAAGACCAATTCCGCAGAATCGCCTTCGACTCCCGGAACTGGCGGCAGGCACGCACGGACGAATTACGAATGATCGCGAAGGTGGCGGCGCAACGCGTCATCGATTCGGGGGATCCGTTTACTCTGAATCCCATGAACGCCCGCGAGCGCCGGATCGTCCACCTGGCCTTAAAGGACTTGCCCCAGGTCCGGACGCAAAGTGAAGGTACGGGACCAGAACGCAAAGTCGTAATCCACCCAGCCTAGTAACCGGACGCAATTCCCAAGACAGGCCCATGACGAACCCATGACGAGCGAAGACACCATCGTTGCCATCTCCACGCCGCCGGGGCGAGGCGGTCTGGGAATCGTGCGGCTTTCCGGCCCGCAAGCTGTTGAAATCGCCACGAGCCTGCTCCAATTGCCCAAGCTGCCGCTGGAAACCCAGCGCGCCACGCTTGCGTCATTCGCCCACATGGAATCGGGACGAGTGCTGGACCAGGTGGTAGTGACCTGCTTTCGCGCCCCGCATTCCTACACGGCTGAGGACGTGGTGGAATTTTCCTGCCACGGATCTCCGGTAATTCTGGGGTATTTGGTGGAATGCTGCCTGTCAAAGGGCGCGCGCGCAGCCGAGCCGGGTGAATTCACAATGCGCGCGTTCCTGAACGGACGCATCGATCTGACGCAGGCGGAAGCCATCCGCGACTTGATCGAGTCGCAAACGCTTTATCAGGCGCGCGTCGCCGCGCAACAGCTCGAGGGCTCGCTCTCCCGGCATCTGAAGCCACACAAACAGACATTGCTCAACTTGATTGCCCGAATGGAGGCCGGCATCGACTTCGCCGAAGATGACGTGGCAGTGATCGAATGGCGCGAGATCCTGACGCAGGTCGATTGCATCAGGACAGACTTACAGAAGCTGGCCGACGGTTATGAGTACGGCCGAATCGTGCGCGAAGGGCTCACGCTGGCCATCGTCGGCCGGCCGAACGTGGGCAAATCAAGCCTCTTTAACCGGCTGCTGAACGAAGAGCGCGCCATCGTCACGCCCATTCCGGGAACCACGCGAGACCTGGTGACCGAAACGGCCAACATCGAAGGCATCCCTCTGCGCTTTGTGGATACGGCCGGAATCCGCGAGGCTTCAGACCAGGTTGAAAAGATCGGCGTCGAACGTTCTTTCGCTGCCATCGCTGACTCGGATTTGCGATTGCTTGTTGTGGATGCCTCGGAACCGCGGACGGAAGAGGACGCTCGCTTGCTCGAGAAGTTGCGTCCGCTGGGCGCATTGCTTGTTGCCATGAACAAATCGGATCTGCCGGCGCACGAAACCTGGGTCAGCGGCGCTCCCCAGGAGGCAGTTCGTACCTCAGCCCTGACGACCGAAGGAATTCCCGAGCTAAAACACCGTATTCTTGCGCTCGCTGCCCCGGCGCGCGGTGTAAGCCCGGAAGGTGAGGTCATCACCAACTTGCGCCACCAGCGGCTCCTCAAAGCATCACTGGAGGGCCTGGCCAAAGCAGGAGACGCCGCTGAGCAGCACACGCATCACGAAATGCTTTTGCTCGACCTTTACGATGCCCTGCGGCCGCTCGACCTCATCACGGGCGCAACATACGCCGATGATGTGCTGGATATCATTTTCAAGACATTCTGCGTGGGAAAATAACTGCTATGCGAAGGTGGAAAGAGGAGGTTGGAAATGAACCGAATGCTTCTTCAGGCGATTTCGACCGCACTGGTGGTTGCCTTTGTGACTACATCAGCGCGCACAATTCAGGAAGATCCCGGAGGCAATGAAGGAGATATCCGCGGCATCGAACAGCAGCGATTCGAGGCGATGACGAAAAGGGACGTGCATGCGCTGGATCATCTCCTTTCGGCCGATCTCGTTTATACCCACGGCACGGGCTGGCGCCAGAACAAGACGGAGTTTCTGGCTTCGATTCGTTCGGGGGAAATCCTCTACCACTCCATTACCTCAGAAGGTTTCAAGGTGAACTTTTACGGCAGCACGGCAGTGGTCACGGGTAAAGTGCTGATCAAAGCGAACAACAAGGGTCAGGAAATGACCGTGCCGTTACTATACCTGGAGGTCTTTGCGAAGCAGGATGGTCGCTGGCAGCTTGTCGCGTGGGAATCAACCCGGCAGCCCTCTTCATGAACCGCTCACAATCCCAACCTGGCGAGATAAGAGTCAAGTTCCCTGATACGGAAGAGTTTGGCAAGACCGGCTGTAATGCCAAACCCGGCGGCGCTCGCGATCACCAGGACCATCAGTGCGTGCAGGGGTGTTTGCCATCCGAATTTCGCTCCCAGGAATTCGACCAATTTGTAAGAGCCGCCCGCGGCAATCATCGACGCAGCGGTAATCCTGATAAAGAACCAAACCATGGCGGCAGATTCCGGATTCTTTGTCCGGTGGTTCAATAGGCAGAAGAGGAAGATTGTGTAGACGATGATCCCGGCAGAACTCGCCAGCGCCAGACCCAGATATTGATAGAGGTGCACCAGCCACCAGTAAACCGGCAGGTTCAGGAACGTAATGACGGTGCCCACGATTGCCGGCGTCAGCGTATTCCGCGCCGCATAGAAACCCCGTGCCAGAATGTTCTGGGCGCCCCAGGCAAACATCCCAAGCGAAAACACGCCCAAAGCCGCGGCTGTAGCCTGAAGATCGTTAACATTCATGCGAGTGTGAGAGTACACGAGAAAGACCAGCGGCTTTGCCTGCGCAATGGTGAGCGCCGATATCGGCATGAGCAGCAGAAGCAACCCCTTAATCGTTGCGTTTAACGTATGGTTCAGTTCCTCCAGCTTGCCTTCCGAATAGAGTTGTGCCATGAACGGAAACGACGCAACGCCAACTGCCTGCCCGACCATGCCAAGCGGTACCCTCATCAGGTTCTTTGCATAATACAGCCAGGAGATTGATGCCTTGACAAGGTAAGAACCAAACCAACGAATGATCCAGTCGTCCGTAAACACCAGTGAAAGAGCCAGCATGATGGGAACAGAAAGCTTCACGAACAGCCAGAATCCTGGATGACGAATGTTCAGGTTGGGTGAGAATCGCGCCCCGGCGCGCCGCGCGCCGTAAACCTGCAGCAGGAAATTTCCCGCGATTGCTCCGGCCAGCACTCCCACGGCAAATCCGGTAATGCCGATGTGAGGAGAAAGCAGCACGCCTCCCAGAATGATTCCCAGGTTGTAGATGACCGGCGCCAGCGAAGGCACCAAAAACTGCCCCTTCGCGTACTGAACCGCGCTCAGAATGCTGCCCTGATAGAAACAGATTTGCGCGGGCAGCATCAGCCGTGTCAGAAATATGACGAGATCCTTTTCGCTGGCGCTGAAGCCGGGTGATATCAGGTTCACAAGCTGCGGAGCATAGATTTCCCCCACCAGCACCAGCGCCGTGAGCAGCGCACCCATCGACGTAACCACCGTGGAGAACACGTGCCACCCTTCGCCCTCCCGATTCTCCGCCACAAACTTGGTAAAGACGGGGATGAAGGTGATGCTCAATGAACCGCCGGCCACCAGATAATTCAAAAAGTCCGGCAGCGTGAAAGCGGCGACGTACGCATCCGTCACCGCATTGGAGCCGATCTGGTGGGCCACCGTCCAATCGCGCAGGAAGCCTAGAATGCGGCTGGCGAGCACGCTCGCCATTACAATTCCGGACGCCTGCGCAATGCGGCGCGTTACGGGGGCGGAAACGGTCATCGGGACAGATTTATCATGCTTTGCGGGGTTTTGGCTAGAAACGGCCGACCCCAAGGATCGAGGCGATCTCGCGAAAGGCCAACCTGCCTAGCGAGGATATGGGAACCGATGATTACACTTCATGCATCGCGCCATTCTGCGGCGCCCCACCAACCGCTCGTACCATCGGCGGCGTGAGCGGTGATAATTTGAGCTTCCGCAACGGGGGCACATGTGATAATCGTCGCTCTCATCGCCCGATTCCGCCTTGCGGCGCGCTGATCTTGCCGGAGGGAGGGAAACTGGGGCCGCGGGCTTTTCCTCCATCGCCGTGTTCTTCGCCGGATTCTCCGAAGTCATTGCAGGTTTCTTAATGGTCTTCGCCACTTCCTGATTGAATCGCTCCCGAAGCTCCTCGACCGTCATCTCATCCGGGCGGCGCTCATTCAATCCTCTACGCTTGAACACCCGCCAGCGATTACATGCGGAACAGCGGCGAAGCCGGAAGCCGAACATCCCCAGCGTGTCGTAAACAAATCCGTGGCGCACCGACTCGGTTTTGGTAGCTCCGCAGCGCGGGCAGGCGCTTGCCATTCAC
>JASHTY010000435.1 GCA_030040315.1 Terriglobia bacterium | reverse complement strand
GAAGAGATTGCCGCGCTCGAGGCACCGCTTTCCATCAGCGAGCGCGACGTCCTCGTCGTCGAGATCAGCAAGGAATTGGAATTGATGCGGCGGGAGGAACGCTCCTGCTTCCGGGAGTTTTGCCGGTTGGGGAATGAACTGAGGAAACTGCAAAAGGAATCCGAGGTTCAGGATAACGGCGACCAACCCCCGCAGTTTGAGGCTCCGCCTGAATCCGAAGACGCGCCCAAGGCGAGCATCGCCAAAAATGCAAGTGCATCCGGCTATGTTGATGAAAACAAAGGAGCGCTCAGTGGCGCCGCGGCGAAGGAGTACCCCTGCTCAGCCGGCCCGAGCCGGATACCACCAGCGCCAGGCCGCGACATTTTGACCGAATTGAGCTCTGCGCCGACAGCGGCCAGCCCACCTCCGGCTGGCCCAAGTTCGGGCGCTTAGTAATTGAATGCCCAAATAACCGTTGTTGATCGCGCAGCATTGGAAGTGTGGGGCTTCGTCGCACTCCAGTGAAAGGGCGGGGCTTCAGCCCCGCCGTCACGGAAGCCATGCCGAAGCGGGCCTTTGGGCCCTCAAGGAATGCCGCATCACAGGCTAAAGCCTCGAAGGCGAGGCTGCCCTCAATGGCGGAGCTGAAGCCACGCCCTTCCGGCAGTGTTGCCCGAAAGCTCATCCAGGTTGAATTTCTGATCATGAGATGTTGTGATCTGCATCGGTCGGATTCCCCGTGTAAATTCAGACCGTTAGCGCCGGATTGATGGAATGCGCTGAAAAGCGCTGCATAGAATCGCAACAGAGGCCTGAATTTGGCCCCTTTGTCCGCTCCTTCCAACGCTCCAGTATTTTGCTCTAACTCTCACGGTCGATTGCCCTTGCCCTCCGTCCGCCATCCACTGCGTTTCTACCGGATATGGCAACTCGCCTGCGTTTAGTCAGGTTGAGTTTTGGCTGTTCCGCTTCGCAGCAAGGTGGCGGAGCACGGCGGGGTGGCACATGGTTCTCATCTTGGTGGTAGCAATGTTTGTTCTGTTCGTCGCGTTTGACTACTTCGTGGAGCAGCGGGTCGCAAACCACATCGCGGCCACGCCAGTGGGGCCCGACGTGCGGAAACCCGCCCCAATCGCGGCCATGAACATTGTGGGCGGCTTCCAAACTCCCGCCAACCTTTCTTACCACACGGGACATGCCTGGGCAGCAAAGGAATCGTCCCGTGGGGTTCGCGTGGGTCTGGACGATTTCGCCGCCCGCCTGGTCGGTTCGATCGATCAAATCGATTTGCCGGCCCGCGGCCACTGGCTGCGGCAAGGCGAACGCGGTTGGACGATTGACCGCGCCGGCCACCGCTTCGAAATGCTCTCCCCCATCGAGGGCGAGGTTATCGACGTCAATCCCGAAATTCTGCGCGACCCGTCTCTGGCTCATCGCGACCCTTATGGAGCCGGCTGGCTTATGGCCGTCAACGCTCCAGGCCTCGAGGGCAATATGAAGAATTTGCTCCACGGCCGCCTGGCCCAGCGCTGGATGGAGGAATCCGCCAGTTCGCTTCACACGCGCCTCAATCCCGGCTCGCAAGCACGGCTGCAAGACGGTGGGCGCGTCATCGACGACGTTTTGAGCCTGGTTCCTGAACCCGAGTGGGAGACGTTCGTTCGGGAGATGCTGCTCTCGTAACGCTGTGCAGGCTCTTGGGAGCTTTGTTCGAAGGAGGATTACCATGGTCGCAATCTTCGTAGCCTTCATGTTCGTGAGCTTGATACTGACCGACCTGAGCATCGAAAAATGGAAAGCCTGGCGCGCCGCCCAGGTTCGCCGGGCAGTTGCGCAAGCTGCGCCTGCGGCCAAAGCCATGTGGCGAATCCCCGAAGGCGTGTGCCTTTCCAGCGCCCACACCTGGTCGCGCGAGGATGGTGCGGGACGTTTGAAGATTGGCGCCGATCCATTTCTTGCCTACGTGGCAGGACCCATCGACCGGATCGCCCTGCCCGCGGCCGGCAAGCAAGTCGTGCCCGGGCAGGCGCTATTCGCTATCGAGCAAAACGGCCGACGGCTTCTTGTTCCCTCGACGGTCAGCGGCAAGATTGTGGCGGTGAACCGGCTTGCGCAAAAGCAACCTGCCCTGCTGACTTCCGGCGCATTTCGCCATGGATGGGTCTGCCGTCTCAGCGTGGCTCCTTCCGCGGCCAACCCGCGCCTCACTCGTTCGGGTGAACATGCCGGACAGTGGCTGGAAACGGAATTCACACGCCTCAGCGAATTCCTTGCGCCCAGAATTCCGCTCGCGCCGCCACTTGGTGCAACCAGCCAGGACGGCGGATTCCCCGCCCCCGGCTGCCTGAGAGAACTCCCCAGGCCAGCGTGGAAGGAATTTGCGGCAGAATTCTTGAGGTGGCAATAATTCCGCCACTTTGTCCCGATCGCCCGGCGCTGCGCGATTTTCACCACACGCCAAGCCGGGCGATCCGCGTGCTTCGCAAGACTCAGACGAATTGCACCGTTTTGGCCTTCATTCGTTGAATTTCTTGGCACCCCGCGTGCTCTTTGATGTATTGGGTTGGACTTTCTCAAGGACAGCAAGTCCAGCACGCCGTTCGACAGAGAGGTCCTGAAAATGAGCAAAGCAATTCTCGTTGACACCACGCGCTGCATCGGTTGCGGCGCCTGCGCGACCGCCTGCAAAGTTGTAAACCATCTTCCCCTTGGCGATCCCGGCGCTGCACATGATCTGCCCACCAGGCCTCTGGGTGACGATGACCTTGTGGCCTTCGCCCAAAGTCACGGAGAGGTGGGCGGGCATCTCTCGGCCGATATGCTGAATGTGGTCCAGGCTCACGGCAGCGTGTTTGTTCGCCGATTCTGCATGCATTGCCAGCAACCCACCTGCGCGTCCGTTTGCCCGGTGGGCGCGCTCAAAAAGACCGCAGCGGGGCCGGTCGAATACGATGCCGGCAAGTGCATGGGCTGCCGCTATTGCATGATGGCCTGCCCCTTCAGCATCCCTCGTTATGAGTGGAAGGCCCTGTTTCCCAAGGTGAAGAAGTGCACCATGTGCGCGCCCCGCCAGGCGAAAGGCCTGCAGCCCGCCTGCACGCTGGTTTGCCCGGTCCAGGCCGGCATCTTCGGCGAACGTGATGATCTGCTGAAAGAGGCTGAAAAGCGATTAGCCGATGAGCCCACGAAATACTTTCACCGCGTTTACGGCAAGCAGGAGGTGGGTGGAACATCAGTCCTCTACCTCTCAGCCGTCCCCTTCGATCAACTCGGCTTGCCATCGAATCTGCCGAGCGAGCCCATGCCCTTGTTGACCTACCGCGTGCTTTCCGAGATTCCCACCTTGGTGCCCCTCGGCGGATTGTTGCTCGGCGGTATCTGGTGGATTACCAATCGACGAGAAAAAGTGGCCAAAACAGAAAAGAAGATGGAGTAGATCATGAACATCTCAAAACTTCCGAAGCTCACATTCTGGCGAGCGGTGCTGGTGCTAATTCTGGCCGCAGGTTTCTATTCCACGGCGTTGCGCTTCACGCGAGGTCTGGGAGCGGCCACCAACCTCTCGGATCAGTTTCCCTGGGGGCTGTGGATTGGCTTCGACGTCCTCTGCGGAGTAGGATTGGCGGCGGGCGGATTCACCCTGGCGGCCATTGTCTACGTCTTTCACATCGAGCGATTCCGCCCGGTGCTGCGCCCCTCAATCCTCACCGCATTTCTGGGCTATGCGCTGGTGGCCGTGGCGCTGCTTTACGATCTGGGCAAGCCTTACAACATCTGGCACCCCCTTGTAATGTGGAATCCGCACTCCGTGATGTTTGAAGTTGCGTGGTGCGTCATGCTCTACCTGACGGTGCTGGCGCTGGAGTTTTCCCCCGCCGTCTTTGAGCGTCTCCACCTGCACACGCCGCTGCGGGTGATCAAGGCCGCAACGATTCCCCTGGTCATCACGGGAGTCATACTCTCGACCTTGCACCAGTCCTCGCTGGGCAGCCTGTTCCTGATCGTGCCGGAAAAGCTCCACCCCTATTGGTACTCGCCGATGCTGCCTCTGTTCTTTTTCATTTCGGCGGTGGGAGTGGGATTGGCGATGGTAATTTTCGAATCCAATTTGAGCTCGCGCGCCGTTGGCCGGGAGATTGAGATGCACTTGCTGGAGGTGCTGGGCCGCGCGATGGCCGTGGTGCTGGCGGTCTATGGCTTGCTGAGGTTTGAAGATCTCTGGAGCCGCGGCGCGCTCGTACATCTCCGCGAACCTTCCCGGGAAACGGTGCTGTTCGTTCTGGAAATCACCCTGGGATTGCTGATTCCCCTGCCGATGCTGCTGTTCCGCAGAATTCGTCAGAATCGCGAGAGCCTTTTCGGCGTCGCCGTATTGGTCATCACGGGCTTCCTGCTGAACCGCCTGAATGTCTCCATCACCGGCCTGGAGGCTTCCTCCGGTGTTCATTACTTCCCGCGCTGGACGGAGGTGGCCGTGACCCTCTCAATCGTAGGCGTAGGGTTCCTGCTTTTCAGTCTCGCCGTCCGTTATCTCAATGTAATGGAACCCGCGCAAGGTTCACGCGCGCCGGGGGCAATCCAAATCCGGGCGGTTGCATAGGACGGCAAGGTGCACGGATCGAGCCGCGCCATGGCGCCGAGCGTCGAGGATCGCGAATGCCCAAGCTGAGTCATAGCCTGGCAATCAAGCTGACTACCTGCGCGGTGGGCGGCGTGGCGCTGCTGCTGGGGCTTTACGGCTATTGGAACCTGCGCCTATGGAGGCAATCGCAGCAGGAGATCATTTTCCAGAGCGCCGACCGCATCAACGACATCATCCGCAGCAGCATTCGCTATTCCATGCTTCGAAACGAGCGCGAGGAGGTCTTCCATATCATCAACACCATCGGGCACGAAAACGGCATCAGCCGGATTCGTATATACAACCCACAGGGGCAAATCAGTTTCTCCACCGACAACCAGGAAGTCGGGCGCTTTGTCGATAAGAAGGCGGAAGCCTGCTACGCCTGCCACGCTCAGGCGCAGCCCCTCGCCCGGCCCTTGGTCAAGCTTGACCCGCCCGACCGCATGCGCATTTACACCGCGCGCGACGGCACGCGCGTGCTGGGCTTGATCCGCCCCATTGAGAACGAACCGGATTGCTCAAACGCCGCCTGCCACGCGCACGCCGCCAGCGATCAGGTTCTGGGCGTGCTGGACACCAACCTGCCGCTCGCCGCCATGGATCAGGCCGTGGCGCAGCATCGTCGGCAACTGGCGATCTTCAGCGTCGCCTCACTGCTCGCGGTCAGCCTCTTCTCAACCTGGCTGATCTGGCTCACCGTTCATCGGCCGGTGCGCCGCCTGCGCGAGGGCACGCGCGCCGTTGCCGCGGGCAACCTGGATTATCAGCTTGCCGAATCCGGAAACGATGAGATCAGCGTGCTGGCCGCTTCCTTTAATCGCATGACTCACGAACTGAAGAAGGCGCAGGAGGAAAACCGCCAGTGGACCGACTCCCTGGAGCAGCGCGTGCAGCAAAAGACCGAAGAACTCGAGCGCGCTTATCGCGTTCTTTCGCAGTCGGAGAAGATGGCCTCGCTCGGCAAGCTCGCCGCCGTGGTCGCCCACGAAATCAACAATCCCCTGGCCGGGATACTTACGTACAGCAAGCTGATCACGCGCCTGGCGGACAAGGAGTGGAGCGCCGGCCGTCGCGCCGGCAAAGCCAAAAGCTATTTACAAATCATTGAGTCGGAAAGCCGGCGCTGCGGAGCTATCGTGAAAAACCTGCTCACCTTCGCGCGCCAGACTCCCATCAACCCCCAGAAGAACGATCTTAACGCCATCATCGAGCGCTGCCTGCTGCTGGTGGGCCATCAGATGACGCTTCAGGGAATTG
>JASHTY010000434.1 GCA_030040315.1 Terriglobia bacterium | reverse complement strand
CCGCCCAGCACGATACCTAGCAGGACTAGAAGGATTGAGACCATAAAATGCACCGCAAATACGCGTTGCGCCGCATGCTGCTGCCACCTTACAAATCAAGATCAAAACGCTTCTTCATGTGCGGGGCACAGGGGCGCGTAGTCGCAATACTTGCACACAAATCCCGGCTTGGGCGGAAATATATTCTGGCGGATTTGTGCCGCAACGTCGCGAATCTCCCTCACCACCAATTCAAGATCGCGCGGCGATCGCACCGTCCGCACCGGCTCATTATTCGTCAGGCTGTAAAATGTAAGCTGAACCGGATTAAGATGCATCTGGTCGCGCGCGGCCAGCGCGTATACCGAAAGCTGAAGACTCTTGTCCGCGTCTTTCTGCGTGGGCGGCCTGCCGGTCTTGTAGTCCACCAACTCAACGGATTTGTCCTTGAGGGGATTGATCTGGTCGATTCGCCCCTCCATGACGACATCGCCCAGGTCGAGCGCGAAATGCGCCTCAGCGGCAACGGGAAGCGTGGCCACCGTCTCGTGCCGGCCCACAAACACGCGGAGCTGCTCGAGCCCCGCCTTCTTGTAGGCCTGCTCCTGATAATCGTCCTCGAACCCGGCATCTTTCCAGCTCTGCTCAAAGTACGACTTGATTTCTTCGAACTTCACCGGGCCCTGCCGCCGAAATTCGAAATAGCGCCTCGCGCACTGGTGCATGATATTGCCGAAAGTCAGCGCGGGTTGCGGCCCCGTCGGAATCTTCAGGTAGTGACTGAACAGGAATTTCTGAGGGCAGTTCTCGTATGTCTCGATCGCCGTGGCGCTGAGCTGAAGTTTTTCCTGGGGCTTGATCACCGGCGCACCGCGAGCCCAATCCGCCACCGGTGGGTGAATCGCTGGCGCTGTGCGACCGTCCCCGAAGAGCCCATTCTGTGAAGTCACGGCTTGGGGACCGCCGCGTGGGGCAACTTCCGGACTCTTGGCTTCCGCCGCTTGTGGTTGAAGATCAGGAACTCCGATGCGCTCAAGGTCGCACGCAACAACCGCCGGATCGGAAGTCAGATCATCAATGAATAGAGACGGCCTTTTTGCAGACTTCGCGACGCTCGAGACATAGAGACGGTCCATCGCGCGCGTGAGACCCACATAAAACAGACGGCGTTCTTCCTGTTCATGGATGTCGGCGGGTGGAGGAGGCCCTTTGCGCAGCGCCTCCGGGAACTCGATGACAGGCTTCTGCTCGCTGTGGGGAAACCGCCGCGGCGCAACACTCAGGATGAAAACTGCCGGAAACTCCAGACCCTTCGCGCCATGAACGGACATCATCTGGACGGCCTGGGAACGATGGGCAGGTACTGGCGCCTCAATAAGTCCGCCTGCCTCCCTGAAATAGACAAAGTATTCGAGGAAGGAAGCAAGTTCCCACGCGTCGCTCTTACCCTCCCACTTTTCCAGGAATTCCCGGAATGCCTCTACATAAGCTTCGTCCGGATCCCCGGGAGCAAAGGTGATTTCCAGCCGCCCTAACAGCCGTTGCAGCAGCGCAGTTACGGGCGCCTGCCGGGCATATGCGTGCAGCTCATTCAACAAGCGCCGCAATTCATGCCAGCCGGTGCCCTCCAGGCGGCTCCCCGACGCCGATTTCTCCCACGATTGCAGGACATCGTACAGAGAGCAGTGATCGCGTGAAGCCTGCTGCCGGGCTTGTTGACCCAACTCCTCTGGGAAATTCCAACGCGGTGTCAGAAGCACACGCGTCAGGCTGACGTTTTCGTGCGGTGAGTGTACGATGTTCAGGTATGCCAACAGGTCGCGAAGAATTACGGTGGAAAGAATCGAAAGACCGTGAATGGCGAACGGGATGCTCCCCTTTCGAAACTGCTCAACAAGACGATCCCGATAGCCATGCGCGCGGTAGAGCACGGCGATGTGACCCGGCGGCGTCCCCTTACGGATAAGCCGCGACACTTCGCCCGCCAGCCATGCGGCTTCGCTCAGGAAATCGGTGGATTGCAGAAGGTAAACGCGCCGGCCCTCCTGCCGGATCGCCTGGAGTTTGGGTTTCGACTCGTAGCGATCGTTTCTCGAAATCAACATGTCCGCCACACGGAGGATGTGTTGGGTGGAGCGGTAATTGGTGTGCAGGAAAATCGTCTTGTGTCCGGGAAAGGCTTCGTCAAACATTTTGAATGCGCCGTGCGATGCGCCACGGAATCGGTAGATGGCCTGATCGTCATCGCCCACGGCGGTGATGTTGTACGGCGGCTTCACCAGGCGCTTCAACAATTCAACCTGCGCATAATTTGTGTCCTGGAATTCGTCGACGAGCACGAATCGGAAGAGCCGGCGATTGGCGTCCAGGACTTCCGGCTCGCGATCGAAAAGGTGAACTGTCTCCGGAATCAGGCTCCCCAGGCTGGAGGCGCCGGCTTCCTCGATCAATCTTCGACTATTGCGAAAAACCCGCGCCAGCTCCCGCTTCCTGTCGATTTCCTCCTGCCCCTGCGTGCGTTCATCGGGATCCATTCTTACCGAGTTTTGCCGGAACTCCGTCTCCAGATCAGTGACATATCGCTCAAAGTCCGCAGGCTCGATCAACTCATCCTGGCAGCGTGAGAAAAATTCGTTGAGGGATTGGAGAAATGCGCCGGGCTCGGGCAGTTTTTGATAATGCTGGAGCCCCAGGCTTTCCATCCGCCGGCGAAGAAAGATCCACACGTCGACCTTGTCGAGAAGCGTGCGCTCGAAATGCCGCTTGCGCAGAACGCCGTAACAGAAAGCATGGAAGGTGGAAATGTGAGGGAGCGTTTCGATATCGGGCAATGCCTCACGCACCCGGCGCTGCATTTCACGCGCGGCTTTCTCCGTGTAGGTAAGGGCCAAAATGCTTTCGGGCTGAATAGCATCAGTAGGCGAGTGTGAATTGTCTTCGAATCCCGGCAGCAGCGCCGGTTTGCTCCCGTTGCCCGCCGAGCCCGCCAACAAGTGGGCGATTCGTTGTGTGATGACGCGCGTTTTGCCGCTGCCCGGGCCGGCGATGATCAGCAGGGGGCCTTCACCATGCTCGACCGCTTGCAGTTGTTCAGGATTAGGCTTGAAAGCTGGCGGCATCAATCCATTATTTAGCGAAGCGTCGTAGGGAAGCAAGCGCCGGAGCGGCCACTAGCTTGATACCTGGTGGCTGCTCGGATAGACTCGGCATTCGTTATGCGCGCCATGCTGCTGGAAAAACCCCGGCCG
The DNA here is from genome assembly GCA_030040315.1 of Terriglobia bacterium. Classification (GTDB taxonomy): domain Bacteria; phylum Acidobacteriota; class Terriglobia; order UBA7540; family UBA7540; genus Bog-366. The sequence goes on along the minus strand of JASHTY010000434.1, from coordinate 985 downwards.
GCGGATGAGAATCCTCTGCGGCTTGCCGAGCTTCCGAATCCTGAACCCGCTGCAGGAGAGATTCGTGTCCGCGTGCGCGCCTGTGGCGTTTGCCATACCGACTTGCACGTCGTGGAAGGCGATTTACAGCTTCCCAAGCTCCCGTTAATTCCCGGGCACCAAATTGTGGGCACCGTGGACGCTCTCGGCGCGGGCGTAACAGAGTTTCGCCTGAGCGACCGTGTGGGTGTTCCATGGCTCTATTCAACTTGCGGAGTGTGCAGTTATTGCCGGAAAGGCTTGGAGAACCTTTGCGAGCAAGCGCGGTTTACAGGCTTTCATGTCGATGGCGGTTACTCGGAAGCGATGGTGGTCCCGGCGGCCTTTGCCTATCCGCTTCCCGGGAATTTTTCGGACCTGGAGGCCGCGCCGCTGCTCTGCGCCGGGGTGATTGGCTATCGCGCGCTGAAGCTCTCAAACCTTCAAGCCGGCGAGCGGCTGGGTCTGTTCGGATTTGGCGCCTCCGCGCACATCGTCATTCAGATTGCACGGCACTGGAAATGTGAGGTGTGCGTTTTCACGCGCACGGAATCGCACCGCCGAATGGCGCATCATCTAGGAGCTGAGTGGACGGGCGCGGCGGGTGATACTCCACCGGCTCCACTCGATGCTGCAATCATTTTCGCCCCTGCGGGCAAACTTGTTCCCGATGCCCTGCGCACGCTTCGCAAGGGCGGTACGCTGGCCCTTGCCGGAATCACCATGTCCAACCTGCCGGAAATGGAGTATCAACTCCTGTACCATGAGCGCATCCTTCGCAGCATCGCGAACAGCACGCGCGAGGATGTGCGCGGGCTTCTGCGCCTTGCCGCGGAGATACCCGTGCGAACCGAGATCGAGCCATTTCAGCTTCCCGAGGCAAATCGCGCCCTGCAAAACCTCAAAGGTAGTAGAATCCACGGCGCCGGCGTCCTCGTGATTTAAGAGCGCCCATCGCCGGCTGAGT
>JASHTY010000433.1 GCA_030040315.1 Terriglobia bacterium | reverse complement strand
CGCTGACCTGGCACGGCGTCACGTTGTACGGTGCGTATGACATCGGCGTCGGCTGGGTCAGCCACGGCTTACCCGAAAACGGCTATAACTATGAAGGCGAATCTCTGATTAACCGAAACGGCTACGAACATCGATTCCTCATCGCACCGAACAACCTGCAGCAGACGGGCCTGGGCGTCAGGGGCAAGGAAGAGTTTGCGCATGGCTGGTCCATTGTGTTCAACGCTTCATCGGGCATCAATCCGCAGTCCGGCCTGCTCGCCAACGCGTCCGCAACCATGTTCATCAACAACGGACTTCCCAGGAGCGGCTATTCGGAAGCCATCGACGGCGCGCGCGCGGGCCAACCCTTCAATGATGAATACTATCTCGGTATATCGTCCGCGCAGCTCGGCACGCTGACCTTCGGCCGTGAACGCTCTCTTGGTACCGATGCGATGCTCCTTTACGATCCGGCCGGCGGCAGCTATGCCTTTTCGTACATCGGATATAACGGCACGATGGCTGGAGGCGGAGACACCGAGGACAGCCGTTGGGACGACGCCTTGAAGTATCGGCTCACCTATGGGCCGGTGCATTTCGGCGCGATGTATAAATTCGCCGATGGTACGGGTGGCTGCTACTCGGCCTCCGCAACTTGGACTGCCGCCAACTGTACTCCGGAATCGGCGCATAACAACGCCTTTGGATTCGACGGCGGCGGAGAGTACCGCAAGTTCTTCGGCGACGTCGTCTATCAACATTACAACCAGGCAATCAGCGTATTGAACCCCTTGCTGGGGCCGCAAAGTCTCTCGGCGACTTATCAGTCGACCACGGATAGCATCAATACGAACCCGATTACCGGGAACAATTTGATCGGGACGACCAACACCGTCTACGGCATCGTTACCGACAACAGCGCCGTCATGGCTGCTGCACGCTATGCGTGGAATCCTTTGAAAGTTTTTGCCGGCTTTGAATGGGTCTACCAGACGAACCCGACGGACCCTTTGGGGGTTGGCGCCTCAGACCAGGGCGGTTATGTCATGAGCGGCGTCGAAGACAACAATCTTGACTCTCCCAAGATCGTGCAGATCTGGTGGCTGGGCGGAAAGTACGCCATCGATAGCAAAACCGACCTCACTGTGGCCTGGTATCACCAGCAGCAGAACGACTTTCGGCGTAATCCGTCGACCTGCTCGGTCGCAAATGGTTTCCGCAGTTCGTGCGCGGGGGACCTCGACGAAGTGTCGCTCTATGCGGACCGCCACTTCACCAAGCGTTTCGACGGTTTTGCTGGAATTGCCTATTCCTGGGTGAGCGGCGGTCTGGCCATCGCCATTCCTCATGGCCCCGGCGTCCCCTATCGATACGACAGCAACATGGCACCGACAGTCGGCGGTCGTTTCAGCTTCTGACTTGCGGGGGGATCCCCCGGCTTTGCCCGGGTGGCAGTCGGAGTTTGACAGTTCCGGGAATCAGCAAATCGCGGGCTTTCATCGTACCGAAAAGACGCCTCACCCCAACTCCCCTCCCCCTCTTCCCTCTCCCTCGGGGAGAGGGAAGAGGGGAGAAGGGGTGATAGGGTGAGGGGTTATTTCCTACGGTGGCGGGCAGGCCTCTTTGAGGGGCCGGCCACCGCAAAAGCCTCCGGCTTTGCCGGAGGATAATTACTTACTTCCGCGCGGATTGGGGACCGGCCACATTCGAAGTGCGCAACGTGGCCGTGATCACCGTGATTTAAGGATCCGAAATTGAAAAAGCAACCTGGACGGCGAAGCACGGCGCTGTTGCTTTCCTTCCTCATCCCTTTCCTGTTGGCTGGTACGCCGGCACACCCGACGGTTGCGCAGACCCGCGAAATTGTGGTGGCAGCGGCGATCAGTCTGAGCGAGGCATTCAACGAAATCGGGCGCCTTTACCATGACCGAACGGGCAACACCGTCACTTTCAGTTTCGCTTCTTCCGGTGAGCTCGAGAAGCAGATCGAATCCGGGGCGCCGGTGGACGTGTTTGCCAGCGCGGGTGAAAAGGAGATGGACCAGCTCCAGGCGAAACAACTCATTGACCCATTGACACGCGGTAACTTTGTTCGTAATGCTCTGGTGCTGGTGGTGCCGGCAGGCTCCAAGGCGGCACTGCACTCATTTGCTGAGCTGCAGGAGCCGAGTGTGCATCGGATCGCGATTGGCGATCCCAAGACCGTGCCGGCCGGGCAGTATGCCGAGCAACTTCTTCGCAACATGCAGCTTTGGCCAATGATAGAGTCACGGCTTGTTCTGGCCGAAAATGTGCGGCAGGTGTTGGACTACGTGATGCGCGAGGAAGTTGAGGCGGGAATCGTTTACGCGACCGATGTCAAAATCGCCAAAGGCAAAGCTGCTGTTGCCGCCACGGCTCCTGACCAGTATTATGGTCCCGTCGTGTACCCGATCGCCGTCGTAAAGGACAGTGGCAGCCCTCAAGCCGGCAGAGATTTTGTAAATCTCGTGCGGAGCGCGGACGGTGTGCGGATCTTGACGAAATACGGCTTTCTGGCTCCAAAGTAGCCAATGATCTGGCCCGCATTCAAGCTCTCGCTTCTGGTCGTCACGGTCGCTACCTTCCTGGTCGGAGTATTCGGGACAGGTTTGGGTTACCTCCTTGCCAAGCGCCAGTTCCGAGCCAAGGAATTTTGTGACGCCGTCTTGACCCTGCCCATGGTGCTTCCCCCAACTGTGACTGGCTACTACCTGATTGTGCTTCTCGGAAGGCGTGGCTGGATCGGTAGATACATTTACAGTCTGACCGGTTGGTCTCTCGCCTTCACCTGGCAGGGAGCGGTGGTCGCCGCGGGCGTGATGGCGCTCCCTATCATGGTCAAATCGGCAAGGGCCGCTCTGGAATCTGTGGATTCGCGTTTCGAGATGGCCTCCTACACTCTCGGCAAGGGTGAGATTGAAACCTTTTTCCGTGTGACGCTTCCTCTCGCCAGGCGCGGCGTTATTGCTGGCATCGTTTTGAGCTTCGCCCGAGCCCTGGGAGAATTTGGTGCCACCCTCATGCTCGCGGGCAACATTCCAGGGAAAACCCAGACAATGCCCTTGGCCATTTTCGAAGCGTTCATCGCGGGAGAAGACCGCCAGGCGGAGGTAATAGCTCTGATCCTCACTCTTGCCTCGGTTGCGTCCATTTACCTTACGAATATCCTGACACGCCCTCCGAAGAGTGCATGATCCATGCTCCATGTCGATCTCAAGAAGCAGTTCAAGACTAACGGACGTGTAACGTTCGCGCTGGAGGTGAACTTCTCCGTACAGCAGGGTATCGCAGTATTGTTCGGTCCGTCAGGCTCAGGCAAAACGACGATACTGCGATCCATAGCGGGCATTGAGCCGCCCGACGAGGGGCATATCGAATTGAACGATCAGGTCTATTTCGATTCAGCGAACGGCATCAACCTGCCGGCGCAGAAACGAAGGACCGGATTTGTTTTTCAGGATTACCTGTTGTTTCCACACCTGACCGCGCTTGAAAACGTTGGCTACGGCATCAAGTCGTCCCACAGCACCGAAAGGCGTCATCGTGCGGACCAGATCATGAAGATGATTGGAATTTCTGGCTTGGGGGACCATTACCCGCGGCAGCTTTCTGGGGGTGAACAACAAAGGGTGGCACTGGCCCGCGCGCTGGCCTCAGACCCCGCGGTCGTATTGCTCGACGAGCCATTGTCTGCCCTCGACGTATCGACGCGCCTTCGCTTGCTGGATGAAATCGTAGAGGTCCAGCGCAAATCGGCGATTCCTTTTATCTACGTCACCCACAGCCCAGCAGACGCCGTTCGTGCCGG
>JASHTY010000432.1 GCA_030040315.1 Terriglobia bacterium | reverse complement strand
CTTGGAGAGGGAAAAGCAAGCAGCGCTCTTCAGCGCGCCAAGAAAATGATTTCCCTCTCCGAGAGGAGAGGGTGGCTCGCATCCGGTGTTCTCATCAGCCGGGGCGAGACGGGTGAGGGGTTTCTTCCTTCCGTAACGGTCATGACTCTCGACGAGAAAGTGCGCAAAACGCTCGATGATCTCGGCATCGCGGATGCCGCCGGTGTGGAGTCTCTCTTTGCGGAGGTGCGCGTCGCATTGGAGGCTGAAAGTGCTCGCGCTGAACGCGCCGACGATCGGACATTGGAGGAGCTTCGCGATCGGTGGAAAGGTCGGAAGTCGGGAATTCTCTCGCTTATCGGCGACAATTGGATGAAGCCTGCCCCTCGGCACTTAATGCCGGTAATCGGAAAGCAGTTCAACGCACTCAATTCAATTGCAACTAAGATTGAACAAGTCGCCCAATCGGCAAGAACGGTCAAGCGAGCAGGCGAGCACTTTGGGAAGCTCCACCCCGACCTGACTCTCCCCGGCAATCGCCGCGCGCTTGGCACTCTGCATCCGGTCACGCAGATGCAGCGCGAAATTGAGGAGATCTTCCTCAATCTCGGCTTCCACATCGAGGGCGGGCCGGAAATCGAAAGCGTCCACTATAACTTTGACATGCTGAACATTCCGGAGAGCCATCCCTCGCGCGACGACTGGGACACGTTCTACATCGATTCGAAAACCGTCCTGCGCACGCACACTTCACCCGTGCAGATTCGCGCCATGGAGAAGTACGGTGCGCCGCTGCACATCATTATCCCCGGCAAGTGCTATCGGCACGACAACCCCGACGCCAGCCACTCGCCCATGTTCCACCAAATTGAGGGCCTGTCCATCGCCGCAGACATTACTTTTGCAGACTTAAAAGGCACCCTCGATTTTTTTGCCAAGCGGCTGTTTGGCGAAAAAATCCGCACGCGCTTCCAGCCCAGTTTTTTCCCCTTTACGGAGCCGAGCGGGGAAGTATCCATCAGTTGCATCTTCTGCGGGGGCGAAGGCTGCCGGGTGTGCAAGGAAAGCGGCTGGATTGAAGTGATGGGCTGCGGGATGGTCCACCCCCAGGTGCTGCGTAACGGCGGAATCGACCCGAAGAAATTCTCGGGCTGGGCGTTCGGCCTGGGCGTAGACCGTTTTGCGATGCTGAAGTATGACATCAATGACATTCAGCTTTTCTTTCAGAGCGACTTGAGGTTTTTGGAGCAGTTTTAGGCACAAGGAAGGGCGGGGCTTCAGTCCCGCCGCACCGGAGGGCATGACCGAAGTGGCCATTAGGCCCTGCAGTAAAGCCGCCTCAGGGGCTGAAGCCCCAGAACGTGGCTGGCGTAGACATGGGTTTCAATGTCTGCGTTACGAGCAATACGCAGACACAAAAAGCGTATCTGCACCAGCCAGCGTGCCCTAACAATTCGGCGGACGGAGACCGCCGCTACGACAGCCGGCATCACATTATGAAGGTTTCGGTAGACTGGCTTAAAGAATTCGTCGAGATCACGCGCGAGCCGCGCCAGCTCGCCTCCGATCTCACCATGATCGGCCTGAATGTTGAGGCACTGTATCAGGTGGGCAACGATTGGGTGCTGGACCTGGAAGTCACCACCAATCGTCCCGACTGCCTCAGTCACTACGGCGTGGCGCGCGAGCTCGCCACGCGCGACCGCCTGCCACTCAAGAAAGCGGAAGTTTCGCTGAAGGAATCGGGCGAACTTGCATCCAGGGCAGTCTCCATTGAGATTCTCGATCCCGATCTGTGTGCGCGCTATTGCGGACGCGTGGTGCGCAACGTTCAGGTAGGACCATCGCCGGATTGGCTGGTGAAACGGCTGGAAGCAGTCGGACAACGGTCCATCAACAACGTCGCCGACGCCACGAATTACGTGCTGATGGAGCTTGGGCATCCATTGCACGCCTTTGATCTTGCACGCCTGAAGCAGCAGAAAATAATTGTCCGGCGCGCCAAGCCCGGTGAGTCGCTTCGAACGCTTGACGGCCTAACCCGCACGCTTACGCACGAAAATCTGGTCATCGCCGATGGCGCGCATCCGGTGGCGCTCGCGGGTGTGATGGGCGGTGAGGAATCGGAGATTGCGGTAAGCTCGCACAACGTGATGCTGGAAAGCGCGTGGTTTGAACCCGTTTCGATTCGCCGCTCGGCAAAGGCGCAGGGCATGCACACCGAAGCGTCACACCGCTTTGAACGAGGCGCGGACATCCAGATGGCTCCGCTGGCTCTCGACCGCACTGCGGCACTCATCCAGAAGATTGCCGGCGGAGAAATTCTGACCGGCATTGTTGACGTTTATCCCCGTCCCTGGCAGGCGCGCGAATTGACCCTGACCAAAACGGAAATTGCGCGCCTGCTGGGCACGGAAATCCCCGAGCCTGAGGTGGAACGAATCCTGCGCGGCCTGGGCTTCAAGTTCGAAGGCGGGACCCGCGAGTGGTGGCGCGTTTCCGTGCCTCCGTTCCGGCTGGATGTTTCGCAGGAGGTGGACTTGGTGGAAGAAGTGGCGCGCCACACGGGATATGACCGCCTGCCCGCGCGAGTACGCCCCGCCCCGCCTCGTGTGGAAAACGACACCACCCGCGAAAAGGTCATTGGCGTTTCATCGTTGCTCACCGCCCTGGGCTTTCACGAAATGATCGCAAGCTCCATGGTTGATCCGGCGGAGAGTGGGCGCTTCGCCATCTCGCAGCCTGTGTTGCTGGTGAATCCCCTGAGCCAGGATGCTTCCGCCATGCGTACCTCGGCGATTCCCAGCATGCTGAGGGCTGTCCGCTGGAACCTTGACCGCGGCGTAGACGATGTGAAACTCTTTGAGCTGGGGAAAACCTACAGCATGGCCGGTGGCGCGCCGGAAGAGCATCGAGTGCTTAGCCTCGGCGCGACCGGCCATCGCCGGCCCGCTTCGGTTTACGATGGCGAAGCGGAGCTGAACTTTTTCGATTTGAAGGGGGATTTGGAGGCGGTATTGGAAGCCTTCGAAGCGCCGGGCTGGGACTTCGAACCGACTGAGCACACGTACCTCCAACCGGGCAGCAGCGGGCGATTGAGCCTGGGTGGCGAGGAATTCGCGGTCTTCGGGCTGCTGTATGAAGAATTGGCACGCGAGTACAAATTAAGACGGCCGGTTTGGACGGCGGAAGTTAACTTCGAGCGCCTGCTGCAATTCCCGCTGCGCGCGCGCAAGTTCCAGGCCATTTCGAAATTTCCGGCTGTGGAGCGCGACTTCTCCCTGGTGGTGCCCGACGGCGTGCCTTATGCGCGACTGGCTGCGGTGATTTCCGGCGCGGGCTTGGAGGGGTTGCGCGCATTCCGTCCGGTGGACCGTTTCCGCGGTGGCGCAATCCCTGCCGGTCATTACAGCCTTCTGCTGCGCGCCACGTTCCAAAGCCCGGCGCACACGCTGACGAGTGAGGAAATCGCGTCATTGAGCCAGGGCATCCTTGGTGCGCTGCAAGGGTTGGGAGTGCGACTGCGGGGATAAAGCCATTTTCTGCCGCGGCGCTCAGTAAGCGCCGAACCGTAGGGCACGCCATGGCACGCCCCAAACGGCCTCTGACGGCGGTCAGTAGGCCGTCGCTACAATAGAGCCAATTGACGATTTTCCCATCGAGGTTCACGTGCCCCACCCTAACGATCAATTCGAAGTGCTCGAGGAAAAACTCGAGAAGGCACTTGGGCTCTTCAAGCGAAATCAAACGGAGAAGCGCGCGCTCGAGCAGGAAGTGGCGAAACTGAAGAGCGAGAACAAAGATCGCTCGCAGGCCATCAACGCCCTGGAAAAGGAATTGATCGCCCTGCGGAAGGAGCGCGAGGATGTGCGCGAGCGCATCGAAAAACTGCTGGAGCGGGTACAAACGTTGACAAGGTCCGAGCGCGAGGGATAATGAGCGGAGAAGCGCTGTAGCGGCGGTCCCGCCTTGGCGGGATCGACGCCAGGAAGGAGGTTATCGTGGCCAAAGATCTTCAAAGCATTCGCGTGGTCATATACGACCAGGAATATTTCATGCGGGGGGATCTGAACCAGGAATACATTCAGAAGCTCGCGCAGTATCTGGACGGCAAAATGCGATCCATTGCCGAGCGCACTCGGACTGTGGACACCCTGCGCGTGGCCATGCTCGCTGCACTGAACGTGGCTGACGAATACCACCAAATGAAAGCGCGTTACGAAGAAGTGACGAATCACCTGGACGAAAGGCTCGTCGCATGCACGCAGGCGCTGGACGAGATTCTGAAGGATGCGTTGTGAAAAGAGCATTCAGTTGTCAGTCGTCAGTTATTAGATTTATATGCGAGAAGCCTAGACTGACACCTGAAAACTGATGACTGATTCATGAAAATCCTTTTTATCGGCGACATCTTCGGCCAGCCAGGCAGGCGCCTTCTGAAGGAAAAGTTGCCGGAACTTCGGAAGGAATTGCAACCCGACCTGGTGCTGGCCAACGCCGAAAATGCCGCAGCGGGATTTGGAATCACCCCACCGCTGGTTGATGAACTGCTTGATCTTGACATTGCTGTGTTGACCTCCGGCAATCACATCTGGGACAAGAAGGAAATACTTCCCTGGATTCGCGAGCAGGTGAATGGCCGCCTGCTGCGGCCCGCGAATTATCCCCCTGACGCCCCGGGCCGCGGTCTGTTTGTGGGAAAGACTCCTGCGGGCACCGGTTATGCAGTCATCAACCTGCAGGGGCGCGTGTTCATGCCCACTCTCGATTGCCCGTTCCGCAAGGCGGATGAGCTTTTGCACAGCATTCCGGAGGACGTGAAGATTCGCATCGTGGATTTGCATGCGGAGGCGACCTCGGAAAAACAGGCGATGGGCTGGTATCTGGACGGGCGCGTCAGCGCAGTTCTTGGAACTCACACCCACGTCCCCACTGTGGATGAAATCGTGCTGCCCCACGGAACCGCGTACATCACCGACATGGGCATGACCGGGCCGTATGAATCCATCATTGGAATGGAGCGCCAGGCAGTGATTCAAAAGTTCCTGGATCAGTTGCCGACTCGCTTCGAGGTTGCCACAGGTGACGTGCGACTATGCGGAGTGCTGCTGGAACTAGATTCAGAGTCGGGCCGGGCATTGTCCATTCAAAGGATCCTGCGAAAGTAAGCTTCAACGGAAGCGCGGACGTCCCGTGCTACAAATAACCTCCGTAATTCTACACGTCCCGCGTTAACATGAGTTTCCATGCATCTCGCGGAACCCATCAAGAAACGCGCTCTCGAAATCGGCTTTGACCTTGCGGGGATCTCACCCGCTTCAGCAATCAAAGACCTGGAATTTCTGCCCGAGTGGTTACGTCAGGGCTACGGCGGGGAATTGCGTTACCTCACTGATCGCCGGCGCGAGGATCTGCGGCACGTGCTGCCCTCAGTAAAATCCGTTGTCTGCGTTGGTTTGATTTACGATACGCCGTACCCTTATTCCACAGAAATCAAGGAGAAACATAACGGCACGCCCCACGCGTGGATCTCGCGGTATGGCTGGGGCAATGATTATCACCGCGTGATGTGCGAGAAGCTTGAACACTTGCGCGAGAGCATTGAGCAGGCCGCGCCGCAGGCGGAGACGCGCGTCTACGTGGATACTGGGCCGGTGGTGGAGCGCGCCTTCGCGCGCCTTTCAGGAATTGGCTGGATGGGAAAGAACACCTGCCTGATTAATGAGCGGAAGGGCTCATGGTTTTTTCTGGGAGTGATTCTGACCAATCTGGATTTGCAGACCGATCTGCCCGCGCCGGACCGTTGCGGCACCTGCACGCGATGCCTTGAAGCGTGTCCCACGGGAGCGCTGGTGCAGGCCTACGTGATGGACGCTTCGCGCTGTATCGCATATTTCAACATCGAACTGAAGGGGGCGGTTCCGGAAGAATTTCGCGAAGCGATTGGAAGGAACGTTTTCGGGTGCGACATCTGCCAGGATGTTTGTCCGTGGAATGGCCGTGCGCTGCCGGCTGCCGATAAATCCGATCCGCCCCAAAGTGCCACGAAGTCTCCCGTTCCTGACTTTCTGCCGATGAAAATCGTGGCCGTCCAGTTGGCCTCAGCCCCGGAGGGTGGAGGGACAGTCCCCGAAGCATTTTCACTTTACGACCCAGAACTGGAAAAACTGGCTGCCCTTACGGAGGATGAATTTCGAAACGCCTTCGCGCATTCGCCAATTAAGCGTGTGAAATATCGAGGCTGGCTGAGGAATATCTGCGTGGCGATGGGAAATTCACACGATCGCCGATTCATCCCCTGGCTAGAGCGAGCGGCCGAGAATCAAGAAGATATGGTGCGCGAGCACGCGGCCTGGGCGCTGAAGCGATTGCAGGCGGTACCCGTAGAGTAGAGGCTCCGCCTGCACTCGAATCAGCCTGACCGCTGAAGTCGCGTTCAGCGGATTTACTTTGCAGCCTTAAACCGCTTCTCGATCTCCGGCCAGTTGACCACATTCCACCACGCAGCAAGATATTCATTGCGGCGATTCTGGTATTTCAAGTAGTACGCGTGCTCCCACACATCGACGCCCATCACGGGATATTTGCCTTCCATCACCGGGCTGTCCTGATTGGCGGTGGAAATGATTTCCAGCTTCCCGCCGTGAGCGATCAGCCAGGCCCATCCCGAGCCGAAACGGCCCATGCCGGCAGCCGTCAACTTTTCCTTGAAGCTGTCAAAGCTCCCGAAGGCGCCCTTGATTGCGGATTCCAGCGCGCTGCCGGGCTGGCCGCCGCCTTTGTGTGTCATGATCTGCCAGAACATCGAGTGGTTGATGTGCCCTCCGGCATTGTTGCGCACGGCGGTGCGAATCGCCTCCGGCACAATCGCGCAATTATTGGCCAGCAATTCCTCCACGCTCTTGCTGCCGAGTTCCGGCGCGGATTCAAGAGCTTTATTCAGGTTGGTGACGTAGGCGTTGTGGTGTTTCCCATGGTGGATTTCCATGGTCGCCTTGTCGATGGAGGGTTCCAGAGCATCGGGAGCATACGGTAACGCAGGTAGTGTGAATGGCATTGTTCCTCCTGAAGTGTTCAGCGTTTTAAAGTGCATCAGCTTAATCGATGGTCACAGCACTGTCAAATACCGAGGCTTGCGCGGGTTTGACCGCGGTAAAAACCTCTGCCCATATGATGCTTCTTCGTGCATAATCGGCTCAGTCGTGGCCGATTCCTTTTTTCAAACATTGTCCGATTTTTTTGCGCGCTACGGGTATTGGGCAGTCTTTTTTGGAGTGATGCTCGAGAACGTCGGCGTACCCGTGCCCGGCGAAACGGTGCTGCTGTTCGCTGGATTCCTGGCATATCAGGGCAAGATGCAGATTTTTTCCGCGATTCTCACCGCCTTGGCCGGTGCCACCATCGGTGCTTGCCTGGGATTCGGAATTGGCCGATACGGTGGTGCGACCCTTGTCAACCGTGCCCTGCGAACTTTTCCGCGAATAAACCGGCGCTATGACGACGCACAAGAACTGGTTCTCAAGCATGGGCAATGGGCGGTCTTCGCGGCGCGATTCGTCACCGGATTGCGCGTTTTCGCGGGACTTCTGGCGGGCGTTCTGCGCATGCCGTTCGGGAGTTTTTTGTTCTTTAGTTTTGCCGGAGCCGCCTGCTGGGCGTTGGCCATCGGCAGCGTGGGTTTTGTTTTTGGAAGCAGTTGGAACACACTGGTTCGCGTGCTGGGCCGGCTGGACCGATTTGCCCTATTGGCGATTGCCGGCGCCGTGCTGATTGTCCTCGTGGTCAATCGGGTTCAGCGCAGGTCGAGGAGTAACGTAAGATAGACGACTCGATCAGACGTGGTGCACAGGGGGGATGGTGAAAGCACCTTACGCGAAGAAGTGGCAGAAGGAAGCAGACAAGTTAAGGAAAGTTGTGCTCGACTGTGACCTGACTGAGGAGATCAAGTGGGGCAAGCCCTGCTTCACCTACCTGAAAAAGAACGTGGTAATCGTCATCCCGCTGAAGGACGCATGCGCGCTCTCATTTTTCAAAGGCGCGCTGCTCAACGACCCAAAGCACATCCTCCAAAGGATCGGTGAGCATACGCAGGCAGGCCGCTGGATTAAATTCACCTCTCTCAAAGCAATTACGGGTATGCAGTCGATTCTGAGGAACTACATCTACGAAGCCATCGAGGTCGAGGAGTCGGGGAAGAAGGTTACCTTAAAGAAGGTTTCAGAGTATGCGGTTCCTGAGGAGTTGCAGGCCAGGCTGGATGCAGCTCCGGAGCTGCGGGCGGCATTCGAAGCGCTCACGCCTGGACGAAGGAAGTCGTACATCTTTCATGTCTCGGGTGCGAAGCAGGTGAAGACGCGGGTAGCGCGGGCGGAGAGGTGCGTCCTAATGATCTTGAGCGGCCGAGGGTTCAACGAGCGCACAGATTGAAAACTGCGTCCACCTGGCGTTTGCATCAAATCCGAAGCAGTCACACTGGTTGTACTGCTGGCGACAAGGGCGGCGCAGATGGGAAATATGGTGGGAAATACGAAACAAGAGGGCAGAAAATTCCTGGGGAAACGCAGACTCCAAACGGCGGGAGTCTGCGCCAGCCGGCGACTCAGACCCATCCGGACGTCGCACTTAAATTTGGTGGCGTGCCGGGAAGTCGACCAGCGCTAATTGTTCCAATTCTTCAAATCGTCCTTCGCGGCTTTAAAGTTCGGCTTGATGCGGAGGGCGAGTTGAATTTCCGCGCGGCCCTCGGCGTTGCGGCCTTCGCGCGCGAGCAGCAGGCCCAGCAGGCGATGCGCTTCCGCGGCGTCGGGCTCACCACCTTCCGGATCCTGGGAGAGATATTTCTTCGCGTAAGCTTCGGCCCTGGGAAGCTCCTTGCCGGAATCGAGCGAGGCCTGGGCGGCTTCGTAAAATGGACGCAAATCATCGGGAACATCCTTCTCCGCTTTTGCCAGCACGTGTTCAAGTTCGCCCCATCGCTCCTCGAGTGCGCAAACCCGTGCCAGAATCCAATGTGCATCAATGCGACTTGCGTCGACTTGCTCCGCGGCTTCGGCATACATCGCAGCCTCGGCAAGTTTCGCGCGCGGAGGCTGAGAGTAAAATTTCGCCACGTTGGTCAGAGCCTCGTAATTCCTGGGATTAGCCTGCGCGGCTTTCACGTAATCCGTTTCCAACTGAGACTGATCGTTGTCCACTTCCGCGAGTTCGGCGCGTGCCAGATATCCTGCGCTCGGGTTGAGTTGCGCGATCTTGTCAGCAAGCACGCGCGCCTCACTCCTGTCGCCGCCCATCAGCACCGGCGCCTGATATTTGAACTGCATCATGGCGTCCAGGGCGTCCAGATTCTTCGGATCGAGCTGCAGGGCGATTTCCACTTCTTTTCGAAACTTGATGGCGAGCGGGCCCGCGGAGAGCATGCTGGCGCGCTCCGCCATATGTCCGTACACAATGCCTAATTGCAGGTGATAGCCGGAATTTTTCCCGTCCAGGTCAACGGCATGCTGGGCGAGCGTCAGCGCTCCATCGAAATCTTCAAAAGCCGCTTTCACTTGCGCCAGCACGTAGCAGCTCCTGGCGTCCTGCGGGTAGGCGCGGACCTGCGGCTCAAGAATGGCGCGGGCTCGCTTCCAGTGGCCTGATTTGATCAGCGCCTCGGCATCCGCGCCGGTCGCGTCAGGAGCAGAAGCGTGACCCGATTCATGCCAGCCCGCCAGCAGGCAGACGGTGATGAAGCCCAGAATTAATTTGGTGACTTTAAATGACATCCTAAACCAGGGATTCTAACCAAATTCATTTGATTATGCAGCGCGGGTATCCCGCCCCCTCGTGGGACGGCCTTCCAGGCCGTAATGATTCATGGGCTGGAAGCCCATGCCACGGCAAACGTCTTCAGGGCCGCGGTTCCAGCACGAGCTTATGAATGGTGCCATTTTCCACCGCCTCATCGCTGAACAGCATTGGGAAGCTCTGGCCTGCATACCACGCCTCAAATTGGTCGCGATAATACGGGCTTAGCGGTTGTCCCGATTCACCCAGGACGATGTTCTGAAGGGAATCATCCATGTTTGAGAAATCCACCACCATGCGCATGGAAGGCCCAATGTGTTGAGTGGTTTGCTTCACCGTTGTCCCCATGCCTGCCTGCGGGTAAGGTCCTACGTCGAGCCACCGCCGCGCGAAGGGCAACCCGCTGCTCAGGGGATGTCGAATGATCAGCGGAATTGTGTTTCCCCATTTCCAGTCCGCGCGATTCGCGCTGTGTACAATGCTGGGGATTTGGCCGACGCCTTCTTCCAGGCTCTTCACGAGAGTTTGACTAAAGTCCGCATCGCCGGGTGGAAGCCACCGCGTTAGATTCTGCTCCAGGACATTCTGAAGGAAAGTGGTGCTCATCGGCCAGCGATAACCCAGCAGGTCTTCCCCCAATTTGGGCTTCAGGATGCGCGTCAGCAAAGCGCGCCGCGTGACTTCCAGAACCAACATTGCGGCGGAATCTGCGCGCGCCACGCCGTCCCACGTCTTTACGACACTCAAGGCAAATTGCGCATCCGGGCTGGAAGGCAGCCGCTTCTCCGCTGCCGCAAGGATTTCTTTTGCCAGCCACATATCTTCGATGCTGTAGATGTCGGTTTGTATTCGCAACAGGTCCGGCGGGGTGAATGCCTGGCCCTCACGCAGAAGCTGAAAAATTCTCGCCGTGCGATACGGCGCTTCCCACCTTGCTGAAAGAAAGTAAGGATAATTGTCGGGAATGATGCGTCCGTTGGCGGTGGCAATGATTCCCTCCGGCGGATTGAATGAGTGCGGAAGGTCTTGGAAGGGAATAAATCCTGTCCAATCGTATTCGTCAGTGCTGCCGGGCACGGGAACGGATCCGTCGCCGAGTTTGCGCAGGGGAACAAGTCCCGCGGCGTAAAATCCGATGTTGCCCTGGTCATCGGCGTAGACGCAATTCAACATCGGCACGGTAAGGTCGCGCAGAGCGGCGGTAAACTCCTGCCAGTTGCGCGCCAGGTCGATGCGCGCGAAGGGAATTCGCACCGCGCCCGGCGCGAGCAGCGTCCATTGCAAGGCAAGGTCGCGGTCACCATCATGGGAAACGATTGGCCCATGCCGCGTGACCTTCACTGTGAAATGGTAATCGCTCTGCCCGCGGACTTTAATGTCCTCATCCCGAACCTCCGCGTCAACCCACTGGCCGTTGTGAAGATACTTTCCGGGATTGCGGAAGTTGAAGCTTTCCGCGTAGAGATCCTGCACGTCAGGTCCGGTGTTGGTCATTCCCCATGCGATGTGGTCGTTGTGGCCGATGATCACAAAGGGAAGTCCGGGAAGGCTGATGCCTGATACATTCAGTCCAGGAGATTTGAGGTGAACCATGTACCATACGCTCGGAATGCTGAAGCCAAGGTGAGGATCGTTGGCAAGCAGGGGTTTGCCGGATTTGGTGTGCGACCCGCTCACCACCCAATTGTTGCTGCCGATTCCTGCAGCATCCCCGCTGGAGGGGAGAAGCAAGCCTGCGGCAAAACTATTGGCGAAATTCCCATCGCCCCGCAGGGAAATCGATTTTGGCGGGTGGGCAGGCGCACCGGCGGAAACCTCAGCCACGGGGACGTCGAGCGGGGAATGATCAGGAAACACATCGGCAGCAAGCTCCTTTCCCAACCGCACGATTATGCGTTCGCGCATCAAATCGACTTCCCAGGTCTCGCTCAATTTTTTCGCCAGGCTGAGAGTGACGGCAACGCAATCGACCGGTCGCCAGGGTTTCGGCTGATAGTGCAGCGCCAGAAATTCCAGGGGCAGACGGTCGCCATGGCTTTCGATAAAGGCGTTTACGCCGCGAACATAAGAATCTAGCAGGCGACGGTCATCGGGTGAAAGTTCATTCAGCGCCGCGGCCGCCAACCTGGGAAAGCCCAGAGTGCGGCTGTCAATGTCCAGACGCAGAGTGGAGTCTCCGAGCACCTCCGAAAGTTCTCCCTCCGTATACCTGCGGCTCAAGTCCATCTGCCACAAGCGGTCTTGCGCCGTAACGTATCCTTGCGCGAAAAGTGCATCTTCCATTGATTGTGCGCGGATGTGGGGCACTCCGTGAGCGTCGTGAAGGACCTCCACTCGCGCGCCGAGCCCCGAAACTGGAATCACGCCATCCACAACGGGGAAACTGGCGCGCACGCGCCAGCGAAACCAAAGCGTGCCTGCCAGAATAACGAGCAGCAAGAGCAGGATGATGGAAATAAAGAGGCGCTTGAAGAATCGCTTCATATTGAAAATCTGTTGCCGCGGTTAATCGACCACCGATTTATTGACCCGCTCTGTGGCGCGAGTGTCGCCACGCGCGGAGGTCGCTCGGCTGGGGTTCGATTTCAGGACTCCTGAAATCGAAGACAGCCGTGCTACGACAAGAGCCCATCCGGGCCCATTGACTTTGCCTAGCTCATGCCCTATTTTGTAGCAGTACGAAAGTACTGGTTATCCCCGTTTGCACCAGCTTGCCCTTTCGAGGTTGCGAAGTTATAGTACGCACTCTGATTCTTGCTGTCCAATTTCAAGTTAGGAATGGACAAAACAGATCATGGCAAGCGTCGAATCAAAACTGCCATCGGCTGATGATACCAGCGTACCGTTAGGCCTGGGTGGTGCTTGGCCGCTCCAGCTCCGGAATTTCATTGTCCGGCACCTGGAGGGGCTCTTCATTATTTTGGTGCTGGCGATCGTTGGAGCCGTATTTAATCTTGTCCCATATAAGATTGCCTTCCTGAATTTCTTCTATCTCCCGGTTCTGGGTGCAGCGTTTTTTCTGGGGAAGCGCCAGGCGGTGATGGGTGCGGTTCTTTGCACACTGTCCGGAGTGCTGTTTGCCTGGTATCGGCCGACGCAATTCGCAGTGCAGGGAACGCGTATCAACGCGCTGCTGGTCCTCGCCACCTGGGGCGGGTTCCTGATTCTGGCCAGCGCGTCAATCGGGTCGCTGCAGGAGAGGCTGGCCAAAGGCTTCGAGGAGACTCGACAGCTTTATGAGGAGCTGAAGCGCAGCCGTGTTTCCGAAGAAATGAAGGAGAAAGTTGAAAAAGCGCTGTACGCCACGATGGATCCGGTGGTTGCCAAGCTCGCCACCGAGGGCAAGCTGCGGTTTGAGAAGCGCGAAATCAGCATCATGTTCACCGACCTGACGAACTTCACCACTTATTCGGACAACAATCGCGCGGACGTTGTGCTGGAGGAGCTGAATCGCTTTCTGGGGCAGATCGAACCGATCGTGGGCCTGTTTCGCGGCCACATCGATAAGTACATGGGTGACGGAATTATGGTGGAATTCGGCGCCCCCGTGGACTACGACCGCCACGCGCTGCTGTCCGTGGTGGCCGGCCTGCGCATGCAGGGCACCGTAAAGAAATTGAACCTTCCGTGGCGCATGCGAATAGGCATTGCGACCGGAAGCACGGTAGTCGGCATGCTGGGCGTGCGAAGGCAGGCCTACAGCGCGGTCGGAGACCGCGTCAACGTGGCGAAGCGCCTGGAAGAAATTTGCGAACCGACCAAGGTTGCCATCGATGAGCCCACCTTCCGCGCGGTTGAGCCCTTTGTGCACGCCACCAAGCTCCGCAACATGGGTTACGGGCGGCAAACCGACCAGGAATTGCTTGAGCGGATGACGACGCTGGAAGAAAGGCTTTCCCGTGAAAGCGAAAGCGCCGAACTTCTCTACGAACTGGGCAAGGTGAATTTTGAGCTGCACGATGCCACCACCGCCATTCGCTATTTTGAGCGTGCCCTGGCTCTCGATCCGCAATCCACGCAAATCAAGCTGGCTTACGCGGACGCCAATTTCAAGCGCGACGAATACGAAAAAATCCAGCTCAAGGGAAAGCTGCAGAAAATCACCATCTATGAGGTGACGGGCCTCAAGGACAGGTGGAATGATCCGGCGGTGATTCCTGCGTCGATCGCCTCGACGTATAGCCATGCGATTTCGCACATCGAGATTCCCGAGGACGTGGTTTTGGCAGTGGAATGCCTCGACGGAGCCATCGGCCACTGCAAAGTCGTGGCGCTGCTCGCATACGCGCTGGCGGACCGGCTAAGGGTGAATGAGGAGATGAAGAAGACCATCTTGCTCGCCGGCTACCTTCAGGACCTGGGCAAGGAGGCAGTGCCGCACAACGTTTTGAATCGCGCGGGCAGCCTGACGGATCAGGAGTCAAAGCTGGTGGAGAAGTATGTGCCCGAAAGCGTCGCGGCCTGCCGCCGCATGGGATATGTTGATCAGCACCTTCTTGACATCGTGATGCACCACCACGAAATGTGGGATGGCACGGGTTATCCGGACGGCTTGAAGGGCGAAGACATTCCGCTGGGAGCGCGCATCACCGCGGTCGCAGAGGCTTACAGCGCGCTGACTTCGTGGCGGCCTTACCACGAGGCTTGGGATATGCGAGTCGCCATCAGCGAGATTCGCAAGGGCATGGAAAAAGGCCGTTACGATCCTAAGGTGGCCACAACCCTTATTGAGATGCTTCGACCGTCGGCTGCAGCTTCCTGAACCTCTGCGGAATTTTTGTCATCCTTTGCCGCACCGCTTGAACCAATCTTTCAAGCAGCTATAAAATAGATTGTGGCGCCGGGGTGAATCCCAGGTGCGAATTTTGGCATCCAACACGCAGGGGTTTGACCAGCGGAGTTACCGAGAGAGTTTGTGGCCCGGTGAGAGAAGCTGCGTGATAATCGTTCCTGCTGCCTGCCTTGATGACATAATGCAGTAAATTCCGTCTAACGATGCAGGAGCGTCGGGCGAGCAGCTACAATGGTGATGTCCTCGTGACGCGTCTAACAAATTCATCGCGCCGAATGAGAGTGACCGGTGCGGTTGTGGGTCATACCGTCAGTGAAGGGCACGCGTCCAGCCAATGAAGGCCGATGATGGAGGAAAATTTCATGCGATTTGACAAGCAATTCTTGCGGGAAAACCTGGGGGGCTTGAGCATTACCCTGATTGGAGTGCTGGTATTGGGACTATCATTGATGATGTATCAGGGGCATCGCGTGTTTCCTGGTTTTGCGCTGGCTCAGGGAAAGGGATTGGACGG
>JASHTY010000431.1 GCA_030040315.1 Terriglobia bacterium | reverse complement strand
TTCACGAAGTAGCATTTTCAGCAAGCCTTGCGGAAGGTCAGCCGCGGTTTGATTGGAAGGAGGTAGCTTGTGAGAATACCCTCGTTGACTCTTGGCTTATCTCTTTTTCTGTTTGGTTCAGGGTGCAATTCCGCCAAACCACCGGAACCCAAGATTTCCGAACAGGACCAAGCGGTTTCGTCCTTTAAACAGATCGTCGAGAATTATATGAAAACCTACAAGCAAAGCAAGCATGAGCAGGTTTATCATTTAGAGGGAAGCTCCGTTGCAAATATTCCAGAGGGATGGCGAAAGGCTTATTCTGAGTTAGCTTCTGATGATTACAAGGTCGATGTTCAGAAGACAGATTCTTTGGTTTCTCCCTATTTAGGAATTCTTGAATTCGACACGAAGACTTATGTAAGTAGCAGCACGTATGGTAGTCAGGAAGCTGCAAGTCAAGCTACGGATTTTCCCTCTGATTCCAGCCTTCTTCATAAGCACCGGCACACCTATGCCTATCAAGAAGGTCAGTGGGTTATTCAGTCCAGAAAATGGGTCTACCCTGGTGAAAATGAGTGGAACGACTGCGACGAAGGGAATTGAAAACTGAGGTTGGAAAACCGTATTTTCCGACACGGTTGTAGCGGCCAAGCTCATGGCCAGAATCCAAAATGAGACCAGACCCGACACTCTACAACCCGGACCTCGCGCCCATCGCCATGGAGAAGCGCAGTTGGGGCACGTACAACTACGCCTCGCTTTGGGTGGCGATGTCGGTTTGCATTCCCACCTACATGCTGGCTTCGGGACTGATTGCCGGCGGCATGAACTGGTGGCAGGCGGTGGGGACGATTCTGCTGGGCAACGTCATCGTGCTGGTTCCCATGCTGCTGAACGCGCATGCGGGGGCGAAGTACGGAATCCCCTTCCCGGTTTTCGTGCGGGCATCGTTCGGAGTGCGCGGCGCGAACATTCCCGCGGTTCTGCGGGCGCTGGTGGCGTGCGGATGGTTCGGCATCCAGACGTGGATCGGCGGCCAGGCGATCTTTTCAATGCTCAAGATTTTCTGGCCGGGCGCGGCGAACATGCCGGGCGGAATCTGGGTCTGCTTCTTTTCGTTCTGGGCGCTGAACATGGTGGTGGTGTGGCGCGGCATCGATACGATCAAGTTTCTGGAAGGCATCGGCGCGCCGTTCATGCTGGGAATCGGCCTGCTGCTGCTCTGGTGGAT
Source organism: Terriglobia bacterium (assembly GCA_030040315.1). GTDB lineage: Bacteria > Acidobacteriota > Terriglobia > UBA7540 > UBA7540 > Bog-366. Next base: position 2,367 of record JASHTY010000431.1, on the reverse strand, counting down.
CACCCGGCGGGCGGGCGGCCTGGGCCCGGTGCTCAGCACGCCGAGCAAGTTTCAAACCACCGGCGAGTTCATGCGCTTCTTCGTTCCCTCGCTCACCGGCATGGTAGGCTTCTGGGCCACGGTGGCGCTGAACATTCCTGATTTTACGCGCTACGCGAAATCGCAGAAGGCGCAGGCGTTAGGTCAGGCGCTGGGATTGCCCACCGCCATGACGCTCTACGCGTTCATTGGTGTCGCGGTCACATCGGCTTCGGAGGTAATCTTCGGCCAGCCCATCTGGGACCCGGTCCAGTTGCTCGGGCGGTTCAATTACCCTGTTGTGGCGGCGATCGCTCTGGTCGCGCTCGTCGTTGCGACGCTCAACACCAACGTGGCGGCGAACGTGGTTTCGCCCTCCAACGATTTCTCGAACCTGCGCCCCAGCCTGATTTCATTTCGCACCGGCGGTTTGATTACCGGCGTGGTGGGCGTGTGCATGATGCCGTGGAAACTTTTGAGCGACTTCAGCGCCTACATTTTCGGCTGGCTGGTGGGATATTCGGCGCTGCTCGGCCCCGTGGCGGGCGTGATGATTGCCGATTATTTCATTCTGCGCCGCACGCGCCTGAAGCTGGATGACCTTTATTGCCGCCAAGGCATCTACGAATATGATGGCGGAGTGAACTGGCGAGCGGTCGTCGCGCTGGCAGCGGGAATCGCCGTCGCGCTGCTGGGCCTTGTGGTCGCGCCCCTGAGGTTTTTGTACGATTACGCATGGTTTGTGGGCTTCGGAGTGGCGGGGGCCGTTTATCTCGCCCTGATGCAAGGCGCGCAGGAGCCCGTTGAAATGCCCGAACTCGAGAGTGAGGGCTAGTTTAAGTGCGGTTCTCACAGAGCTCACAGAGACCAGCACGGAGAACACAGAGAGAGGCTTTCTCAGTGCCCTCCGTGTAAATCTCTGTGCCCTCTGTGTGAACCAACTTTTACGCGAGCACGACAACAAGATTAGAATTTAGTACGGGAGGATAAGAAATGATTGCCACAGCTACACCGACGATCACGGTAGGATTCCACATCAACGGCGCATGGGAAAAGCCGCAGGGCCGCAAAGTGCTGAACGTCACCAACCCCGCCACGGGGGCTGTGCTGGCGGATGTTCCCTGTGCCAACGAAGCCGATGTCGACCGCGCGGTGCGCACCGCCCACGACGCGTTTCTAAAGTGGCGCGACGTTCCCGTGGTCGACCGCGCCCAGGTGCTCTACAAGTTCAAAGCGAAATTCGAAGAGCACGCCACAGAAGTGGCCGCGATTCTCACCCGCGAAAACGGCAAGACCGCCGATGACGCCAAGATGGAGGTCCGCCGCGCCATCCAGATGGTGGAGGTGGCCTGCGGCATGCCCAGCCTGATGATGGGCGATTCCCTCAACGACGTGGCGCGCGAGATCGATTGCAAGACCATCCGCCAGCCCATCGGCGTGTGCGTGGGAATCACTCCGTTCAATTTTCCGGCCATGGTGCCGCTCTGGATGTATCCGTTTTCGATCGCCTGCGGCAACGCCTTCGTGCTGAAGCCTTCGGAGAAGGTTCCGCTCACGCCCACGCGCGTGGTCGAACTGCTGGCGGATTCCGGCCTGCCCGCGGGCGTGCTGAACCTGATTCACGGCGGCAAGGAAACCGTGGACGCGCTGCTGCACCATCCGCTGGTGAAGGCCGTTTCGTTTGTGGGCTCGACGCCCGTGGCCAGGTACATCTACACAACCGCCGCAGCGCAGGGCAAGCGCGTGCAGGCGCTGGGCGGAGCGAAAAATCACCTGGTCGTCATGCCCGACGCCGACATGCCCAAGACGGTGGAAGCGATTATCGGCTCGGCGTTCGGCGCGGCGGGTGAGCGGTGCCTCGCGGGAAGCGTGCTGGTTCCGGTGGGAGACGCCGCCGGTCCGCTGCTCGACCTGCTCTCGAAGCGCACGGAAAACCTTGCAGTCGGCGACGGCTCGCAGGCAGGAATCGAGATGGGGCCGCTCGTCACTTCCGACCACGCGAAGAAAGTTGAGGGTTACATTGAAAAAGGGGTGGCGGAAGGCGCCAAACCACTTTGCGATGGCCGCAAGCGCAAGCCCTCCGGCGAGGGTTTCTTTCTCGGGCCGACGATTTTCGACCACGTCACGCCCAACATGACCATCGCCAAGGAAGAGATTTTCGGCCCGGTGCTTTCGGTGATTCGCGTCAATACGCTCGATGAGGCCATCAAGCTGGTGAACAGCTCGCCCTTCGGCAACGCCACATCGATTTTCACCAGCAACGGCAAGTCAGCGCGCGAGTATTCGTCGAAAATCGAGGTGGGGATGGTGGGGGTGAACGTAGGCGTGGCCGCGCCCATGGCTTTCTTC
>JASHTY010000430.1 GCA_030040315.1 Terriglobia bacterium | reverse complement strand
CCTGCTGATTCGCACCAGCGGGGAATTGCGCCTGAGCAATTTTCTGCTTTGGCAGGCGGCGTATTCGGAGCTTTGGGTGACCGAAACCCTTTGGCCGGACTTCAGGCAAGGCGATCTTTTTCAGGCCATTATCGATTTCCAGAAGCGCGAGCGCCGCTACGGCGGCCTGGGATTGAGCTAACAATATTTTGGATTTTGATTTCGGATTTTGGATTTGGCCCGCCCCCAGTTGACGGCTGCGTCAATCCAAAATTTCAAATCCAAAATCTAAAATCCAAAGCTCCATGCTAAAACGCACTCTGACTGCCCTCCTTTTGATCCCGCCGGTTATTTACTTAATCGGGTGGTCGCCGAAATGGCTTTTTGCGGCGGCAGTGTGCGCGGCGGCAATCCTTGCCTTGCGGGAGTACTTTGCATTGTGCTCGGCCATGAGCTTTAAAGTGTACCCCTGGGTGGGCTACGCAGGGGTCGTGGCGCTTTGTGGCGCCCAATTGCTCCCTGCCCGCGAGGGCAACACGCCTGCCATTCCGTGGACCGCGGCGCTGCTCCTGGTGATTTCCATGCTGGGTATGCGGCGAAGCACGGACCTGAAAGACTATCTCGTCGCCGTGTCACTAACCTTCCTGGGAATCATGTACATCGGGTTCACGCTAGCGTGTTTGATACTTATCCGATTTCACTCGTATCCGATCGGAGGAATTACCGGCGGAAGCGGCGGCGAAAGCCACGGCATCAGCCCGGGCGCGATGTGCCTGCTCTTTCTGTTTCTGGTCATTTGGGCTGGCGATATTTGCGCATACCTGGTCGGCCGGCCATTTGGCCGAATTCCGTTCTTCGCGCGAATATCGCCGCGCAAAACCTGGGAAGGAGCATTGGCGGGATTGGCAGGCAGCCTTTTGGCGGCGTGGGCCTTTGATCACTGGTTCTGGAGGACCGGTCAGGCCGTCGCGACGCTGCTGCTGGCAACGTGGGTGGCGATTGCAGGCCAAGTTGGCGATTTGGTTGAATCTGCAATCAAGCGCGGGGCCAACCAGAAAGACTCCGGAACACTTCTGCCGGGCCACGGAGGCTTCCTTGACCGCATCGACAGCCTCTTGTTTGCCGCGCCCGCCTTGTGGCTGGCAATTACCGGCATCTTGAATCTTATTGGCGATTGATCATGACTCAGGGCTTATGCATCCTCGGTTCGACGGGCTCCATTGGCCAGAATTGTCTGCGCGTCGTGGACTGCCTGCCGGATCGTTTTCACGTTGGAGCGCTTTCGGCGGGGAAGAACATCGATGCGTTAGCCGCGCAAATTTTGAAGCACAACCCGAAGATCGTGGTGGTGAGCACTGCGGAATACCGCGACCAGCTTCGCGACCGCTTGAAGAGGGGCGGATATGGCCGCCGGATCAAAATCACCTTTGGCGTGGAAGGGCAGGTAGAAGCGGCAACTCACGATGCCGTGAGCTTTGTCGTTTCCGCCTCACATGGAACGACTGGCCTGGTGGCCACCTATCGCGCCGTATGCGCCGGCAAGCGGGTTGGGTTGGCCAACAAGGAGACCCTGGTGGTTGCCGGCGAAATTGTCATGCGGGCCGCGGCGGAGCGGGGAATCGAAGTGCTCCCCATCGACAGTGAGCATTGCGCCGTGCACCAGTGCCTGCGTTCAGGGCAGGGTAGGGAAGTCAAACGCATTATCCTGACGGCATCCGGCGGACCGTTCCTTAGAACTCCGCTGAAGAAATTCGATGCCATTACGGTCGAGCAGGCGCTGAAGCATCCCATTTGGCGCATGGGGGGAAGAATCACCATCGACTCCGCGACATTGGTGAATAAGGGCCTGGAAATTATAGAGGCCCATTGGCTTTTTGGCGCCGCGCCCAGCCAGATTGACGTGGTAATCCACCCCGAATCCATCATCCATTCCATGGTAGAATTTATCGATGGATCGGTGATGGCACAGTTGGGTGTTCCGGACATGCGCATTCCGATTCAGTATGCGCTGACATATCCGGATCGCGTGGCCACAACTGAAAAGGGGCTGGGCCTGGACCTGATTGCCGCCGGCAAGCTGCATTTTGGGAGGCCGGACACGCGGCGGTTTCCGAGCTTAGATTTGGCGCGGGAGGCGTTGGCGCACGGGGGAATCATGCCCTGCGTCCTGAACGCTGCCGACGAGATTGCCGTAGAAGCCTTCATGAATAAGCGGTTGCGCTTCTCCGCGATTCCGCGCTTGATTGAGGAAGTGATGCGCCAGATGTCAGGGTACGGGCCAACAAACTCCTTGGAGGACGTTTTGGCGGGGGACCGGGAAGCCCGGGACCGCGCTGCGCGAGTGATTAGGGATATTTCGGCATAGGGAGATTTTGGGCTTGAGTTCATTTGTCACCGACGCATTGGTTGTGGTGGTCGTGCTGGGGATCATGATCTTCCTGCACGAGCTGGGGCACTTCGTCGCGGCAAAGTCTTTCGGTGTGCGGGTACTGGTTTTTTCACTGGGATTCGGGAAATCGCTCCTCCATTACCAACACGGTGAAACGGACTACCGCATCTCCGTTTTGCCTTTCGGGGGATACGTCAAGATGGCCGGAGACGACCCCTCCGAAACGCGGCAAGGGGAGCAGGGGGAGTTTCTTTCTCAGCCACGCTGGAAGCGATTTGTCATCGTGCTGATGGGACCGGTGATGAACGTGGTGCTAGCCGTCGTGCTCCTGACCGGACTTTTCAAAGGCCATTTTCAACGCCCCGCGTTTATGGAGGAACCGATGCGCGTAGGAGACGTTGAGGCCGGGTCACCGGCTGAGCAGGCGAATATTCACCCAGGTGATTTAATTCTCAGGTTTGGAAATCAGGAAAACCCGAAGTGGGAAGACGTTGACATTAAGATTCTGACCAGCGCGAATGAGGCCTTCCCACTCGAAATCGAACGCGCCGGTTCTATCGTGAAAACCACCCTGACGCCGACTGCAGTAGGCGCCGACAGGGAAGGCTATGCCGGATGGGATCCCACGGCGCCCGGAATTCTGGAAGCGGTCGAGGCTGGCCTTCCTGCAGATAAAGCTGGTCTGAAGCCCGGAGATGAGATCGTGGGTGTCAATGGGCGCAAGGTCTACTACTTTCCCAGCATCGTACATGATATCCAAGTTTCCAACGGCAAACCTATTGCCCTGGACATCATGCGGGCGGGCAGGGAATTCCAAGTCACACTCCAGCCCGTTTATCGCGAATTGATGGGAGAAAAGCACTGGTGGGTGGGTTTTAGGTTCCGCGAGGGGATTGTCGTGCTACACCTCTCCTGGGCTCAGGCTTTGCACGAGTCTCTGGAAGAAAATGCGCGCAGTTGCCTCGTCACCTTTGATGTGCTTGGGAAAATTCTAACGCGGCGTATGTCTGCGCGATCCTTGTCCGGACCGATTGGCATTGCACAAATGTCGGGGAAGGCGTATCGCGAGGGATTTTCCGAGTTAGTCTTTTTCGTCGCTTTTATCAGCTTGCAGTTGGGCATTTTCAACCTGCTGCCGATTCCGGTTCTGGATGGTGGCGTGATTTTCCTGCTGCTGGTCGAGAGTGTGATTCGCCGGGACTTAAGTTTGGAGGTCAAGGAACGATTCGTCCAGGTGGGCATCGTATTCCTTCTCTTGTTGGCGGCGTTTGTGATGTACAATGACTTGGTGAAGACATTTCGGCCCTATTAGCCGCAGCAGTTGGCAGTACCGGTAATTCAGCACCTCTCTAAAGGAGCTTCCGTGAACTTCAGCGACACCGAATTCTTCCCGCCCCGGAGAAAGACGCGGCCCGTGAAAGTCGGACGTCTGACGGTCGGAGGAGATGCCGCCATCGCCGTCCAGTCCATGACCAAGACCGACACACGCGAGGTGGAAAAAACGGTCGAGCAGATCCATCAGATGGAAGCCGCAGGGTGCGAAATTGTTCGCCTCGCAGTGCCGGATATTGAAGCCGCTCAGGCGCTGCCGGAGATCCGCAAACAGTGCCCGGAATCTGTCCTGGTGTCGGACATTCATTTCCAATACAAGTTCGCGCTGATGGCCCTGGATGCGGGAATCGATAAGCTGCGCATCAATCCTGGAAACATCGGTGACGCGGACAAAGTCCGCATGGTTGTGCGCAGGGCACAGGAACAGAAGGTCCCGATTCGAATTGGTGTGAACGCCGGCTCGCTCGAGCGGCGTCTCCTTGAAAAATACGGCTATCCCACGCCGGAAGCGATGGTGGAGAGCGCGCTCTATCACATTCAGATTCTGGAGGAACTGGGCTTCACTGACACCATCGTTTCGCTGAAGGCGTCAAACGTAAAACTAACTGTTGCTGCCTACCGTCTGCTTTCTAAGCAGGTGGATTACCCCATGCATTTGGGAATTACGGAAGCGGGCACGCAGTTTTCCGGCACTGTAAAGTCGTGCGTGGGCATGGGAATGCTCCTGGCCGAAGGCATTGGCGACACCATTCGCGTTTCTTTGGCCACTGACCCGGTTGAAGAGGTTCGGGTTGCTTTCGAGCTTCTGAAGTCGCTGGAGTTGCGCAGCCGCGGCCCGGTGGTGATTGCATGTCCCACGTGCGGCCGCCTGGAAGTTGACCTGTTCAAAATCGCGGGTGAAATTGAGCAGGCCACCAAGCACATCAAGACGCCCATCAGCCTTGCAGTGATGGGTTGCGCGGTCAACGGCCCCGGCGAAGCCCGCGAAGCCGACCTGGGAGTCGCTGCCGGCCGCGGCAATGGTATGATCTACCGCGAAGGGAAGGCCATCCGCCGCGTCAAGGAAGAGGAGATTGTTCCTGCCTTGTTGGAAGAGGTAGAACGTTTTATCGCTGACAAGGTTACCGGCGTCAATACTGCACCTCCTGAGATCGTATCACCGGCTGAAGAGCCCGCTGCGCAGACTCCGCTCGTCGCCATCAAGTAAGTCTTACCTTTAGAAATCAACCGTCAGGCAAGGGCAGGATTGGGTCATTGCCTCATTCTGTCGTCGATGAGCCAATGAGCGGGCGTTCGGGAGCCCTGGATTGTTGGTGGATTTTCTTCAGAAGGCGGAAAAACTTCAGCGAGCGCCGTGCATCCTCTTGAATTTGCACTTTCAGAATGGCGGGGTTTTGAAATTTCATTTCGTCACGAAGCCGGTAGAGAAATTCAATCTCCATATCCACTTCATCGATTTGTCCTGAAAACTCCAGCAAAAAAGTTTCAACAGTCAGGCGATGGTCGCCGAAGGTCGGCTTGAATCCCACGTTGGTGACGGAATTGTGTTCACCTCCCCCCAGGTGTGTGCGGGTCACATAGACGCCGATCTTGGGCAGTTGTTCTTCAATGGGAGCAAGGTTGAGAGTAGGGACGGTGTGCTTTCTCCCCACGCCCAGGCCGGCCACGATGGGTCCGCGCGACGAAAACGGCCGCCCCAAAAGGCGCTGGGCTTTCTGCACCTGGCCTTCAGTCAGCAGTTCCCGAATGCGGGTGCTGGAGACGCGGTCGCCGCGCACGCGCAACATGGGCAGAATCTCGACCCTGAACCCTTCCTGGTTCCCCAATGCTTCCAGAATTTCCGTATCACCCGATTGCCGATAGCCGAAGCGGAAATTCGGCCCAACGTGAACCGACGTAGTACGGAGTGGATTGACCAATACAGTTCGCACGAATTCCAACGGCGATTGGTGGGCGAGTTCGCGAGTGAAAGGCAGGACCACCAGCAGATCGATTCCTGTGGCGGCCAGCAACTCGATTTTCCGTGGGAGCGGAGTCAGAACTTTGGGAGCGTGCTCGGGTGCAAGAATCTTGATGGGATGCGGTTCAAACGTGATGGCGGTCGCAAGTGCGCCGAGGGGGCGGGCGACCTCCACCACGCGATGGAGCAGACGTTGGTGCGCAAGGTGAACGCCGTCAAAATTCCCGATCGTTACGACGTTCGGCACGCTGGGAACGCCAAGCTCGCGAAGTTGACGGATGATGCGCATAAATCAGGCTCGAGCTGATTGTGGACCCTGCAGCCCTCTCAAAATTCCAGTTCCATTCCATCATAAGCCAATTGGACCTGCTCGGGCAGGGCGGAGTTTGTGGATTCGTGCCCGAGATCGTGCGCAATGTGGGTGAAGAAGGCGCGTCGCGGCCGCAATCGTTCAACGATCTGTAAGGCCTGCGCGAGCGTGAAGTGCGTGGGATGAGGTTTAATGCGGAGGGCATCCAGGATCAGCGTGTCCAGCCCCTCGAGCAGAGGAGCGCTCGATTCAGGAATTTCGCTGACGTCGGTCATGTAGGCGGTGTCGTGAAAACGGAATCCCAGAATCGGCAATTTTCCGTGCAGCAACGGTATGGGGATCATTTTCAGGCCCCAGAGGTCAAATGGGCCATTGATGATGTGAGGATCGAGGCGCCCCACGCCCCCGTATTCGTAATTGCCATTAAAGATGTATGCGAAGGTGGAGCGAATCGTGTCCATGCAGTGCGATTCGGCATAAATGGGAATCGGTGTCTGCTGGCGAAAATAAAAAACGCGAGTGTCGTCCAGGCCGAGAATGTGATCGGCGTGCGCGTGCGTAAAGGCCACCGCATCCAGGCGCGTCAATCCCTCACGCAGCGCCTGAATTCGGAAGTCGGGCGTGGTATCGATCACCACCATCCGCCCGTTATATTCAAGCAGGACGGAAGTGCGGGTGCGCTTATCGCGCAGGTCGGGTGACGTGCAAACCTCACACGGGCAGGCGAGGATGGGGACTCCTGTGGAAGTTCCTGTGCCCAGAAAATGGAGCTTCATCGTCCTTTGCGCGCCTGCCGCTTCTGTAGCTCCACAAACGTCATCCGCAGTTCGTAGAGAACTTCCTCAAGAAGGCGGGATTCCTTTGTCGTCAGGTTTCCACGGGTTTTGTCCTGCAACACTTCGAGCAGGTCGATGGAGCGCTGCGCATTCGGCATGTCGGGCGGAATGCGCTCGCCTCCCGGCCCCGGGATCAAACCAAGCTGAAACATGGTGGTCGTGCTAAGGTAGGACACTAGCGTTTCAAACCCGGAAGGTTCATTCAGCAGGTCTGCATCGCCAGGCTCGCTCGCATCCTGTTGCAATTCACGTTCGGATGGCGGCGCGTCGGCCCTCATTGCGTCCGGCCTTCTCGCATCAGGTTTCACTTCCGGTGGGTTTTCCTCGCGCGGTGATCCTTCCACCGTGAATGCTCGTCGATCCACCACTTTGAACCCTGAGGGTTCCTGCTTCTCATCCGCCATTTCATTCCTCGCGTGCCGGGCGAGCGCGGCCTGACCATCGTGGAAACTCACTTCGACTCAAAGTGATTTCCGGCTAACGCCGGTGCTCAGATGTTGAGCCGTGAAGTTCCGCGAATAAGCCCGAATTGGCCCGAATCGGACACATTCCACAATGCTCAAGTTTAGCAACAATCCTTCGAACCAACAAGCCCGCCCCCTTGCGGATTTCGTCAGCACCTTGATAAATTACTGGACCACCCTTGTTTGCCGCCTTCGATCAACGGCGGGAGAATCGAGAACCGTCCTGGCTCACGAAAATCTTCGCAAATTGATTGACCTCACCGCGCACCTGCGAGGTCCGCAGGGATGTCCATGGGATCGAGTTCAGAATTATGACACCCTGAAAGGCCTCCTGCTGGAAGAGGCCTACGAAGTTGTGGATGCCGCCGCGGCGCGGGACTTTGATGGCCTGGAAGAGGAACTCGGGGATTTGCTGTTTCTGGTGGTGTTCTATTCGCGCGTCGCGGAGGAGGAAGGGCGCTTCGCCATTGACGGCGTGATCGAGCGTGTGCACGCCAAGCTGGTTCGGCGGCACCCTCACGTCTTTGGGGAAGTCCGTGCGAACAACCCGGGTGAGGCCTTCCAATCCTGGCAGGCCGCCAAGAAGCAGGAGCGCAGCGCGGCAGGGAAGCCCTCAACAGAATCGCTTCTCGATGGGATTCTTCCGTCCTTACCCTCCACCCTGGTCGCGCACGAGTTGGGAACTCGAGCGGCCGAGGCTGGTTTCGATTGGACGAAGGTTGATGACTTGCTCGATAAGGTTGAGGAAGAGGTGCAGGAGCTCCGGCAAGAATTGTCCGCTCAAGCGGGCAATCAAGCTGGTGAAACGGAGAGCGCATCCCGGCTGGAAGAAGAAATCGGCGACCTGCTCTTCGCCGCAGCCAATCTTGCGCGTTTCTTCCACTTCGATTCGGAGAATTGTCTGCGGCGCGCAAATCTGAAATTCAAGCGGCGCTTTCAGGCGATGGAGCAGGAAATCCTGAGGCGCGGCAAGCAGTTGAAGGAATCCACCATGGAGGAGATGCACGCGGCCTGGAATGACGTCAAGACCGCCGAAAAAAATGAAAGTTAATCGCATTGAACTTCGACAAATAGAAATGCCGCTCCTGAGCCCGTTTGAAACGAGCTTTGGGCGGACGACCACGCGCCGAATCGTTCTTGTTCGGGCTGACGCAGAGGGCTTTACCGGTTGGGGTGAGGTCACAGCCGGTGAGTCCCCGTTCTACAATTACGAGACGCCGGAGACGGCGTGGCACATCCTGCGCGACTTTTTGATTCCCTGGACATTGGGTAAGGAATGGTCGTCCCCTGGCGACGTTGTCCGTGTATTCCGCCCGGTCCGGGGACACTACATGGCGAAAGCGGCGCTCGAGAATGCACTTTGGGATATCGCCGCGCAGCAGAAAAACCTGCCTCTGGCGAAACTGATTGGCGGAAACCTTCAAGAAATTCCCTGTGGCGTGTCGATAGGAATCAAGCCATCAATTCCCGAATTGCTGGAGAGCGTGGCGCGCGAAGTGGCGGCGGGCTATCAACGAATTAAAGTGAAGGTGAAGCCGGGATGGGATATTAACCCACTGGACGCCATCCGGACGAAGTTTCCCCAAATATTGTTGATGGCTGATGCGAACAGCGCATACTCGCTGGCGGATATCGAACATCTGAAGGAATTTGACCGCTTCAACCTGATGATGGTGGAGCAGCCGCTGGGATGGGACGATCTTCTGGATCACGCCAAGCTGCAGCGTGAAATCACAACACCTGTCTGCCTGGATGAGTCGATTCATACCACGGACGACGCGCGTAAGGCGATTGACATCGGTGCTTGCAAAATCATCAACATCAAGCTCGGCCGAGTGGGAGGATTTACCGGGGCGTGCGCCGTTCACGACGTGTGCCGCGCCCGCCGCATTCCCGTGTGGTGCGGCGGCATGCTGGAGTCCGGCATAGGCCGGGCGCACAATATTGCCATGTCGGCGTTGCCGGGATTTACCCTGCCGGGTGATGTTTCCGCCAGCAAGCGCTATTGGAGTGAAGACATCATCGAACCTGAGGTTACGGTAAGCGCGCAGGGGACAATTCAAGTTCCCAAGGCGGCCGGCTTGGGCTTTTCGCCAAAGGTCCCTCGGATCGAAAAGTTGACGGTCCGGAAGGAGTCGTTTGAATAGCCCGCTGCCGATTGCTCCGGCAAATCCTTCCACCCGCAGCAGCCACGCTCGCATGCACCTGCTGATGCTGCTGGTGGTGGTCTGCTGGGCCAGCAACATCATTGCGGGCAAGCAGGCCTTGACAGGATTCAGCGCCCTGGCGCTCGCACAATTACGCGTTCTGGGCTCAGCAATCCTTTTCCTGATCGGTGCACTGGCTACAGGCCGGCTGCGAGGCCTTCACCTCTCAACCCATATGTGGCTCCTGCTGGCGGCAATTGCGGCCAACGGCATTGCAGCGAATCAGCTTACTTTTATCGGCGGAATGGCGCGCAGCACCGTCGCCCACACGGGCCTGATCGTGGCCTTGGGGCCAGTGATGGTTCTGGCCATCGCGGTCATGATGCGCCAGGAGGCGCTCACCCCCTGGAAAATTGCAGGCATGGTCATCGCGTTCGCAGGCGTCGGAATTCTTACAGCGGACAAAGGGGGGCAGGGAAGTGGCAGTCATTTGTCAGGCGACTTGATCCTGTTGGTTAGCACGATCGTGTTCGCCGTGTACATCGTCCTGCTGAAGGAAGTGACGGATCAGTTCGACACGCTCACTTTGAATACCATCATTTTTGCCATGGGGGCCATCATGATGCTCCCATTTTGTGCCCGCCCCGTCGTGGTTACCCATTGGAGCGGACTCAGTCTGGAATCGTGGTGGGGGTTGGTGTTCCTCATCGTATTCGGCTCCGTGCTTCCCTACCTTCTCTTTGCTTATGTGCTGACGGGTCTCGCGGCATCGCGCGCCGCGGCCTTTAATTATTTGCAACCGATCATCGCAAGTGCATTGGGAGTTTGGATTCTTTCAGAACAGATAGGCTCCAAAGTGGTGGCCGGCGGAAGCCTGATCCTGGCGGGCGTTTACCTGACGGAACGCGAAAGCGGCGAGGATGATGGCCGTTCATCTTCCGTCGCGAATGTTGTCGGACTCAAGCCCGGTGGTTGACGTGACCAAGAGAATTGCGCTGATTCCCGGTGATGGGATTGGGCCGGAAGTAATCCGGGTCGCGGAGCAGGTGCTGACGAGCGTTGTCAGGTCGCGTCAGCTACCGCTCACCTGGACTGCGTTCGACTGGGGCGCAGAAAAGTATCTGCGCGAGAGAGTGACGCTCCCTGCCGACGCAATCGAAATGCTGCGGCGCGATTTTGACGCGATATTAATCGGAGCGTTGGGCGACCCGCGCATCCCCTCAAACCAGCACGCCCTGGATATTTTATTGGGGATTCGCTTTGGATTGGATCTTTACGTGAACCTGCGTCCGGTTAAATTACTCGATGCAAAATTGTGCCCATTGAAGTCGGTGACCGAAAAGGAGGTTGATTTTGTCGTATTCCGTGAGAATACCGAAGGCGCATACGCGGGTGTCGGCGGAAATTTCAAGCGCGGCACGCCGGATGAAGTTGCCGTTCAGGAAGACGTGAACACGCGCAAGGGCGTGGAACGCATTCTGGTCTACGCATTTGAATATGCAGTGAGCCGCGGCAGAAGAAAAATGTGCATGAGCGACAAGTCCAATGCCATGCCGTACGGTCATGGCCTGTGGCAGCGAACCTTCGCCGATGTGCGAAAGCGATTCCCTCAAATCGAAGCGCAGCATCTTTATGCGGATACGCTGGCCATGGAAATCGTCAGGAACCCGTCGCAATTTGAAGTGATTGTGACGTGCAATCTCTTTGGCGATCTTTTGAGCGACTTGGCGGCGGGACTTTTAGGCGGTCTGGGCGCAGCACCCTCAGCGAACCTGAACCCCGGTTACATCTCCATGTTTGAACCCGTCCATGGATCTGCGCCGGGCATTGCAGGTAAAAATGTGGCGAATCCCATGGCGGCAATTCTTACCACGGGGATGATGTTGGAGTATCTGGGTTACCGCGATGAAGGCGCACGTGTTGAAAAGGTTGCCGCCGATGCGGTGCACGCGAGCGTGATGACACCTGACTTCGGCGGAACATTTGGAACTCGTGAGGTTGGGGAATGGATTTGTGATCGACTGTAAGTGATTCAGTAAGCGGTCTCAATCATGGCGCCGCGCCGCTGCGGCCGCAAAATCAGCGCCATTAACGCACCCGAAGCGAACCCTCCCACGTGCGCCCACCATGCCACGCCCCCGCTTGCGGCGGTCTGGATCGAGAGCATCTGCATTCCTGCCACAAACTGAATCAGGAACCAGTACCCGAGAAGCAGGATGGCGGGCACCTGCACGGTCCAGAAGAAAATGAAGAGCGGAATCAGCGTGGTGATGCGCGCCCCGGGGTAGCACACAAAATAGGCCCCCAACACGCCGGCAATCGCCCCGCTTGCGCCGATGGTTGGAACGTGGGAATTCGGGTTGACAATTATCTGTGCTATGGCAGCGACCAAGCCGGAGATCAGGTAAAGCATCAGATAAGGGAAGTGGCCGAAGCGGTCTTCAATGCTGCGCCCGAAGACAAAGAGAAAAAGCATGTTGCCAAGCAGGTGCAGCCAACCGCCGTGCAGAAACATGGACAGAAAGAGCGGGAGCACGGTCCTGCTCAGGGGCAAGCTGACAAAAGCGGCGGGGGAGTAGCGGGCCGGAACCAAACCGTAATGCATGATGAATCGGTTCAGGTCCTGTCTGAGAGAAAGTTCCAGGAAAAATGCCCATGTGTTCACGACAATCAAAAGCAACGTAAATGCCCAGAAGGTGCGGCGCCGGATGTGATCGGTAAGAGGAATCGGTACCATGCAAGGGCATTTTACCGTGCGGGGTCCGCGACTGCCCACCGGAAAAGCATGCTCGTCAACTTCCCTTGCCGGAGCATGCCCTTCCGGGTGGGCAATCTCAATCGATGGTGAAGGGCCGGAAATTCCCTCCGCCTGCCGTTCGATTCGGTCAGTTGAACTCCAGCACTTCGCTCGATCCCTTGAAGCGGATTTCCCGGATGACACGCTCGCCACCGGGCAGCTCGTCGTACATGACCTCGTCAGAAGCGTATTTGTATCCGCGGTCCACGAGTTTTCCTTCCGCCGTTCCCGCGACTTTTCCATCCTGAAGAAACGAAACTGTTGCCTCGGGACTGTGGGTCTGCCACTGCACGTTGTAGCTTCCGCTCGAGAGATGAGTTCCAGCCACCGTGGCGTTAAAACGGAGGACCATATTCTTGAGATCCTTCGATTTCGCCTGAGCACCGACAGCAGCCGTGATGGCCAGCGCAACGATCGCAGATTGCAATATCCTTTTCAGTTCCATATCCATCCTCCTATTATTCAAGGTTGACGGGGTAAATGATTCTGGCGATTTTGGCTGCGGAATCGGGTGGAGCGCCCGCGGGATTGAGGAAGTTTCACTTGCAATTCTTCCGCAAGCGCCCCTAAAATCGGTTGGGGTTAAATGAAAAGACGGGAAGTCGAAACGCTTCACGTGTTTTCTCCGGGACCGTCGCTGCTCAGGCCGCCAAACCGTCGGCAACGGCAGTCCATTTAACCCCAATCTCACCACTTCCAATACTTATGACGCCGGAACGCGCAAAACGTTAACATTTTTCGCATCCCTTCAATTCTTGTCTTGCACCCAGGTTCTTATACGCAAGTCCGATGCCAATCACGCAATCCCATAAGTGCTTATCCGTTGCGCGTTATGGCCAAACCTCGACCTTTACGCAAAATCCCCACTGTCCGCTTTTGGGAATGGGTTGTGCGAAACCGGACAAATGCCCCACTTGCAATCGACTGAAATCCGCTCGAAATGTCGGGGGAATGTGTAAGCATGGCGCCCGCATCGGATCGAGAAGATGTGTACAACCGCAGGGCGGTCGATTCTTTACCACCCCTGCGGTTGCGCCACGATGATCGTTAGTTGAATTCGATAACTTCGCTTGAACCCTTGAAGCGAATTTCCCGAATCACCCGCGTGCCATTTGCCGTTTCATCGTACATGACGCTGTCGGATGCGTATTTGGTCCCGCGGTCCACCACTTTTCCTTCAGCGGTGGCGATAACCGTGTTTCCCTGCAGGAATGACACAGTTGCTTCGGGACTGTGAGTTTCCCACTTCACGTTGTACTTGCCGCTCGCAAGCTGGGTTCCGGCCACGGAGGCGTTGTAGTTAAGAACCACGCTCTTGAAATCCCTGGCGATGGCTGCGGAGCTGGCCGCCATAAAGCAGGCAATCGCAAAAACCGTCACACTCAATGTTCTTGTCAGTTTCATGTCCGTCCTCCTCAGAACAACGGGCTGCCGTGCGTGAAGATTCTGGCGATTTTGTTTTCCGAATCGAATGAAACGCTTATAGGTGCAAAAAAATCTTTTGCTTGCATTTCCCCCCGAAGCGCCCCTAAAATCAGTTGGGGTTAAATGAAAAACGGGAGGCTGCAAAGCTTCACGTGTTTCCTCCGGGATCGTCGTTGCTCAGGCCGCCAAACCGTCAGCAACGGCAGTCCATTTAACCCCAACTTAACTCTTCCGCTCCC
>JASHTY010000053.1 GCA_030040315.1 Terriglobia bacterium | reverse complement strand
CACTCCACAGCCTCGCTGGCCAGCCTGGGCGAGTCATGTGAGTCATTCCTCTAACCTGGTGGGGAGATGCCACGGCTCTGCCGGGGTGGCAACCGGAGTTTGACAATTCCGGGAGTCAGCAAGCGGTGGGAATTTATCGTTTCGAACGGACCCCTCACCCCAACTCCCCTCCCCCTCTTCCCTCTCCCCGAGGAGAGGGAAGAGGGGCGAAGGGGTGATCGGGTGAGGGGTCTTTTCGGCGGTGGTGGCCAGGCCCCTTTGAGGGGTCACCCATCGCAAAAGCCTCCGGCTTTGCCGGAGGATGATTACAGGTCGGCGCTACGACAGGGTTGCGCGGAGCACGGACGCCGGGACCTGTCACCAAGTTCCGGCTTGCTTTGCACCCCCGTTCGAGTGTATTAATCGCTTCAACGGATGTGAATCGCGGTTGGGGTCTTACCTGACAGGAATCGCATTTCGAGGTGGAATGTGAGAAACGAAACCATGGGCATTCCAAGTGCCCTGAGGATCGGCTTCGCCGCTTTGGCGCTAACCTGCGGTTTGGCGGGGAGTGGATATTCACAAGCAAGTCCTGCCGGTACGCTGAGCACCGGCTCGCGGCTCTACGTTCGATTGGACGCTGAGGTCAGCACCAAAACTTCGCACCTGAATCAAGCGGTAACCGCACGCATCGTTCGCCAGGCTGTGTGCGAACAGGGAGTTCTAGTCCCGATCGGCGCGGAAGTGGACGGGATAATCGTAAAGCTGATTCCCGCGTCCGATCCCTCCGATCACGCGCGAATGCTGATTCGCTTCGGCAGTTTGGCCATACCCACGCACGCGTCCATCGATTTCACCGGCCGTCTGGTGGAAGTGGAGAATGCGCGCGAAACAGTTCTTCAGGACGGAACAATTCAAGGCATTCTGGAAAAAGACGCATTGGTGGGACGCATGGATGGCATGCTGGATAAAATGGGCGCGGTGGGCGGCGATATGGAGAAGGTGACCGATAAAACCGCCGGCAAGATCGATACGTCCATCGATTATGCGGCGGGCACCGACATGATCCTGTCGCTCGACCAGCCTCTGGTCATTGACTCCACATCACCACCGGCTGCGGCCATGCAAATCTCACCGGCGCTGGACGACGCCGTGCAGAAAATGCTGGCCGATGCCCCCAATCGCGCGGAAAGCAAAACCAAGAAACCCGGCGACCCACTCAATTTGATTATCATTGGAGATGCCGATCAGATTAGCGGCGCTTTTAAACAGGCGGGCTGGAGCCCGGCCAAGAAACTGCGCGTCGGGTCCGCCTACGGAACAGTGCGCGCACTGGCTGACGACGGCGGCTATGGCGAGGCTCCGGTTTCGCAACTCTATCTTTTCGACCGCGTCGAGGATCTGGCCTTTGAGAAAATGCTCAACACCTTCCGGAAGCGCCACCACCTGCGCCTTTGGCGGACCACCGCCACCACCGCCGACGGCCGCGAAATCTGGCTGGGCGCCACGACCCACGATATCGGCATTGATGAGAGCGTGGTTCACCACGAGATTTCGCATGCCATCGATCCCGATCTGGACGCGGAGCGCGCCAAGGTGGGGGCCGACTTGATGGTCGGGGGCGCCGTGGCCGCAGAACAACTGGTGACGCGGCCCAATCCTCTTTCCACCGGCCTGACGGCAACCGGCGGCACCTGGAAAACCGATGGCCAGATGCAGGTGATTGAATTGAAGACTTCCGTGATCGCCAGCAAGTGAGCGAGACACGGAATCGTGGCGCGGCTCTAGGTAGGGGCGGCTTTACGCCGCTACGAATTCAAGCCGCATCACTCAAGCCTAAATTCAATTGACGGCCCTCCGGGCGCCGTTGTATGTTTCTGCGCGAAGGGATGAGCATTCTGCTCACGCCGGTTTCACGGGGTGAGCAGGAGATAAGGCATGACTGCAACACCAGCTCCCGCAACCGCCTCCACGATGCACGTCGCGGGTAAGATCATCGATACCGTCGTCAAGGTATCCGTGGATGCCACGCGGCCATTGCCACTGGCCTGCGCGCTGTACGCCGTGGAAAATCCCCAGGGCGTTTGGCTCTGCGCTTACTACGGATCGAACAAAAGTGTCTTCGATTTTCTTCCGCAGAAGGACGCGGAAATCGACGAGGCGCAGCTTGGAATCGCCTTCCTCCACAAGGTCTTTATCCCCAAGGACCAATATCAGCCTGCGAAGTGGGAAGAGTTCAAGAAAGAGCGATTCATGGCGTACGGCGGGCATGGCGAGTAAGTCCGGCGGATCGCGGCGCCTTCCATTTCCAAATCTTCGGAATCTCACCTGCTTTCCTGATTTGAATGCAGTGCCGAGCTTCAGCTCGGTACGTGCCGGCCTAAAAGCCGGGGCCACTACCGAATCTGATGGCTCTTCACCCTGTCTGCAAGTTTTCTGCTATACTCGCCTTCAGCAATATAATTCTCGAACATCCACGGAAGGTGAAAGGTTTTTGGTGATTCGCGAAGATTCTTGTGATCTTCCGGCTTTCGTTTGTAGCCGGACTGTGCTGCGGCCAATCAAAATTTGGAGGGATGCGTCGATGAGGCTTCTCAATAAAGTCGCAATAGCGTTAGTCGTTGGGCTGATGGCAGTTACCGGATTGTGGGCTCAACGTCCGGGCGGGATGGGAGGCATGAATCCCCTCGGCAGCATGCCCTCCTTCGGCTTACAAAACCCGACCGCCGGATCGGGCGCGGAATATGTTTTAACCACAAAAGGCAAGGACATGGATATGTCCGTGGTCATTCTTGGGAAGGAAGACTATCAGGGCACACCGGCTTATTGGCAGGAAATACGCGTGGTGAACCAGGATCTGGGCGGTGAAATGGTGATGAAGATGCTCACCGTGACCTCGGGGCCGGAAGTGGGCGTCAAGCGCATGATCATGCAGCGGCCGGGGCAACCCCCCATGGAAATGCCCACCATGATGATGAGTATGATGCAGCAGCACCAACCGCCGCCCGTAACCGCCAAGGGCGAAAATGGCCCCACCGGCGCGGGTGAACTGGTCGGTGAGGAGAGCGTGACCGTTCCTGCCGGCACCTTTACCTGCCAGCACTATCGCAAGCAGGATGCGCGCGGCACGACGGACCTGTGGATCACCTCGCAGGTTACTCCCTATGCCGTGGCCAAGATGACCGGCCCTGACGCCAGCATGGTCCTGAAAAAGGTTCTGAGCAACGAAACGACCCACATCACCGGCGAACCGCAAAAACTCAACATCCCCGGAATGCCGCAGTAACCGAATTTCCATCCGCATTTGCGACGCGGGCCGGAGAATCCGGCCCGCCTTCGTTCCGCTTGCGACGCATCCCTGAGCGTGGTATATTTATGCGCTGTCTGCATAAATTTGCATGGACAAGGTTTATCGAAGAACGCAGATCGTGGACCTTCTGCGCGCCGAAGAGGTGGAAACGCAGGAGGACCTTCGCCTCAAGCTGGCGCGCCGGGGCATTCGCGTGACGCAGGCGACGGTGTCACGCGATATCGAGGAGCTGGGACTCGTCAAGACGCGCACCGGATATCGCCTGCCGGAGGCTGCAGAAGAACCACTCGCGCCCGCCCAGCCGACTCTGGCGATCGTGCTCAAGGAATTTCTGACGGGTACAGGGCAGGCTGCGAACCTGGTGATCCTGAAGACGCGGCCCGGCAATGCGCACTCGGTGGCGGTGGCGCTCGACGCCGAGCCCTGGGACGAAATTGTCGGAACGGTGGCCGGCGACGATACCATTTTCATCGCCACGCCCAGCTCGCGCCAGGCGGAGGCGGTTCGGAAGAAAATCCAAACGCTGGTGGCGACGTAAAAACGGTTGTTAGTTGCCGGCATCCGGTTTTCGGTCG
>JASHTY010000429.1 GCA_030040315.1 Terriglobia bacterium | reverse complement strand
CCGCGCGGCTTGTCCTGTGGCATTCCCGCAAAAGGATCGAAGCGCCACAGCAGCTTTCCCGTTGCCGCCTCCAGCGCGCAGAGTTTTAGCTGCGCGGTGGTGATGTACATCACACCGTTCACCACCAGCGGATTGCACTCGATAGTGGTGGCGGGTTTGCGGCGGCCGTCGCCGGTGTGATGCGTCCAAGCCACCTGAAGCTGATTTACGTTGTCGCGATTAATCCGGTCGAGGGGAGAATAATGCCACGCCGCGGAATTGCCGTGAAAGACACGCCATTCACGCGCCGGATCGATGTCCGGCGCAGCGGGGGAGATTGCCGAGGGCCACGCCGAGGCGGCGAGCAAGGTTGAAGCACCGTGCTTCAAGAATCTCCGGCGGTCGATCCCACGGGGCATGCGCAAAAATCCTCCTCAGAAAACGAACGGGCATCATACGACGGGCAGGAGAAGAATTTCAAATGCAATGGGTCGATCGTGGCGCAGTCGTCTCGCCGGCTGTGGCATTGGTTTCTACCCCATGCCCACGGTCAGGACGGCCGTGCCACGGCTAGCGCAGGGTCACCCGGAACCCCGCACGATACAAAAATGGCGGGCCGTTGGTCAGAAATGGCGAGCGAGCTACGTCGTAGCGTTCATCGAGCAGGTTTTCTCCTGCCACAAAAATCTCCATGCTGTGTCCGAGCGGGCGCGAGGCCTGCGCGTCAAGCATAAAATAGTGATTCAGCAACAGGGTGTTGGGACTGTTGTCAAACGTGGAGCCCACATAGCGCGCGTCGAGCGACGCGGTCAGCCGATGCGGGCGCGTGTAGCGAGCCTGGAGCGTCACATCGTGCCGTGGAACTTCCGGCACCAATAGTCCCACAAGTTGCGGATCGGCGGGGAAGCTGGTGACGGTGGCGGCAACGTATTGCAGGCCGCCGGTGAAGGTGAGGTCATTGCTAACGCGACCGACCGCCTCCAGTTCCACGCCGCGCGAGCGCGTTTCACCCAGGTTCTGCCTCTGCTGCGTGGTCAGGCTGGAGGTCGTGGAGAGCGTCACGTTGGCAATGGGATCGCTCACGTCGCTCCAGAAAAAAGTTCCGCGCAGGCTGAGCCGTTCCTCCCACGCGCTGTAGCTTGCTCCGGCTTCCGCGCCAGTCAGTTGCTCGGCGGTCAGACTGCTGTTGGCGAGCGTCAAGGTATTGCCCTGGCGGAAATTCCGGTAAAGCTCGTTCAAGGTCGGGGGGCGAAAGGCGCGATACATCGAGGCGCGCAAAACAAAATTATTTCGGGCGCGATAGAGCGCGGAAAGGCGCGGGCTCAGCGCCTGCTCGCTGCGCGGGGTGTAGTCGACAACCTGCAAGGGACCGGCAGTCGAAAGCGGACTTGTAACCGAAAGCGCGTCGTAATTCCGCCAGTCGTCCACGCGCACTCCGCCGGTGATCAGCACTCGCGTGCCGATGCGCACAATGTCTTCGCCGTAGATTCCCCAGATTCGCTGGCGGCCGCCCGCTCCCACCGCGGTGGAAACGCTGCCGGCGGAATACATCAGCTCATCGCTCGCGCCGCGCACCTGCTGGCCGTCGAATCCCGCGGCGAGCGTCTGGTTATTTCCGGCCGTGCGGGTCCACTGCGCCCCGAGTCCGGTTTGGATCGATGGTACGCGCTGGATGTCGGTCAGCGTTTCGCTGTCCTGGTTCGAGGCGATGGAGGAAAACGACTGGTCGTAATCCTCGGGGCCGCCGTAGGCGCGAAAGTTGAACGCGCCCGCCTTAGCAGACTGCCAGTTCGCGCCTATGGCGAGTTGGCGCAGGCGGGTGTCATTGTTTTGATCCGGAGTGCCATTCTTGCGCGAGTCTTCGAACATCGATCCGCTCGCGAACAAACGCGCCTGATTGCCAACCAGTCGCTCGATCTTGAACTGTGCGGTTCCGTGCTCGGAAGCGACGGGTGTGTCGATGGTTCCTTCCAGCGGCGGCAGGACGTCGACGTATCCGTTTGTAAAAAACCCCTCAGTTGAAGTGAGCGCCACCCACTGCCGCGCGCGCAGACTGGCGGTAAACGACGCTTCCGGACTCTCTTCGTTGCCGTAAAAGGTTTGAAAGCTCAGAGAAGAATCGAGCGGCCGCCGCGGGATAACGTTGATAACGCCGCCCAGCGCGTCGCCGCCGTAGAGGTCGGAGACTCCGCCTTCCACTATCTCCACCGACTCAATCGAGGTGGGCGGAATGCGGTCCCAGTAGACCCAGCCGCCAAACGGATCGCCGAGCGGTATGCCGTCGGAAATCACCAGCGCGCGGCTGGCTCCGCTGGTTCCCACGCCGCGCAATGAGACTCCCAGCGAAGTGGGATTGGCCGTCAGGCTGCCGTTGCGGCGATAGATCATGAAGCCGGGAACCTGGCCGAGCGCGTCATCGAGCGTCACGCCGCCGCTGGACTGAAGGTCTTCATTACTTAATACCGCCACGCTCGCGGCCGTCTCGTTCACTCTCTGCGGCGTCCGTGTGGCGGTGACCGTCATGCGCTCGGTGACCCCGAGGGGTGCGAGCGTGATTTCGACCGGCTGAGTGCCCTGCGCGCGGGCGTTCCATGGTTGTTCGAAAGGCGAGAAGCCGGCACTCTGTACCCGAAGCGTGCCCCGTTCAATGGGCACAGCGCCGAAATGAAACCGCCCGTCGTGGTCGGTAATTTGACTGGTGTGAAAGGGCGGTTTGCTAAGCGTGACCTCCGCGCCCGCAATCGGAGCGCCCGTGGAGTCCCTCACGGCGCCATCAACTGCTACAGGCCCACCTTCTTGACCAAGACCGTTTGCGGCAATGAGCAATGCGAGCAGTGAAGCCGCCAGGGCTGTTCGCTTGAATTTTGAAACCATCGTGGACATACTGGCCCTGCCGCGGGGGGTCCGTGAAATTCCGCAGGCAATCGCACATTGAATTTCGCAAAGATGCCCCACAAAGCCATTCTACATGAACACAGCAGAGCGGATTTTGCCTTTGCAGTGACAGGAAAAATTCGGGAATGGTGCGGTTTCTAGTGCGTGGCAGCATTCAAGAGCGCAATTTACCGACAACCGGAAGGGCGGGGCTTCAGCCCCCCCGATGCGGATATTGCGATCAATGGGGGCCTTTAGGTCCTGAAGTTATGGCGCGGCTGAGGGCGTGACGAACGCCGCAGAGGTTTCACGCTAAGGAAGGGAAAATATGGCCGAGAAACGCCGGAAAAAATATGCACGACGGGATTTCCTGAAGGGAGTGGCCGCAGGCGGAGCGTTAGGAGCTTCGCTAGGCAAGCCCTCATTTGCAGGGGAAGCTGCGGCGGAAGGCGGAAAGCAGTCTGCAACCGCACCATCCTCGGCTGCACCGGGCGCCCGTGTTGAATATCCCCGAAACTTCACCGGCCGCAACCTGAAGGAGATCGCCTTCCCGCTTGGTGGGATCGGTACAGGGACCGTCTCACTAGGTGGGCGCGGGCAATTGCGCGATTGGGAGATCTTCAATCGGCCCGACAAGGGCAATGAACTCAGCTACGCATTCCCGGCTGTTTGGGCCAAAGTGGGAAACGGCAAGCCTACAGCGCGCGTGCTTGAATCACGGCTCCTGCCGCCCTATGAGAGGAACGAAAGCGGGCTCGGTTCCGAGAATGTGCCCGGTCTTCCGCGTTTTGCGGAGGCCACCTTTACGGGCGCTTACCCGTTCGCGCGCATTGCTTTCACTGACCCGAGATTTCCGCTGGATGTGCGGCTTGAGGCGTTCAATCCACTGGTGCCTTTGGACGTGGACGCCTCGGGTTGGCCGATGGCGATTCTGCGATACACCATTCGCAATCCCAATCAGGTGCCGGCGAAGGTGGGAGTTGCCTGGAGCGTTGAAAATCCCGTGGGGAAAGAGGGGCGGCAGGCAGCGTTCCGCCAGATACCCGGTTTGAGCGGTCTCTACATGGACAATCCGTTTCTCGCCGTCGACGACGCTTTGAAAGGCACATTCGCTCTGTGTGCAGTAGGCGCGCCGGAGGGCAGCGTCAGCTACCTGCGCGGTTGGAAGCGTGCGGAGTGGTGGAATGGCGTGCTGACCTTCTGGGATGATTTCACGGATGACGGTGCGCTCGACTCCGCATCGCCCGCCGCGCTGCCCGTGGGTTCCGTGGCGGTGACGCAAACCGTTCCCGCGCGTGGCACGGCGACCTTCACGTTCCTCCTCGCCTGGCATTTCCCCAATCGCACGCCGGAGCGCTGCGGCTGGGCGGCGCCCGAGGGCGTGCCCAAGTCCACCAAGTCGGCAATGCCTACACGGAACGATTCTCCGACGCGTGGGACGTCAGCCGGAAAGCGGCCGATCAGCTTCCGCAGCTTGAAGCGCGCACTCGCGCCTTCGCCGAAGCCATCGAATCCTCGACTCTTCCCCCGGCCGTGCTGGATGCGGCCACCAGCACACTTTCAACCCTGCGCACCAACACCTGCTTCCGCACCGCGGATGGTGAATTCCACGGTTTCGAAGGTTGCAACGACCATTCCGGATGCTGCCACGGCAGTTGCACGCATGTTTGGAATTACGAGCACGCCACGGCGCAGCTTTTCCCTTCGCTGGCGCACTCGCTGCGCGAGTCGGAATTTCTGCGCAATACGGAGGCCAATGGCCTGATGGGCTTCCGGTCGTATTTGCCCGACGGTAAACAGATCTGGCCGCGCGCCGCGGCCGACGGGCAGATGGGCTGCCTGATCAAACTGTATCGCGAATGGCGGCTCTCCGGTGACACCGACTGGTTGCGGCACCTTTGGCCCAGCGCCAAGCGCGCCTTGGAGTTTGCCTGGGTCGAAAATGGCTGGGACGGTAATCGCGATGGCGTCGCCGAGGGCGTTCAACACAATACCTATGACGTGGAGTTCTACGGGCCGAATCCGCTCTGCGGAATCTACTACCTGGGGGCGCTGCGGGCGGGAGAGGAGTTGGCGCGCGCCGCGGGCGATGACGATTCCGCTGCGGAATATCATCGGCTGTTTGCAAACGGCAGCCGGTGGATCGACCAGAATCTGTTCAACGGCGAGTATTACATTCAAAAGGTCGAGGGGCGGCCGGAGAATCAGATCGCTGCGGGAACGCGTGTGGGGATGGGGGCGGGGAATACTCAGAATCCCGACTACCAGATGGGCACGGCATGCTTGGCCGACCAATTGCTCGGGCAGATGCAGGCTCACGTGGCGGGCCTTGGATACTTGCTGAATGAATCATACGTGCGCGCGACACTGAAGTCCGTTTACAAGTATAACTACCTGACCGACCTGAGCGAACATGTGGATTTGCAGCGTACCTACGCTCTGAACGACGAAGGCGGGCTGGTGGTAGCCACCTATCCGCTCGGCAAACGCCCGGAAATACCTTTCCCATACTTCGGCGAAATCTGGACGGGCCTCGAATACCAGTTTGCCGCGTCGTTGGCCTTCGAAGGAATGATGACGGAGGCGCAGAACGTCGTGGCATCGGCCCGCCTGCGCTACGACGGCGAGCGGCGCAATCCCTGGAATGAACCCGAATGTGGATTCCACTACGCGCGGGCGCTGGCAAGCTGGGCGTGTTTCCTGGCCTGGAGCGGCTTCCGCTATTCCGCCCCGCTTCGCGAACTCAGCGTGATGCCGCGCACGCGCCGTCAGGCGTTCCGCTGCTTCTGGTCGGCGCCCTCGGGCTGGGGGAGCTTCACCCACACGCTCAAGCCGCAGCAGCAGCGCGTGGAAGTGCAGGTGACCGAGGGCGCCTTGACCATCGCCACGCTGGCTGTCAATGGCCTTTCGAAAAGTCCGTTCAAAACCGCCCGCGCTCGCCTAGGCAAAGACTTCGTCGAAGCCACGTTGAAGCAGGAGCCGCAGCGGAGAATCGTGGCATTCGAGCCGGAATTGGCTGTGGAGCCCGGCAAGGAACTGGAAGTTGTGCTGGCTTAGGAAAGCCATTAGTCTACTTTCCCCTGCGATGTGATAAGATCGTGGCCGTGACGTAAGTTGAGCGAAAAGTTGTCTTACTATTTGATTTATCGTAAGGGGGATTTTTATGAAGGTGGAAACAGGAGTCGTGACTTCCAAGGGCCAACTCGTCATTCCCGCCCGGCTGCGTCGGCAGCTTGCCATCAAGAAGGGGACTCGCGTTGCTTTCGTTCAGGACGGCGGGCGCATGATCGTCCAGCCGGTGACTCGCGAATACATCCATGGGCTTCGGGGTTCACTTAAGGGCAAGACGTCAGTACTTGACGCGATGCTGCGCGAGCGCAAACGGGAGCGCACCCTGTGAAATCCCATGTTCTGGACGCCAGCGCGCTAATGACTTTCTTCGAAAATCGTCATGGGGCTGGCAAGGTGGAAGATCTTCTGAACAGGGCGGCGAATGCGAACCTGCGACTCCCGCTGTGCGTTGTCAACTGGGGCGAAGTCTATTATTCCGTCTGGCGTCAGCGGGGCGAAGCAACGGCCGTCCACACAATTGGGGAGATTGCCAAACTCCCGATCGAGGTTGTGGGGGTTGATATGGACCTTGCGATGCAGGCTGCCCGCTTCAAGGCTCAATACAAGCTTCCTTATGCGGATGCCCTCGCAGCCGCATTGGCTTACTATCAAAGGGCCGCGCTGGTGACCTCCGACCAGGACTTCAAGTTGATTGGAACTTCTTTGGAGATTCTCTGGGTCTAAGCGGGTGCGACCATCACGTCACCGCGATTCAAGCACGCAATCCGGATTAATCAACAGCCACAACCCGCCGCCCGCGACGCAGAATACGGCGCTGGTGAGGTATGCCGCCGTCCAGCCGTAGTGCGCGGCGATGGCCTGCGTGGTGATCGCGGTGACGGCACTGCCGGCTTGCGCGCCCATGTTCATAAAGCCTGATAGCGAGCCTGCCGAACCCTTTCCGAAATCGGCGGAGAGCGCGAAGTAGGAGCTTTGCGCAATGTAGAGCGAGCCCGCGCCCAGAGCGAGGACAATGCTGGTGGCCGCGACGCTTGCCAGGTGCGAGCCTGCGGCCATGAAGATTCCCGAAGCCGTCATGCCGATGGCCGCGACCCTGCAGCGCCTCGGACCTCCAACAGTGTGCCGAGCTTGAAATGCACTCTCGAATTGTTCGGCGCAAGGTCTGCATCGTGCTGGTATTGGGAGGTCACCCAATCCCGAAGCCCGGGGTTAGAGCCCGCTTGGGCAGCAGCTCGGTCGCGCACTCCGGAAAACATCATATCCGACAGGCTCTATTGATGGTCCGGCGCATCCCCATGGGCTTCCGCGGGAGGCTGCTGAAATTCAAACGAGCGAACCGGCAGGCCGGCGATGGTGCGCGTGCGGCGCCCCGTGGATACTTCCCACAGATCAATGGAAGTCTCGGCCCCGGGCGGCACTGTGGCCAGCCACTGCCCGTCCTTGCTAAATGCCAATACCGGAGTCAATATGCCGCCGGGAATATGGCCGCCGGGGTAAAGCGGAAACGTTCGTACCACTTGGCCGGTTGAGGTGTCCCAAAACGCTGCCCTTATGCCATCCGGCGAGAGTTGTATGCCTGCGAGCAGGCGCCCGTCGGGGCTTAACGCCAACGCGCCAGGGTAGGAAAGCTCGGGGCCGGGGAGGCTTCGGACTTCTCGCAGGGTCGAGGCGTCATAAAGCACCAGTTGAAGTCTGTTGTCCGGGGGTTTCGATCTCAGCACGGCCAGCCAGCGAGCATCGGCGCTGAGAACCCCTGAAAACATCTGGAGGACCTGCTGTTCTTCCGTATGTTCAGCCAACCTCTCGCCCGTGGTGGTGTCCCAGAGCTGCATTGCCTTTCCTTCTATGGAAACCAGGCGGCGCCCATCGGAGCTGAAGGCCAGGGTCGTCACCACATAGGGGAGCGGGATTTCGTCCCGGGTGGGGATTGTGCCGGTCACGAGCGTGCGCAGTTCTCGGCCCGTGCCGGCCTCCAGCATCACGACTTTGCCTAAGGAGCCCGCGGCCAGCATTTTGGCATCCGGGCTGAAGGCGAGCGACATGATCCCCACAAAGCTTCCCTTCTGCGGGGTTATGGAGGGAATCGTGAATGTGCGCAGTTCCTTGGCGGTTTCAGTGTCCCAGAGCGTTATGGTATTGCCCATGTCCTCCGTGGCCAGCAGCCGGCCGTCAGGGCTGAGCACGAATCCGCCCGGGGGATTCCACGCGCCGGCCAGCGTTTGGACTGTCTGGCCGGTGTTCGCGTCCCACAGCCTCAGGTCATGCTCGCTGCTTGCCGAAGCCAGCACGCGGCCATCGTTCCGGAAGGCGAGTCGGTTGACAGTGCTCGCGCTGCCGGTTTGAAGCGCAAGCTCGGATCGGCCGCCGGGCAGCTCGCGTGGCGCGGCGATTCCAAAGAGCGCCCCCGCCGTGGATGCGAGCCACTGGCCATCGGGGCTGAACGCCACGCCGGGAAGAAACGTCGAGGCCCCGGACCCTTGTACAAACGCGGCGCCCCCGGTGGAGGGGAGACGGAGGGCTTCGCGGCCAGTGTCCACTTCCCAGAGGTGCACGACGTGCGGAGAGGTTCCTCCGGGATTAGCAGGGGAGGGTGGAATCAGAGCCTGCACTGAGGCCAGCCAGCGGCCGTTCGGGCTGAAGGTGAGGGAATCCACCACGTCGGGCTTTCCCCCCAGCGTGAGGCGGTGCAGCTCGCGTCCCGTGGCCACCTCCAAAATCCTGATGGCGGCTGCGCTCCTGTCCGCCTGGGCCAAGAGCGTGCCATCGGGACTGAGCGCCATCGCACGGCCCATGCCGGCGGGGATGGAACGCAGTTCGCGGCCTTCGGCCACGTCCCAGAGCTTGATGGTGGCATCCTCCGGGTCGATGCCTCGGGCGGCCAGCAAGCTGCCGTTGGGGCTAAAACTGGCACTTAAGATGTCACCCCCGAGCTGAATGGTGCGCAGCTCACGCCCCGAAGCGGAGTCCCAAAGCTTCAGCATTCCGTCCAGGCTCAGCGAGGCCGCCACTCTCCCGTCACGGATAAACGCCACGGCATAGATTCCCGATTTATGCCCATACAAGGCATGAAGCTCGCTCCCCGTCGTGGTATCCCAAAGTTTGACCGTGTTTTCAAGTCGCATAGGCTGTCCCACCAGCCGGTGGGGAAACGTCGTGGTATCCCAAAGGCTGACCGGGTTTTCAATTCCTTGCACCGAGGCCAGCCAGCGGCCGTTAGGGTGAAAAGCCAGCGAGGTAACGCCCACAACGCTGATACTTCGCCTGAGCTGGACGCGGCCCGCTTGGACGTCCCAGACGGAGACCCCCATGGCGCCCAGGGCCCCGCTCGTCGTCGCCAGCGAGCGCCCGTCAGCGCTGAAGGAGACAGCTTCGGTGAACATGGGCAGTCGTCGCGTCTCCCCGCTCTTAAGCTGGTATGTCGCGATGAGAGAATAGTGCGCCTGGATGTAGTTCGGATTCAGGCGCAAAGCCTCGCGGAATTCGGCGATAGCTCCGTCCCAGTCGTTGTGGTTGTCCTGGGTGAGCGCGAGGCCGAGCGTGTAGTGCGCTTGAGGGTCGTTTGGCTTCAGGCGCACTGCTTCGCGGGCCCGGGCGATCTTCAGGTGCGAGGCTTCGCGCTCCTCGGCGTTGGCTCCGTCCACGTTGCCCTTTCGCATCAGCGCGCTGCTGAGACTGTTGTGCGCTTCGGGGAAGTCCGGCTTCAGGCGCACCGCTTCGCGGTACTCGGCAATGGCTCCGTCCACGTCGCCCTTGCCCTCGAGTCCGACGCCGAGACGGTAGTGCGCTTCAGGGAAGTCCGGCTTCAGGCGCACCGCCTCGCGGAACTCGGTGTTGGACCCGTCAAAGTCGATCTTTTGATATAGCAGCGTACCGAGACGGTAGTGCGCTTCAGGGTCATTGGGCTTCAGGCGGAGCGCTTCGCGGGCCTGGGCAATGCCTTGGTCCAGGCCGCTACTACGCAGGCGCCCTGTTTCTTGGATCTCAGCGAAGGCTCCGGCGGAGTCGCCATTCCGAACAAGCGCGCGGGAGAGATATTCGTGCGCTTGGATGGAGTCCGGCTTCAGGCGGACCGCTTCGCGGAGTTCGGCGATGGCGCCGTCTACGTCGCCTTTATCGCTGAGCGCGACGCCGCGGCGGAAATGCGCTTCGAAGTCGTCCGGCTTCGAGCCCGCTGTTTCGCGGGACTGGGCGTTGGCGCCGCCCACATTCGATGGGGCGGCCGCCGGCGCCGGTGCAGTTGGAGCGGCGGGCGCGCTTACCTTTGCCGCCGCGGCCTTATTCGCCGCCTTTTGCAAGGCATCAATCAAATCGTCGTGGGCGCCCTGGTCGCGGAACTTCTTGGCCAGGTCGGCATCCATTTGAAAGTCTATGCCCCGCAGCTCAACCGCATCAATTATCTTGGCGCTGGGTGTGCTCCCGAGCAGCAGCAGCGTAATGTCGTCCTGCGTCAACGGCTGGTCCGCCGGGGCAGTGGCCAGGCTGTGCAGACCACTTATGACCACGGCGAGGAGAAGGGACGAGAGTAGTCTCATAGGCCCTCCTGGATGCGCTTTGATTGGAATTCCTAATTGGGGTCGGCCGAACTGTACCACTATACACTAAACCGTTTCTCTTTATGCAGGAGTTGTTCAGATCGTCCATTCCATCTCGCCGCCTGGTAGAGAATGATGTTATACAGGAACAGCGCTTGAGCTGGGATTTCCCCCTGGCACGCCAACAGTTTGCGATGGCATGTTCTTGCAACGATATTGGTTCGCCGGTTTGGCGAAGGCAGGGAAGCGACTTTAGGCAACCGAGCCCGAAGGACACATCTTTCGGGACCGACCCAGGGACTTGTTTTTACTCTTTTTGGGTAACCAGAAGAGGTCAAGAAAGTTACTCAATCCCCGAGATCTCGATGAGGCGAATCCCGCATCCCCTCAGGTCATTGAGACCAGCCGTCAACTGGGCGCGCTCACATTCGACATTTCCTCCCCGCGCGATTCAAGCACGCAATCCGGATTGATTAGCAGCCACAGGCCGCCGCCGGCGATGCAGAACGCGGCGGCGGTGAGGTATGCCGCCGTCCATCCATAGTGGGCGGCGATGGCCACCGTGGTTATGGCGGTGACGGCGCTGCCAGCTTGCGCTCCCATGTTCATAAAGCCTGAAAGCGAGCCCGCCGAGCCCTTTCCGAAATCGGCGGAGAGCGCGAAGTAAGAGCTTTGCGCAATGTAGAGCGAGCCCGCGCCCAGAGCGAGGACAATGCTGGTGGCCGCGACGCTTGCCAGGTGCGAGCCTGCGGCCATGAAGATTCCCGAAGCCGTCATGCCGATGGCCGCGACCCCGCAGCGCCCCCACTTGCGGCCACGCCGGTGGCAAACGCGGTCGGCGATCCAGCCGCCTGAGGCCGAACCCAGCGACATCAGCAGGAAGGGCAGCATGGTGTAGTAGCTGGCGGTTTTCAGGTCGAGGCCGCGAATGCGCGTCAGGTAGGTAAAGAACCAGGTGAAGAAGATGGCCGGCGTGTAGCCGTAGCAGAAATAGCTGAGGGTGAGAATCCACACGTCTTTGCTGCCCAGCATGGTGCTCCAGGCAAGCCGTGGCGCGCGCAGCGGGTCAGCATGGGGAATGCCTTCGTGGATCCACTTCCGTTCAGCGTTGTTGCACCACCTGTGCTGATCGGGGTGGTCGCGCGCCATCCAGTACCAGGCGACTCCAGCCAGAAGTCCCAGGAATGCGCAAACCCAAAACGATGCGCGCCAGCCGAGATGCACGAGGACGTAGCGAATGATGGGAGGTGTAAACGTCGAACCTGCGCCGACGCCCGCAAAGATCAAGCCGTTGGCAAGCCCGCGCTCGGCGGTGGGGATCCAGTTGGCCACCCAGCGGTTCGAACTCGGGTACATGACGGACTCGCCCACGCCGAGCAGGAACCTCACGGACCAGAATGCCAGGACGGCGTATGCGATGCCGGTGGGAAAACTCGCGGTGAGTGCGGTGAAGGCCGCCCACCAGAATGCGCCGAGGGCCAGGGTCAGGCGCGGCCCCAGGCGGTCGACGGTCCAGCCGCCGGCGATTTGAAAGAGTCCATAGCCGATGAAGAATGCGCTGAAGATTCTGCCCATTTGCGCATCGGCAAGATGAAAGTCCTGGGCAATCGACGGTCCGGCGATGGAAATGTTGACGCGGTCGATGAAACTGATCGCGCCCATGCAGAAGACGCAGCCCACCAGGATCCAGCGAATGCGGGTTGGGGCAGCAGCATCCATGCAATTGTGGTTGGAGGCGCAATTCAACTGGCCACCAAGGGTCCAAAGAGTCCCATGATTCGCGCGCGAAGGCAATGGAGATTGAGCCGACAACCATTGTGGTGTGGCCTGAGAACTGCCCTCCAAAAACTCCAGCCACTAGACCTGAACTGGCGTATAATTAAGTTCAATCCAGACTGGGAGGGCGAACGATGAAAAATATTGCCTTGCGTCATGGTTTCCGCATCGTCATCGGAATCCTCATCCTTCCGACATTCGTTTTCTCACAGAAGAATCTGTCGCACGTGCGCGTCGTGCGGCTCAGCTATATAAGCGGCACTGTGGGTGTGAAGCGCCCGGCGGCGACGGAATGGGCGAAGGCGCAGGTGAACACGCCCATTCAGGAAGGCTTTGAGCTGCTCACTTCCGCCAACAGTTACGCCGAAGTGGAGTTTGAGAATGGCTCCACGATGCGCCTGGGAGAAATCTCGCAGGCGAGTTTCGACCAACTGGCGATGGACGAGGACGGCAATAAGCTCAATCGCTTCACCTTCGAGAAAGGCTACGCGACGTTTCATTTCCTGCCGGAACATCACGACGTTTACGGTGTGAAGCTTGCCAACACCACGCTCACGCCCATGGGCAAAAGCGAATTCCGCGCGGACTACGATGGCGCCCAGGCGCGCGTGGAAGTCTTTGCCGGTTCGGTGGAAGTGGCGACGCCCGCCAAGACCGTGAAGCTGGGCAAGGACAAGATTCTCAAATTCAATCCCGAGGGCGCTGAACTTGCGGCTAACCAGCAGCAGGGAATTGTGAAGGATTCCTGGGACAAGTGGACCTCCCAGCGTGATGTGCAGGAGCAGCTTTCGCTCTCGGATTCGGCCGTGGCGTCGCCCGGTTCGCTTTATGGCTGGAGTGACCTGAACACTTATGGCGAGTGGGGATTTTTCCCGGGGTTCGGCTACGGCTGGTCGCCTTTTGCGGCGGCGGGCTGGTCGCCATTCACGATGGGAATGTGGAGCTGGTACCCGGGAATGGGATACACCTGGATTGGCGGCGAGGCGTGGGGCTGGCTGCCCTATCACTTCGGCGCATGGGAATACTCCGCCGAATTTGGCTGGTTCTGGATGCCCGGCAACTTTTCGAGTTTCTCGCCTGCTATGGTGAATTGGTATTCCGGGCCCGGATGGATTGGCTGGGCGCCGCTGGGAGTGACCGGCGCGCGCGCGCTTCCAATCATGACCACGGTTCCCGGCGGAGCGGTTCAGGCCGGGACAATGATCAGTCCGCAGTCGGTGACGCAGGTCCCGCTTTCGGCGGGCACGCGCATCAAGCAACTGCCTTTTGAACCCGCGGCGGGCGCGATGCTTTCCGGTGCACCGATTTCTGCCGCGGAGTTAACGGCTTCGGCTGCGGCGGGTACGGCCCCTCACGCCATGGCTCCTGCCTCAGTGCTGATGGGCGGGGACGGCGCGCGCGAGCAATCTCTGTCGGCGTCCGGCCGCCAGCCCTTGCGAGTGCGCGCGGGCGCGACCTTGGGAGGGCGCTTCGCGGTGGGCGGCGCCGTGGGTGAGTTTCGTGGGAATGCGGAGAGCGGGGAATCAATCCAAGCAGGGCACATCATGGGGTCGAATGCCTCCGCCGGCGGAAATGGCCCCGTACTTTTGCCGCATGGACAGCAAGTTTCGCTTTCCCATCCACCCAATCAGAGCGGCGGTATGCCCGGTGAACCTGCGAGTTTAGGTATGGGCAACAGCGCGGACTCCGCGGCGAAGAGTCCAAGCTCTACAAGTGGCGCCCGGACGGCCAATGCCAGCGGCGAGCACCACTAGCTTCGTGCCTAATCATTTCTGCTGGGTTTGCCCTGCAACGGTTGCAGGCCGGTAGCCACGACACGGATTTTGTGTCGTGGGCTGTTTCAAGTCACCGTGAACCCACGACACAAAATCCGTGTCGTGGCTACCCCTCGTTCGTGACATCTTCACGCAGTTTGCCCTGCAACGATTGCAGGCCATGATTCGTCATAGACTACAGCGATTGGCGAAGGATCCAACCGCGGGAGGCCGGCCGTGAGATACGATCTGGAACGACGCGTACTCGTGGTAATGGTCGCAGGGCTGCTCTTCCTTCCCACAGCTCTCTTTTCCGAGCAAACTCCATCGCAGGCGCGCTCCGTGCGGCTCAGTTACCTGAGCGGCAAAGTGACCGTGAAAATGCCCGGGGCGGCTGCGCCTGTCCCTGCGACGCTGAACATGCCCATCGCGGCGGGCGCGGAAATCGCAACTCAAAGCGGCGCTTTCGCAACTGTGGCTCTGGAGAACGGCTCCACGGTTCAGTTGAACGGGCTGACCGAAGCGGAAATCAGCGAACTTGACGCCAATGGCGCAGGCGACCGCACCAGCGTGGTTACCCTGCAAAAGGGGTACATGGATTTTCACCTGTCCGCCGGGTCTGAGGACGTTTACCAGTTGAAGGTCGCTGACGCCACCATGACCTGCAATGGCAAGTCACAGTTTCAAGTCGGATTCAACTCCGGCAAGGTACACCTGTATGTCTCCGCCGGCTCCGTGGGCGTTTCGGCGCACCTGCAATCCGTGACCGTGGGTAAGGGGAAATCGATGGATTACCATCCCTCCACCGATTCGCAGGTGGCGAAATCACACGTGCGGGTGGTCCGCCTGAGCTATCTGAGCGGGACCGTCATGATCAAGCGTCCCGGCACGGACCAGCCCGAGAAGGCGATGATCAATACGCCCATCCAGGAAGGGTTTGAACTCTCCAGCGCCGCCGGCAGTTACGCCGAGGTGGAGTTTGAGAACGGGTCCACAGCGCGCCTGGGCGAACTCTCCAGGCTGCTTTTCAATCAATTGGCCCTGGACGCCGACGGCAACAAGCTGAACGGCATGACGTTTGAGCAGGGCTATGCCACCTACCATTTTGTTCCGGAACACAACTCCGGAACGCCCTCAAAGCGTGAAGAGAATGGCACCATCCTGTTCCAGCCCAACTACGAGGATGTTTATCACGTTGCGGTGGCCGATTCGACAGTGACGGCCCGCAGCAAGTGCGAATTCCGAACCGATATGGATGCCACGCACTTCCGTGTGGAGGTGTTCAACGGGTCGGTGGAAGTCGCCGACGCCTCCCAATCCGCGCTGGTAAACTCGGGAAAGGTCCTGGAGCACACGATCGGCATGACGGAGCTGGCGCAAGACACTTCCAAGACGATCAACAAGGACGCATGGGACCAATGGACCGAAGCGCGGGACAAACAAGCCCTCCTGGCAGAGGAAGACGGGCTGGCGAACTCGTACGGTTCCATGGCCGGCTGGGGCGATTTGAACACCTACGGCGAATGGATGCAGTTTCCCAACGGGAGCATCGGCTGGGCACCGTACGTGGGCGCGGGCTGGGCGCCGTTCACCATGGGTCAGTGGGGTTGGTACCCGGGCCTGGGTTACACCTGGATTGCGGATGAGCCCTGGGGGTGGGCACCATACCATTGCGGGCTCTGGAATTATGACGTGATGGGCTGGTACTGGATGCCGCCCATGGGTGGCTGCGGATTCTGGCAACCTGCGCTGGTTAACTTCTACTCAGGGCCCGGATGGCTCGCCTGGTCGCCGAAGGGTATGCCGCTTACATGGCCCAAAACGGGGTCGCCAGGAACGATTCGCCCGGGGGCCGGACCCGGGGTGCGATCGATGAGGGGATTGGTCGCTGTCCCCACGGAGGTGGTGCAGCGCGGGGAGATGATCGATCCTCATTCGATCAATCAAATTGCAACCGTCGGCGGGGCTTCGATTAAGATGCCGTCTTTTGAACCGAGCCCTCGGGCAGCCGGTGAGGTCCCGGGCGGCGAGGTTGTTGCGAAGGGCGGCGCCATGATTGCCGCTGGGCAGCCTGCGCCCGCCGCATCCGGTGAAGGCGGATTGGGCTTTGGCCCACACTATGGTTCGGCGCCATCAACCGTAGTGATGGGAGGCGATTCCGCTAGGGAGGGTGCGCTGCTTTCGCAATCGGGCCATGCGCCATTGCGCGTTGCAGGCGGCTTGACCCTCGGCGGCCGGTATGCGGTCCACGGCTCCGCGGGTGAATTTCGCGGCGGAGTCTTTGCAAGTGGCAAGGGCGGGAGCAAACCAGGCTCGATGGGCGGCCCCATTCTGTCCTCTTCTGAAGGGCGGTCGGGACCGGTCTTCGCATCGCATGCTTCAACGGGCGGTGGCGCCGGGTTTTCCGGTGGCCACTCCGGCTTCTCCGGTGGCGGGTCCTCCGCGGCGAGCGCGGGCCATTCGGGCGGAGGCTTTTCGGGTGGCGGTGGAGTATCAGCCGCGAGCAGCGGCGGCCACAGCGCCGGCTCAAGTGGCGGTTCGAGCAGCGGTGGCGGCGGGCACCACTGAGGCCCTGCCAAATCAATGACCAAGATCAAGTGGTCGCGCGTGCTGACCTGTGGGCTGCTGGCGGGGGTCGTCTGGATCATCCTGGGCAGCGTTGTTACGGCTTTGCTTGGCCGGGAATTCGCGGCACTTCCCAACAATCGCCTGGGCCGCCCGACCGCGGGATTTATCGTGCTCAATGCGGCGCTCGATCTGCTTGAGGGCATTTCAATCCTGTGGCTCTATGCCGCTATCCGGCCACGTTACGGTTCAGGGGCGAAGACCGCACTGATCGCTGCGTTCGCGTGGTGGTTCGTTGTGACTCTAGGTGACGCCACGTGGTGCTCCTTCGGTTTATTCCCTCCGCATACAGTCATTCCGCTTATGGCGGGAACCCTGCCTGCACTGATCCTCGCAACGCTTGCCGGCGCAAAATTCTATAAGGAGTGAACCGGCCCGAGGGGTCGAAAACCAATTTGCTCGCAAACCGATAGACATTATATGTACCATGTGGTACCGTATACACGTTGATAATTTCGTCATGTCGGTTCAGGTGGTGTTATCTCGAGAATGGAATCACCCGTTATTTGTTTCGCGCCGATCGGAAACGAAGCTCGAAAGAACACAAGCGGCGGGAGGCTTCAAACGATGTGGTGACGAAGGCCGCCCCGGACTTGAGGAGTCGACGGCGAAGAGGCAAGTGCTCTATTCTGGGGATCACCCCAGAACTTGTTGAAAGCAAAGGCTGGCCCATTGTGATCGCTGCATGGAAGTGTACAAATTGAGGTGCATCCGGGGATATGTATGAAAACAAAGGATCGACAAGATTCGACGGCGCGGTCGCCTGTTGCAAACACTCAATTGGGAG
>JASHTY010000428.1 GCA_030040315.1 Terriglobia bacterium | reverse complement strand
CTCCTGTCTCCCCACGCGGAACCTCACCCAATTGTTTTGGCCCGCAGTGCCGGCCTCGAAGAACGCCGCCTGGAAATCCAGCTTCTTTTCGTCGATGGGCCTGGGCCCGCCGCGCCGGAACGACTCCAATCCGCTTTTGAATTCCACAAACGAGCGAAAGTGCTTGCCATAATGCGCATCAAAGCTAAGCATGTATCTTTCCAGGAGGTAGCCATTCATGTAAGGATACTGGCCCCAGTCGTCATTCCCGATTTGTTCCCAGACCTCCCGAATCTCACCGCCCATCGTCAGGTACCAATCGCTTTGGTTCTGTCGCAATCGGATGTACTTGATGGGATCCCAGAAGTCGGAATTCAGCGCTGGGTTCTGCAGAAAACTCCAGTCTTCATCCTGGCGAAGTAACTTGTAGCTGCGATCCGCGGGAGGCCCGCCACCGGCGGTTCCCGATTGGGCGTATCCTCGCTGAGCGGCCATGAGAGCCACGATGATCAACAAAGCGCCACCCTTTTTGCCGGGATTTGTCATCTCGGAGGTGTCCGCACGTACTTTCAAGTTGCGCTCAGAACCGGGGCGTCGTTAATTGACCGGCGAATGAATCTCGGCGATATACCCGCCTGGAAATTGCACTAACGCCGCGTTCCGGCCATCGGAGGTGTAGGGTGGAACCAGGATTGTTACCCCTGCCGCTTGCGCTTTGACGAGCGTCTTTGCGAGGTTCACAACTTCATATCCTGTCAATTCCCGGCCATACGGATACGGCAAGTGGCCATCGGTCACGAGCACCGCCAGCCTGCCGAATGTCGAGTGGATTCGAACCCGGCGAAAGCTATCATCCGGCCTTCCAATCTCCACGCCCGGCGCATGCGCCTCATCGGAGACCACCGTGCCATGTGAGAAAGCGAGGAAACTTCGAACGAATGCGTCCACCGCATATGCCGACACGTAGACGCGGTTCTCCGGTATCGTCTCGAGCGGTTTGTAGGAAGGCGCCGCGGTGTGCCAGTAGATCTGCGTATTGACGCCGCCGGGCAACTGGATGATCGCATCCCGGCCGATCGGATCGTTAAATGTTTCGACCATTACGTCCGCGCCGCTGGCACGAGCGGCACGGACGGCAGCGTCAATATCCGTCACAAGATAGCCCGTCCGCTCTGCGCCAAAAGGGTACGGAACGGGGGTCTTGAAGCCGAACACGGATAAGGTTCCCACGGGTGTCAGGACCAATTGCGACATGGTCATGCTCGGAGTCGGCGTCACATCGAAAACACCCTGCTTGGTCGTAGTGCCGCCGAAAGTGGCCAAGAGGCTGGCGACGAACCGGTCAAAGTCTTGCGGAGCTACATACACGTGAGTCGTGTCATATTGTGGTCCCACGGCCAAGTCAGGAGTTGCGGTGCTGCCGCTTCTCGACACGCCCACAGCGAGATTTTCCCGTGTAACGCCTGGAAGGCACATGAGCAGGGTCATCAACGCGAGAATACAAAAACCTAACCCTTTGTTCATGACTCCTCCTTGGTTTTCCCGGTATCCAAAATGGGAAGTATTCGAAGGCATATATCTCTTCCTTCCAAAAATGCTGGCCTTATCGGACGAGCTCATAGTCTCTCTGCTTGGGTGTTCCCCTGTGGCCGTCTCCCAGGGTACCGCAAAGTCGATGGGTAAGCACGACCCGGCGGGACTGAATCGTCTGGCGTAGCCACACGGCCAGTAGAGCCCCCACC
The DNA here is from genome assembly GCA_030040315.1 of Terriglobia bacterium. GTDB lineage: Bacteria > Acidobacteriota > Terriglobia > UBA7540 > UBA7540 > Bog-366. Next base: position 2,238 of record JASHTY010000428.1, on the reverse strand, counting down.
ATCGGGGCGAAGAGATACACCCAGAGATACCGCGTTACACCGGAAACGATTGCCGGGCCAAACTGGCGTGCCGGGTTGAGACTCCCCCCGGTGGCTGTGCCCAGAGCCGCGATTCCCATGCCGACCAAGCTGCCGACGATCCATGGGACGAAAGACGTAAGCCGATGCACGGCCAGGCAAACCCCAACAATGAATATTATGACCGCCATCCCCACAGCCTCGCCTCCGAAAAGGCCCCAACTCGACCATCCCGGCCCTGGCTGAAGCACGGCGTATTCCACGGGTGGCGTCGCTGCATCAGGCCCAAACACTGCACGCGCCGCTACTACTCCCGTGGCCGAACCTAGTAGTTGGGCGACGGCATAAGGCAGTACGCCCGCCCCAGGAAACACTCCAAATTGCCACATGGCCAGAGAAATGGCGGGGTTCATGTGGCCTCCGGAGGATCTACCGGGCGGACTTAGAATCAGCCCGGCGAGAAGGAATCCCACAACGGCCCCAACGATCACGAGCTCGATATGAATTTGAGGAAACGCCCGTGAGATGGGTGACGGTCCGATCACCCATCTTACGATACTAACCACGCCAAAGAGCAACACCGCAGTGAGTAGAAACTCGAACACGCTGTCGCGGGCCAGGCGGGCGACGGTTGGCATCGACCCGATCTTGTTCTGTTTTCGCGATGGTTCCATTTGCACGGTTCCCGTTCGCTTCAGAGTTAGAACGCGAAGCAATCACAACCCAAACTCCAAAGCCCTAGATCTCCTAAGACCCAGTGGTGCCCGGCTTCTGCGACAGCCGGCATGCACGAGTGCTGCGGAGTTGCCTGACATGCCGTAGCGCTGCTCACTGGTACTTCCATCGCCTGAGTATATCCACCGTATTCCTTAACGGCGGACCAGTCCGGACTCACGGGTAGTGCCGGCGGGGCGAGTTTCGAAAATTCAGCACTGGCATAAACGACTTTGCCCCCCACAATCGTGAGCACTGATTCCAACTGCTTGATTTCCTCCTCGGGAACGGAGAAGTAATCGGCGGAAAGAACCGCCAGGTCGGCCAATTGACCGGGAGCAATTGCGCCCTTCTTCCTATCCTCTGTCGAGAACCAACTGCTCCCAACTGTATAGAGGCGCAACGCTTCCTCGCGATCAAACCGATTTTCCTCCGGGTAGAGACCCAAGCCGCCAATCGTCTTGCCGGTCACCAGCCAATAGAGGGAAAGGAATGGGTTGTAGCTGGAAACCCGTGTGGCATCTGTGCCGGCGCCCACCGGAATGCCAAACTCCAGCATTCTTCGGATCGGCGGAGTGCGCTTCGCCTGCTGCGCGCCGTAGCGCTCAACAAAGTATTCACCTTGGAAGGCCATTCGATTTTGCACGGCGATCCCACCGCCCAGTGCTTTCACGCGTTCGAGATTATGATCTGAAATGGTTTCGCAATGGTCGAAAAACCAGTGCAAGCCACCGAATGGGATCTCCCGGTTCACTTCCTCGTAGACGTTCAGAGCTCGTTCAATCGTCTCGTCGTAAGTCGCGTGAAGACGGAAAGGCCAGCGGTTCTCGACCAAGTGTCGAACGACGGCCTTCAGTTCGCTTTCCATCAACGCGGGCATATCGGGGCGAGGCTGGAGGAAGTCCTCAAAGTCCGCTGCAGAGAAAACCAACATCTCTCCCGCGCCGTTCACACGATAGAAGTCGTCTCCCTCGCCAGGTTTGGTCATCTTCGTCCATTTCTGGAAGTCGGAGAGTTCTCCGTTGGGTTTCTGTGTGAACAGGTTGTACGCCAGGCGGACCGTAGTCTCTCCTCGCCTGTGAAGCTCACTAATCACCGCATAGTCATCGGGATAATTCTGGAATCCGCCCCCGGCGTCGATGGCGCTGGTAATGCCGAAGCGGTTTAGTTCGCGCATGAAGTGTCGGGTTGAGTTCATCTGGTCAGCCCGTGACAGCTTGGGTCCCTTCGCCAAAGTAGAATAGAGAATGTTAGCGTTAGGCTTGGCAAGCAGAAGCCCGGTCGGATTACCCTTGCTGTCATACTGAATTTCCCCGCCGGGCGGAGGGGGAGTGTCCTTGGTGTAGCCAACGGCTCGAACCGCCGCTCCGTTCAGGAATGCGCGGTCGTAAAGGTGCAGGACGAATACCGGTGTGTCGGGGGCCGCCTCATTGATGTCGTCGAGAGTTGGCATCCGGCGCTCGGCGAATTGGAACTCGGTCCACCCGCCGACAACTCTGACCCACT
>JASHTY010000052.1 GCA_030040315.1 Terriglobia bacterium | reverse complement strand
TGGTCATCAGGAATAAACAGGCCGCTGCGAATATTAGGAGAAAGTTGCGGCGCGCGGCTTAAAACCTCCGTCCGGGTGAGCGGCTGAAGTTTGAATCCCTGGGCGGTCTGTTTCCGGCAGGTCTGCCGGAGTTCTTCCTCCTGCTTTTCGTCGAGCGCCACAAGCAGCGAGCCGTCGCGGCGATAGCCCACGGATTTCCCGCTCGCTTCTTCAATTTCTCCGGCGAAGTCGGGGTAGAGACTCCGGCTCGCAACGCAAAGTTCCGAAAAAACCGGCGGCTCAACCTCCTCACCGACCGGCGCAAGCATCCCTGCGGCTGCCCAACTGGCCTCGCTGCCCGGCTCGCCGCGATCAAGAACAGTAACCTTCACGCCTGACTTCGCCAGCCGCCAGGAAATCGAGCAGCCGATGATCCCGCCACCGATGATCACAACGTCGGACGTCTTGGATGTACGTTCCGGCATGGTAAGACAGCGGCCTGCGACGGGTTACGCAACCCTCATATCTCCGCTTGGAAAATCTCCTGACGTGATGTCGCACGCAGGTTTTCAAATGGCCAAATGACCAATCATCAGATGCCCCGATACCCTCAAAATGACTAAATTATCTCAACCACGCAGTGCTTCACCAAGCCTTTGAACTTATGGGCATCGGCTTCGCTTCCAACGATGGCGCCGTAGTGCATGGGGACGGCGATTCGGGGATGAATCGCCAGGGCCGCATCCACCGCTTCCTCCACCGTCATGACGTAAGTTCCTGAAACGGGCAGCAGGGCAATATCGCAGGCGATTTTGTCCATCTCCGGGATGAAATCCGTGTCGCCCGCGTAGTACACTCGCGTGCCGTCCATCGTAAAGATGAATCCCAGGCCCTTTCCGGCCTTGGGATGAAACGGCTGGCCCGGCTCGCGGAATTTGTTCACGTTGTAGGCGGGCACGGCCTCAATTTCAACTTTGCCGACGGTAATTTTCCCGCCCGGATCGAGGAAGCGCGTCTGCTTCACCTGTAATCCTCTCAACCCATCTTTGCAGAGCGGGCTGGCCACAATCGTCGTGCCCGGGAAGACAACTTTATTCAGATCGTCGAGACTCAGATGGTCAAAGTGTTCGTGACTGAGGAGAACAATGTCCGCCTCGTCGCGATTCGTTACTTTGAACGGGTCTGTGTAGATGACGCTGGACCCCTTGATTTTGAACGTGTCATGAGCGATGCGCGTGAAATCGAGGTTCAAGAGTTTCATTTTCTCCTCCCTGAACTGGTGAGATGTCTGCCGGCCAAAAATTGGTTCAGCGCACGCGATTAGAATAGCACCAGATTCAGCGGGAAAACGAGAGCGTAAACTTCGTGGGACGGGCTTCCAGCCCGCCGGACTCTTTGTTGACTCCCAAGGTTCTCGCGGTGCATCATAAGATTAACGGGAAGGCAGCGGTGCACATCGCTGACCTGGCCATTTCAGGCGCGCCATGACTGGAATGTAATCGTCGTTGATTACTCACTCTAGCGCGGTAGCTGCACTAAAGATTCGACTGTTATCAATAGATAGCCACGGAGGATTCGATTGGCAGAATTCACTTGGTCCAAGACCTGGACGTACTTTGAGGGGAACTGGCACGAAGGAAATTTACCCATAATGGGTCCGCGTACGCACGCTGCATGGCTCTGTTCATTGGTATTCGATGGGGCACGGGCATTTGAGGGCGTTGCGCCTGACCTTGACCTCCATTGTGCGCGAGTCAATGACTCAGCAAAAAAGCTATATCTTAAACCACTGGTGCCGACTGGGGAGTGGATTGCACTCGCTCGTGAAGGGATCGCCCGCTTTGACGGAAAAGTTGCCCTTTATATTCGACCCATGTATTGGGCGGAAAAAGAGAGCACCTGGATTCAATCGCATGACCCCGAGTCCACGCGCTGGTGCTTGTGTATCTACGAAGCGCCAATGCGCCCACCCAAGGGTTTCTCAATCACATTGTCGCCATTTCGCCGGCCCTCTCTCGAAACCATGCCCGTCGATGCCAAAGCGGGTTGCTTATACCCGAACAATGCCCGCAGCCTTTTTGAGGCGCAATCCCGAGGCTTCGACAACGGTGTCGTTTGCGACATGGTTGGAAACGTCGCCGAGCTTGCGACTTCAAACATTTTCATGGCAAAGGATGGCGTGGTTTTAACACCTGTTCCCAATGGCACTTTTCTTGCAGGAATCACCCGGCAGCGTGTGATTAATTTGCTGCGCGAAAGCGGTGTGACCGTGGTTGAGCGGACGCTTACTTACCAGGAATTCCAAGCGGCAGACGAAATTTTTTCGACTGGAAATTATTCGAAGGTCGTCCCAGTCACACGAATTGACGATCGTCAACTTCCACCGGGGCCGCTCTACACCAAGGCGCGAGAGCTTTATTGGCACTTCGCACATTCCTGTCAATGAGCGCAATCAGGAACAACCCAACGTCCGCGACCATAGACACGCTCACCTCCATTTGGCAGCGCGTGCTGCAACTTCCCAGCATCGGGATTGAAGATAATTTTTTTGAGCTGGGGGGTGACTCTGCGACGGCACTCGAACTGTTTAACTCGATTGCGGAAACCTTCCGCCGTGAACTTCCACCGGTAACCATTTATCAGGCATCAACAGTCGCCGCCCTGGCGGCGCTTCTGGAGGATGCCCGCGTTTCAAGGTTTCCGCCGGTTGTTCTTCTGAGGCCGGGCGATCAAAACCCGCCGATATTTCTTACTCACGGTTTGGGGGGAACGGTTATCGATTTCTATCAAGTGGTCAGGAACATGGACACGTCTCGGCGTGTTTATGGCATGCAAGCCAGAGGAATCGATGGAGTCGATGCACCGTTCGACAGAATTGAGGACATGGCGCAATACTACCTCCAAGCCATCAAGGAAGTGCAGCCCCTGGGTCCCTACCTGCTGGCCGGTTTTTCGCTGGGTGGTCTGGTTGCACTGGAAATGGCGCAACGGCTTACTGCCAAAGGAGAAAAAGTCCTTTTGCTGACGATCCTGGATGCCTACCCACATGTGCGCCAGTTGTCGGTCTGGCAGCGCGCAAGGTTTACCTGGCAAAAAGCCAGTCGCGAGTTTTCAGAAATCCTTAAGCTTCCACTGGCTAAGGCTCTGCACGTCCTCACCCATCCGTCGGCACGAAAGGCACTCCTTCCGCCGGATCCCTTCCAGGCACTGGCCGACGCTCCAGTTACCCCCGCCATAAGGCAAATGCGTGATTGTGCCTACATGGCCTTACAGCGATACCAACCCAGCCGCTACCCGGGCAAGTTGCGCTTCGTCAAAGCAGGCGTTGTTACGTGCTTTCCGGAGAATCCCGAAGAGATTTGGGCGAAGTATGCCCGCGAATTCGAGATGGTAAGCGTCACGGCGGATCACATCGGAATCATGACGACTCACGCCGCGCAAACAGCCGCCGTGCTTTCGCGTTTTATCCGGGATGTGACCTCATGAACGGCGCAGAGAGCCTAGTTGCAACGCTTGCCGCAGGAGGGATTGACACTTGCTTTGCAAACCCCGGCACTTCTGAAATCCACATTCTTGCGGCGTTGGATCGCGAGGCAAGGATGCGTTGCGTTCTTGCCTTATTTGAGGGCGTAGCTTCGGCAGCCGCTGACGGGTACGCGCGCATGACGGGCCGGCCCGCAGCCACGCTCTATCATCTCGGCCCCGGCTTCGCCAACAGTCTTGCGAATCTTCACAACGCCTTTCGCGCACGTGTGCCGATACTCAACCTGATTGGTCAGCACGCAACTTATCACCTGCGCCACGATACACCGTTGACTTCCGATATCGAAGGTCTTGCACGTCAGTATTCGAGCTGGTTACGAACCTCTTCCGCGGCGGCCGACATCGGCCGCGACGCGGCGGAGGCCATCGTCGCTGCATCTGCCCCCCCTGGCCGGATCGCCACGCTGATCGTCCCTGCCGACGCCGCCTGGAACGGGGGCGGAATCGTGGCAAAAACTCCGCCCGTTCCCAAGCCGCCGGTTCCCAACAAAGAGGTGATTGAGCGGGCCGCAGCGATGACGCGGTCGAGTCTGCGGACCGCTTTCATACTCACCGGAAATGCTCTACATGGCGAGGGGCTTGCAACAGCAGGACGAATCTCGGCCGCAAGGAATTGCAAACTGCTTGCTCCCTACCCATTTACACGCCTCGAACGTGGCGCCGGCACACCCCGAGTTGACCGGATTCATTACATCCTTGAGCAGGCAGCGGCGCAATTGCAGGATTTTCAGCAGTTAATCCTGGTAGGAGCACGGCCGCCAGTTACCTACTTCGCTTATCCTGGCAAGAACAGCGTGGTTACGCGTCCAGATTGTGAAGTCTTCGAATTGGCAAAGCCGGAAGAGGATGGCGTAGCAGCACTCAAAGCATTGGAAAGCGCTTTGGACGTTCAAACCCCTGCGACGATTACAGCAAAGCAGGAACCACCTTTGATTCCGGCCGGGAGTATCACTCTTTCCGGAGTTTCCTCAGCCGTAGCTTCTCTGTTGCCAGAAAACGCCATTGTTGTGGATGAATCCATGACCTCAGGTCGCGCCCTGATGGCCGCGACGGCAGGATGCCCTCCCCATGATTGGCTGGCAAACACAGGCGGCTCCATCGGCATTGCCCTACCAATGGCAGTTGGAGCTGCAATTGCTTGTCCTGATCGCAGGGTTCTTTGCCTGTCAGCTGATGGAAGTGGCATGTATACGTTGCAGGCTCTTTGGACCATGGCCCGAGAAGGGCTGAACGTAACCACGGTAGTCTATGCTAATCGCAATTATGCCGTACTTCAGCGCGAATACTCTGGGCTGGGAATTGGTGATCCAGGAAAACGAGCGAAGGAATTGCTCGAGATTGGCCGCCCCGAACTCGACTGGAGCCTCTTGGCTAAGGGGATGGGAGTGCCTGCAACCAGGGTTGAGTCAATGGAGGATTTTGTGAAGGCTTTGCATGATGGCTTAGAAAGCGACGGTCCCAGATTGATTGAGATCGTCTTATGAAGATGACGCCTGAGTCTCACCAAACGTCTTGGCGAGCTCGTCTTTTATGACTTTTCCGGTAAGCGTAAGGGGCATGGAGGGAACTGAGAGAATTCGATTGGGACGCTTGTAGGATGCAAGGCGCTGGGCTGCAAATTCGGTCAATTCTTCGATCGTTACCGGACAGTCGGGGCGAGGTTGGATGAAGGCAACCACCTCTTCCCCCCCTTGATCTCCTTGCACGGGCCTGCCGATCACAGCGGAACGCACTATCGCCGGGTGGGAATTTAACACGGCCTCGATTTCGGCGGGGTAAACGTTGAATCCAAAGCGCACGATGAGGTCTTTAGTGCGCCCGACGATGAAAAGGTTGCCATCCTTCAACTGGGCCAAGTCCCGAGTATTGAACCATCCCTCTGGACTTATGGCAGCGGCGGTTTCGTCGGAAGCGCGATAATAACCCTTCATAACGGTTGGGCCTTTGACCCATAGCTCGCCAACTTCGCCGTCGGGCACCGGCTGGCCGTCCTTCCCAATAAGTTTAGTTTCGATTCCAGGGAAGATGCGGCCTACGGAGGTATCCTTTCGAGGGTCTTCCACGCAGGCTTGGGCCACTGTGGGCGAACATTCCGTAACTCCGTAACCGTTGTACAAAGGCATTCCAAAAAGGGTTTCCACGCTTGACTTGAGCGCGGGCGGCAGCGGTGCGCCGGAGGAGGAGATAATCCTCAGGTTTGGAAACCGGAGCGATTTAAGCCCCTTCAGATTGGCGTATTCCACCAGCAGGGAAAACATTGCCGGGGCGCCCAGCACAATTGTAAGGCCATCTTTCTCCATGGACTTGAGCACGGCCGCCGGATCGAAGCGAGGCGCCAGGTAGAGCCTCACTCCGCTCACTAGCCCGCCGAGTAGAACCACCGAGAATCCGACAGCGTGAGAGATGGGCAGGACACAAAGCACGCGGTCGCCGGGGCTCAGTTTGCGAATTCTCGCCGATACCGTGGCCATATAGAGCACTCCGCGATGCGTTAACAAGACGCCCTTCGGCTGGCCGGTTGTTCCCGAAGTGTAAATCACGACAGCAACACGGTTTGATACGACCGGATCCAGGGCCTCCGGCTCGACAGCTTCATTCGATGGTCCCACGCCGATGGTTCCCAAATCCGCTGGATCGGCAATTATCGCACTGCAACGCTTGGCGTGATTGGCAGCATGGGGCGACACGGCCGTGGTGTAGATCGTCAAGCGAGCACCGCAGTGCTCGCGGATTTCATCGACCTCGCGAGCGGAGAGCCGGGCATTTACCAGCACGGGCCAGGCGTCGAGCCCTGACAGAGCCATTACCAGCGCCACAAGTGCCCGGCAATTCTCGCACACGATCATCACTCGATCCCCTGGCCGCACGCCGGAATCCCCGAGCCACGCTCGCGCTCTGTCAACCGCAGAGGACAACTGTCCGTAGGTCCAGGCTCCGCTTGCCTCGACCAGGGCGGGATGCCCAGAAGAATACTCCGTCCACGGCTTCAGCACGTCGCCGATCCGGTCAGGGAGTGTTGTGGGGATAAGGGAAGGATCGTGGAGAGTTTGCGGCGCAGGTGATGTCATCGGCCCCCGATGGACGAATGAATATTATCCTATTTCGGCGCATGAGGGCAAAACATTCGTACTTCTTACGGTGGGAATTGTTGCTTCGATCTTTGCATTTCAGTCAATCAGGTGCCAGCAAGGATCCAGTGCTCTCCGTGAGATAGGATGAACCTGCACACGCATCCCGCAAATTGCATTTTTTGTGTGATGCCGGATGCTGGAATTATAAAGATAGAACGTCGGTGGGCGATGATTCTGCCGGGCGGGACGATACGGCAACCTCGCGTAAGCGGGCGACACGGCACGAGGCTAGTAATCGGAGCCAATTCGTATAGATCCCGATGGCGGCAGAAGACCATGTGCCCTCCAGACGTGCGGTCACCTCCGCTTCGGGAAAATGCTGCATCAGTTTCTCGTTGGGACAATTTTGCGACCTCTGCTGAAACTCCTTCAGTAATGCAACTGCGCTGGAATCGAAATATCCGTGCGGGAGGCTGGGAAAATCCGGGCGCTCCTGAATCAGAAACCTTCGCACGTCCCTTCGATACTCTTTGAATAAAGTATAAGCTTCATACTCCGGGTGGCCCTGGAAATGGACAAACAGGCTCTGTTTCTTTTTCTTCACGAAACAATCGATGCCTGCCTCAGGGGAATGCGTCAAAACGGTGTACCCGCTTGCCGCCAAGTCCTTTTCCCGCACCTCGTTCCAACGCGAATGCGGAAACCGGATCGAATCGACCTGCATGGTGGAGAGGGGATGATCGTTTGCGCGGCGGCAATCAAAAACGCCAAACATCTTGTTTGACAGGGGGTAGCGTTGGATGCCGTCACTATATAGAACCCCGGCATGTGCCGCCAAACACGACAATACGGTCGAGGCCGTGTGCCGCTCAGCCCAATCGAGGACTTCCACCATGGAGGGCCAGTAGGGTTCCTGCCGCAGGTCAGGTTGTTGAGGTTCAAGACCGGTGATAATTACACCGTCAAACTGGCCATTCAGTAGACTTTCGAAGTCTTGGTATAGCTCCTTCATGTGCGGCTGCACACGTTCGCCACGCATGACGCCGGGCAAACAGAAGAATTCGACGCTGACTTGAAGATCTGCGGCTGCCCCATCCAGCAGTGAAAGAAATTGAACCTCCGTATCCTCCAGTGCCGGGTCGGGCATATTGTTGACCAGAGCAATCTTCACCGCCCCCTTCAGGCTGGCGCCGGCCGGAAACGGCTTTTCCGCAAGCAACCGTTTCCTCTCGGCCCAACGGGGGGGAACTCTTCGTCCGTTGATGGTTAGGGGCATAAAACACCTCTTAACTCGGGGCGGTCATATTAATCGTGCCGGAACACTTGGGCGGGTCATGGCAACTAGACGATAGCTTTGTTGAGAGCCTGATCAAGATCGGCCAGGATGTCATCGATGTGTTCGATGCCTACGCTTAGCCGAATCATTTCAGGAGTGACGCCAACCTTGGCTTGCTCCTCCGGCGACAATTGCCTGTGCGTTGTGGAAGCCGGGTGGCAAGTTAACGACTTGGCATCACCCATGTTGACCATCCGCTGGAACAGGCGGAAGGCGTCGAAGCACTTCCTTCCAGCCTCAAAGCCGCCCTTTACGCCGAAAGTGAGGAGAGAGCAGAAACGATCTCCCAGATATCTGTGCGCCATGGGATAAAGCGGGCTGTCAGGAAATCCAGCATAATTGACCCACTCAACCCGAGGATGCGCACGAAGGAATTCTGCGACTTTTCGCGCGTTCTCCACGTGGCGTTCCATTCGGAGCGCCAGCGTCTCCACCCCCTGAAGCAGCAAGAATCCATTTAGCGGAGCCAGGGTTGAGCCCGTATTGCGCTGGCATACGGTCCGGCAGCGTGCCACGAAAGCCGCGGCTCCGTAATGCTCGGTGTAAACCACACCATGATACGAGGGCTCCGGCTTGGTCAGCATGTAGTACCGGTCGGGATACTTGATCCAGGGGAAATGGCCGCCGTCAACGATCATGCCGCCGAGCGTCGTGCCGTGCCCTCCCATGAATTTGGTCATGGAATGCAGCACCACGTCAGCCCCGTATTCGATGGGGCGCAGCAGAATGGGCGTTGCGACGGTATTATCTACGATCAGGGGCACGCCATGCTTATGCGCCACACGGGCCAAACCCTCGATGTCGGCAACGTTGCCGGCTGGATTGCCGACGCTCTCGCAAAAAACCGCGCGAGTGTTCTCATCAATTAACTTTTCAACGTCTTCGGGGCTGTCGCTGGCCGCGAAGCGTCCCTGAATTCCCTGCCGTGGGAGGACGGAGGCAAGCAGCGTATAGGTTGCGCCGTAAAGCTGCGGAAGAGAAACAATGTTGGTGCCCACTTCGGCAATATTGATAATCGAGTAGTGAATTGACGCCATTCCCGAGCTTACGCTGAGCGCATCCACTCCACCTTCCAGTGCGGCAACCCTTTTTTCCAGGATCGTGTTTGTAGGATTGCCGATCCGTGTGTAGATGTTTCCTTCAACCTCCAGATTGAACAGCGCGGCGCCATGGTCCGCGCTGTCAAACTGAAAGGCAATTGTCTGGTAAATGGGGACGGCGACAGCTTTCGTGGTTGGATCGCCATCATAACCCACGTGAATGGCCATGGTTTCTGGCTTCATAAGTATCCCAAATCAGGGGAGCGCCTACTTGGTGGTGTTGGCCATCGCGGGAGACTGATCCATCGCCCGCATCTGTGAAGATGCTCGCGCCAGAGCGCGACTAACCGTCTGGGCGGCGAAGCCCGCGCCGAAGGCGAACCGCATTACCGGTCCAAAACTATTGGCCGCGGAAACGCCCACAAAATACAGTCCGGGAACTGAAGACTCAAAGCTTGAAGACAGAACGGGTGAACCCTGGAGGGTTTTCACCGAGGAGCGAATCTCCGGCCGGATAAACTTCAGGCGCTCGATATCGACTTTGTAGCCGGTTGCCGCAATAATATGTTCAGCCTGGATTTCCTTGTTCTCGCCATTTTCGCTCTGAAGCTGGAGCACCACCTTGCCGTTTTTGACGTCGGCGGCCTTGATGTCAAATCCCAGTAAACAAGGCAGGCGGCCGACCACCTTGTCTTTAATGAAATACCCGCCCGAAGGCCCGAGAGCTCTACGCACCACCTTTAAGCGGAGACTTTCGGGAAGGTAATAGAAGACTCCGGGCGCGTTGGCGAAGAATCGAGAGCGCATTCCCGGCCCCAGCCCCGACTTCGGGTGAACGATGCTCTGCCAAAGCGAAGGCGGTTTGCCGGTTGGTGGATTGTGAAACTTCAAGGCTTTGGCGCGCGCCACGAGCGTTACATCCCCGCCGTTCTCGTGGAGCAACCCCGCCAGGTCCAGCGCTGAGGCCCCGCCCCCTACCACTACCACCTTCCGGCTGTGAAGAGGTTCCAGGTCGGAATGGCGGTAGGTGTGCGAAACGTATTCCGATGGAAGGCGTGAGAGGCAAGCGGGTAAGTATTCAAAATGGGTTATCCCAACGGCCAGCACCACCTTCCGCGCCGGCAACGTTTCCCCTCCCTCAAGCGTCAGGCGGTAGCCCTCCGGCGCCAGTTCGAGATCGGTAACCATCTTGTCTTCCAGTCCCGGAACCATGCGTTGCTGAAAAGCCAGTCCGTACGCGCTGAAGGTCTCCAGCCTCACAGGAATCCCCATGTCCGAATACGCGATTCCCTGTTCGGCACAGAACTTCTTTAAGGGAAACTCGTTCTGGGGATCATAGATGTCAGAGGCAAACCCGTCGGACTTGAGCATCATGCCTTTCGGCATGTGCCTCAGCCAGCTATCCATCGGGTGCCCGAAGATGCGGAAAGGGATTCCCGCTCCTTCGAGGTGTGCTGCCACAGAGAGTCCGTACGGACCCGCGCCAACGATCGCAACATTAGTCACTGTTGTTATTCAGACCTCCGTTGATAAGATTGCTTCGCAAATACATCGCCGGCTACGAGTCGACAATTGCAAGCCGGCCACCCACCTCGTCCGCGCTTGTCGGAAGAAATTCAAATCGGCGCTTGAGCTTCAAAATTGGCCGCTCTAACAAAAACCAGGAAGCCGTTGCCGCAACATAGCTGACCACGAACCCCATAAGCAGGGCAAAAAGAGGCCAGGCGTTCAGATGAAACGCCTGCTCCGCATCAAACGGCAGTTTATGCAACAGGTAAAGCCCGTAACTGATCATACCGGTATATGTCAATGCTCGATTCCTGAGGCAATTTTGAAACCACCGTGGCGAGGCAAAAAGAGCGAGGTACACAAATGCCGTCGATGCCGCGGCGCTTAGCGAATAAGTGATCCACTTTTCGTTTAGGTAATCTGTGAGGCAAGCGAGCGGTAAGGCGGTTATCAGCAGGAGCACGGCGGTTCGTATATAACGAGACGGAACAAACGTCTTGAACCGCACCGCCTGGGCCACAAGCCCTCCCGCCATCAAGCCATCCAAACGGCAAAACACGTTCGAATAAACATCCGTCCGGCGAAGCAAAAGCATATATCTCAAGCCTGGAGAAAAAAGGATAACTAGGATCGCTAGCCAGCGGAGTTGCGCCGCAGAGCAATACCGCACCACCACTGCCCAGACCAGATAAAACTGCTCCTCAATGGCCAGAGACCATGTGACCGCAAGTGGTCCAACCGCATTGGTCGGGTAGCGGACCAGAAAATCCTGGTAGAAAATTAAGTACGACCACCACGGCTTGGAGCGCGCAATGATGTCCGCTCCCATCGATGGACGCAGCAAGGGGATTGCCACAAACATCAAAAAGAGCAGAGCGTAATACAAGGGCCAAATTCTTAAACAGCGCCGCACATAGAAGTTCAGGAAATATCCGGACGACCCTCGAGTATCCAACAAAATCCCCGTAATCAGAAACCCGGAAAGGACGAAGAACAGGTCGACGCCCATCCACCCAAACCTCCTCGGCCCGAGATAGGGCAGTGAGGGGAGCATGCCGGCGGAGTTGTGAATCATCACAACAAGAATTGCGATCCCACGCACACCGTCGAGCTGAGGAATTCGTTGCTTCATCCATTTTGTTGCAGGAACCCAATTTCCGATGCTCTTGAGAGTTTCACCGGGCCTATTACAGCATCACGCGAAGACTGTTGAGTCCCCTGAATCCAAAGGTAGGGGCCCATTTCGGCTGGGGACCTGCGAGTCTCATTCCGGGGTAGCGCTGCACCAGGTTCAGTATCGCGATCTGCCCCTCCATCCGCGCCAATTGATTCCCAATACAAAAGTGAGGACCCGCACTGAACGCCAGGTGCTGGTTATTCAGTCTCTTCAGGTTCAGGCGATTGGGTTCCTCAAATTGCTTTGGGTCCCGGTTTGCCGCGCCAAGCATGCAGAGAACCGAAAATCTCTTGGGAATTCGCCGCCCGCAAATCTCCATATCCTCTTTTAGCACGCGTGCTGTGAACTGGACAGGGCTTTCGAATCGCAACAACTCCTCCACCGCAGCGCGGATGAACTCCGGATTCTCCCGAAGCTCCTCCGTCTCCAGAGGATGTTTCAGAAGTGTGTACATCCCATTGCCGATCAAATTCCGAGTAGTCTCGTGGCCGGCAAATAGCAGCGCCACGCATTGTGCATAGAGCTCTTCTTCGGTCAGCACTTCGCCTTCTTCCTCAATGTCAATCAGCAGGCTGATCAGGTCCGTCCCTTTATTCCGCCTCCGTTCGGCCACCGTCTTGCGGAAGTAATCAGTCAGCGCAATGAGCGCAACTTGCGCTCCCCTTGCCTGTTCCACCGTTGAGTCCGGCCGGCCGCGAAACGCCGCAATGGCCCGCGACCAAGCCACAAAGGCGTCGTACATATCCTGCGGGACCCCGAGCATTTCCAAAATGATGCGCGCCGGCAAGGGATTGGCGAACTGCTCCATCAGATCCACTTCCGAGCCTGGTCGCAGCGGCTTCAGCATCCGATCGATGATGGCTTCCACCTGTGGGCGTAACCCCTCGACGGCTGCGGGAGAAAAACCTTTGTTCAGAAGCTTGCGTAGTCGCGAATGTTCCGGCGGATCCATGAAAATCAGCCACAAACCGAGAAGGCGCGCCAACTCACGAAACTCCGGCTGCCGGTCCAGCGGGAGGATCGATATCATTTTCTGAGCGCGCTTGGCGGAAAGCCGTGGATCGCGAGCGATTGCGCTGATTTCGGAGTGGCTTACGATTGACCACACGGCCATTTCGCTGCCCACTGCCAGGTAATGTAACGGGCCTTCTTCGTGCAGACGCGCATAGGCAGGATACGGGTCCTGGAGAATCTCGTCGCTGAAGAGAACCTTTTTTTCCGTAGCCGCAACGTTCGACAACTCTTACCCTCGGAGAGATTTAGCGAAAATGACCAGGTAGTGCAACTGCCCGCCCCTTAAAGCAGCGCTCGGTGACTGCCGCCACAGGTATACGCCGCCCAAGTCCCTAGAGCTTACCAGTGGCGAGTTTAGCAGGGAATCGTAATTCCATGAGCCCGCGCAGAGGGGCCCGCCGCCAGCGAGTTGCTACGTGCCGGGCTGGATAAGTTCCCAGACTAATTCCATGGTTTGGATCTTTCCGTTCACGGGCGTCGGTGGTGTGACCAGTGTAATCTGGTTGCCTTCAAATTTGACGGAGCGGACCAAATCCTTGCCCACATAATTCTGGACCGACGAGATTTCAACGTGGTGAGTGACCTTCTCACCATCAAATGAGTATCGTCCGGCATAGGCCAAGAAAGTATTGAAAGCCTCCGCTTGTTCCTCCTGCAGCTTGGGCGCACCACCTGCGATGGAGAGTGGCTTTCGCCCGCCGTAGCTGATCAACGACATCATCCTGCCATCCTTCATATAGGCAAGGTAACCGGCAGGGTTCTGACCATAGGGAGTTTCACTTCGCTCGCCCGTCTGTGCGGTGCTCGAGGCACCCACGAGTTTCCACATGCCCACAAGCATTTCGTTCGGCCTCGCCGGCCTAACCGGAGAGGCGTCGCTGGCTTCGCTCATGGTTGGAGTTGCCGTTTGACGAAAGTTTCTTGTAGAGCCTAAACTCTACGTTCCCCGCTGTGAATACATGCAGCATCAAGGAGGATCTTGAAAATGGACCTGCAAGGCAAAGTAGCGCTGGTGACAGGGGGCACCTCAGGTATCGGCGCCGAAACCGCTGTGCTTTTTGCAAAGGCTGGAGCCAAACTGGTCATTGCTGGCCGCCGCGAACCCGAGGGCAACGAGACTGTGGAACGGATTCGTGCTGCCGGCAGTGAGGGACTTTTCGTGAAAACCGATGTGTCGAAAGCCTCTGAAGTTGATGCGCTCATCCAAAAAGCTGTAAACCGTTTTGGCCGCCTGGACGTGGCTTTCAACAACGCCGGCGTCGAGGGAGTCTGGGTGCCCATCATCTCACAAAGCGAAGAAGACTGGGACCGAACCATCGACATCAATCTCAAAGGCGTTTGGCTCTGTCTGAAATACGAAATTCGGCAGATGCTTAAGCAGGCCGGAGGTGGAGCCATTGTCAACATGGCCTCCGTCGCGGGCCTAATGGGATCCGCCGGGACGGCAACCTACAGCGCGAGCAAACATGGAGTAATAGGCCTTACCAAGTCGGCGGCGCTGGAAACCGCTAAAAACAAGATTCGCATCAACGTCGTTTGTCCGGCGGTAATCGAGACTGCCATGGCGGCGCGTGCGTTTAACGCGCCGGAAATGCAGAGGTTTGTTTTGGGGCTGCATCCCATCGGGCGATTCGGCAAACCGATGGAAATTGCCGAAGCTGTCCTTTGGATGTGCTCGGACCGCGCATCTTTTATGACCGGCCAGTCTTTGGTAGTTGACGGCGGATTTCTCGCTGGACCCAATCCTCCTGTTTAGACAACTGGGCTAGCGCGCGGCAGCGTTGAGGGTATCCGCGGTTGCATCGCAGCGTCGGATCGCCGCATCCATGGTTTCCTTGAGGGCCGTGGCGAGGAATTTGACGAAGGGCTCCAGCAACATACCTGCCGGGTACACAGGCAGGACAATTGTTTCTTGTCCTCCAAGGGCCAATTCGGCCCATTTATGCTCGTCCTGGCCGAACATCCGGTACTGCTTCTTAGGACGCACGTCTATGATGCGCCCGGGATAAGGCTTGGGGACATAAGATACGTTTGCCCGGTCATTTGCCTGCCAAATCTGCCCCATGATGCGTGACTTTGAATCTGTACGGCCCGATTTCCTTGTGAATCTGGTTAACAAAATGCCTTTCCACACGGGAATCCTATTGCGCAATTGCTCGGCTTTCTCTCCAAGGAACTTGCGCCGGCCTGCGGAGTCCAGGCTGAGGATATTGGCAGCGTGAAAGATCAGTCGCTCTCCACCGTGAAAAAGCCTCGTCCACGTCGTGTGATGGCCGATTTTGCTCCAATTGAACGTGTCAAACAAGGCCAGCATGCCGACCTGTTCTCCCGCCGCATGGAGTTGTTGGGCTGCCTCATAAGCCACGGTCCCCCCTCCACAGTAACCTCCAAGAAAGTACGGCCCGTGGGGCTGGACCCGCCGAATCTCTTTAACATAAAGAGAAACCATGTCTTCAACACGAGTCAATGGCGCGATACTGCCGTCCAGACCTTGGGCCTGCAATCCATAAAATGGTTGATCGAGGCCGAGATTCTTTGAAAGATCGCGGTAGATCAAAACTTCCCCACCTGCCCCATGGAAGAAGAAGAGTGGAGGTCGAGTCCCTTCGGTTTGGATGGGGACAAGCGACGACCAGCCGGAGGCAGGGACCTTGCAGCGGATCATGCTCGAGAGTTCCGCAATAGTTTGTGCTTCGAAAAGCGTCGCAAGGGGGAGCTTAACTTTGAATACTTTCTCGATCTCGGCAAAGAGGTGGACTGCAAGCGACGAATCCCCGCCCAGATCAAAATAATTCTCGTTCGGCTCGATGTGATCCGCACCCAGCAGCCGCTGCCAAATCTCGGTGAGCGCATTCGTCGTCGGATCCTCCGGTATATTTGTATCCGGTATTGAATCGGTAACGGGAGCCTGGTGACGAATAACTTCGGCTAATTCCCCAATTGTTTGCGCTTCAAAAAGCGTCGCCAATGGCAATCTCACCCTGAAGGATGATTCGATAGCGGCAAACAGGTGAACGGCAAGAGACGAATCCCCCCCCAAGTCAAAGTAATTCTGGTCAGGCTCGACAGTACTTACGTTGAGGAGTTTCTGCCAGATCTGGGTCAACTGCCAGATAATTTCTTCCGAAGCGCCGGTACCCCGGCTACTAGTTACTCCCTCTACGATGCTCTTCATTATTCACCGCCACTAGGGATGGACCGAGAATAACACCTGGAAAACTCTGGCCATTCCGCCAAATGTATCTTCTTTCCTATTGCCAAATACCACCTACAAAGACGCTGTTCCGGTTGATTTATATACTTGATTCTGTCCTTATGGCTCGTGAAGAAACTTGCCCAAACGGCGGAAATACAATTCTGCGGTCCCATCGCGGATAAGGCCAATACTGAAACGAAGCGCAAACGCCTGAGACCATGCGAGCCAGACCCGTGCGGCCAAGAATCACAAAGCATGCCAGTCTGCCAATCGAATGGCGGCCGGAGATCTTCCACATCAATGAAAACATGCCCAAGCGCTCCCAGTAACTGAGGCGAATCTTCATTCCCATCGAGGCAATGATGTTGAATGTCTTGCTTTCCAAATAAGCCGAACGGATTACCTTTTGCAAATACGCAAACAGTGACAGCGGAACGGTATGCCGTACGATGGCGCTCGAAACGAACAATGGAAGCTTTCCCCCGGCCATCAGGTTCGCGAGCAGGAGAGTATCTTCAGCCCTTGCTACTGTGGGATTAAACAGCCCGCGTGCAATATTGACCACTGCCCTCCGAATCGCAAAACCTGAGGTGTTTAAGTAGCGAATGCAGCCGTCGCGCTGAATCAGATGGGCCTGCAACATGTTGAGCCGAAGGTCCTCCGACCGGCCGACCAGTCCGGAACCATCCCCGATAATATGAAGCTGAAAACAATCGTGCTGCGGCGAATCAGAAATGGTCGAAGCCAGTGCACGAAGGCAATCCGGTAGGACTTCGCAGTCGGCGTCGATGAAAAGCAATACTGAGCCGCGCGCAATTCGAACTCCGCGATTTCTGGCGGCAGCGATTCCTTCATGAGGCTGCCGCACAACGGTGAGCGGGAAGGCTGTAGACCAACTATGAATGAATTCCGGCGCTGGCTCTATGCTACCGTCGTCGACCACAATCACCTCAAAGCCTGGCGCATTTGTTTCTTCTGCAAGTGAATGCAAGCACAGATCGAGCAATGTCCAGTTGTCATAGACCGGTATGATTATGCTGAAAAGCGGAGTGGTGGCTGACATGGTTCTGTGTTTTGCTATGACCATCGCGGAAATCGAGTCTTTGTCTGGTTTTTGATCCAGTCGGCCGGGGATGACTCCCTTAGGAAATCAGAAATATCCGGCTTCAATTCCAAAGGATTACCAACGGCCCGCTTGGGCATATACCGGCTTTTCCATCTCCTGTGCCCATTTGCACAAGCCATTACCAGGTCCGGAGCTTCCCAGGGGACATCGTGGTAAGCCGACCTCAACCACGGACTGTCCGAGTCCCTGACCCACTCCTGCGGAAAAAGTGCGATCGTGTCTTTTTCGGTGACCGGGGGTCGGGCGTCGACGCTCTTGCCCGTCACTGCGCTGAAAAGCGCGGTAGCTAGGTCTCGTCCCGGGCCAAGTGCCAGATGGCCCACCTGCGTCGTGCGCGGATTTAACTCAATAAGAAAAGAATGACGTGTTTCCACTTCCCGCACAAAATCAAAGCCGCATAAACCTGAGAGCTTCAGCTTTCGAACCATTGTTTCAACCGCGGCTGACAATTCAGGGTTCTCGACAATACGCAATACACTTGCGTGCCCATTCGATTGCACCCTCGCCAAAACCTCAAAATGGAGTGAAGCTAGGACAGTCCCCTTCCAGCAGGCAGCAATGCTGGTTGCGTCATTCCCCCTAATAAACGTCTGGGCATTGACGAGTGGACGGCGGCGATGGAAGGTGGGCAAAAGCAATGTTGCGTCGCGGTCGACAACTAGGCGTTTGGCGGCCCGCACCCAGCTCGGCGGTCGGGAAAGTAACCGGAATGCCCGCTCGGCCTCCTCTGCCGTATGGCAAATCCTGACGCCAACGCCCCCCGAACTGCCATCGACCTTCAAAACCACTGGAAGGTCGTGGACAGCAATCCATTTGTGGAGGGCTTGAATATCTTGAATCGCCTCGGTGTCGGGAGCCCGGATGCCTTCCTCCCGGGCGAGTTCTATGGATTTCGCTCGTGCGTATGCAACGGCAAAGCTCTTTGAATGGCCCAGCGATTCCTCAATCAGATCGCAAATCCGCTTGCTTGTTTTTCCTTTTCCTTCTCGGCGATGGTAGATGTCGTGTAGGTGTCGCGTGGCAAGGTCATCGCAGGGAACGATGATGTCAGGCTGAGCGGCCGAAATAGCTGCATTGAATGAGGCAAGGGGGGTTACCCCGCGGTATGTAAAGGTTTCTTTCGTTGCCCCCGTCTTTTCAATGGGATGGCCGGAAGGACAAAGCGCCTTGACGTTAAAGCCGACCTTCGCTAACGCCATCGCCAGGCGCGCTGTTGGAAACCAGCGACATGTGGTTGCAAGAAGCGCCGTTGGCTTCATCTAGCTCACGCCCTCATTCCTTCGCATTTTGTACAAGGCTCCGCCCTGTGACTTACCAGAACAAGTCGTTAAGATTCTCTTCTCGCATTTCGGACATCAGCAAAAAATCGACCTATTTCTTTCTTGCTACTGAAGATGTCCCAGGGAAACATCGAATTCCCATTCCTTAATTTCCCGGAAGCCACCATCCCAAGCCAGGGCCGCCCGGTATCCTTCCTGGGGATTCAAGTCCTTTAATGACCATCTGGCGGCAGCGCTCTTTTCGCCGCCGATTTCAAGCGTATCGGCGGGACCATCGGGATCGACAGTCACGGAAAAGGCCGAAAGGGGGTACGACATCCCTGCACCAGTGACCTTTAGAAACGCCTCTTTGCGGGTCCAACAGGCGAAGAATGACACCTGCCGTTTACTTTCATCCATGTCCCGTAGGGCTTGAACCTCGCGAGCCGAGAAGTATCGCGTGGCGATATCCATCACATCTGTCATCTTAAGCATCTTTTCAACGTCGATTCCCAGAGGAGTTCCAGCAGTCACCGCAATTAACACCAATTCACCGGAGTTCGAAACGTTGAAGCGCAAGACGCCGGTATCGGGGGGATAATCGATTTCCGGCTTTCCGTTGTTTTGGTATCGGAAGCGAATCTCACCGGGGGCAACATCGAGATACCGACCCAGTAGAATTCGCAGACCCGCGCGTCCACGCGTAAAGCGACTTCGATCTCTGTCAAATTGAAATCGAGAGGCGCGGGCCAACTCGTCTCGCGACAGGATACCCAGAAGATTTTCATCCGCCACCACATCCTCGGCAAGACGCATTCGGTATACGTCAATGCGATCCGAGGGAATGGTCAGCTTTGCGGGTGGCGTCTTCCCTGTTTTGACGGCATGTTCCATTCTGTTATATCCTTCGGCCGCGGGATCCCCGGCATTACACGGATGTCGACCCCTCCACACGCAGATCGATACCACCTATCGCAAAGCGTTCTCTAACTTTCCTCTCGTCAACAAGATTACTAGCTCACGCGGAGTAAAACAATCGGCCTGCAATTTCATCGGCGCCTTGAAGCCCAGTTCCCTCTCGATCATCGTAAACAATCGAGCCGCCACGATGGGATGCCCACCTAGCTCAAAGAAGTCGTCATCGGCTTCCACTCGAGGTACATCCAAAGCCCGCCGCCAGATGTCCAGCATGGCATTCAGCATGGTCGCATCGTCACCGTTCGCGCACGGCAATGTGCGGCTGGATCGCTGGGCCGGCTCCAACCCCATGGCCGAACCGCCCATCATGGCAATGCCCTCAATTGCACGGGAGTTGCATCGTTCTATTGCCTTATAACTCTGTGCGCTATTTGGAAATAACCGAATGGCGGCAGGGTATTGACCATTTCTCATGATCAGATCAAGTAGGCGATCTATTTTCTGCGACTGCTCGGCTACAACAGCTTCGAGCTTGCTCAGCCTCGCATCAGCACTTGCCGGCTCAAAAGTTTGGAAGGATTCTTGCCCGGACTCGCTTCGGAGCATTACGGTCGAAGCGGATCGTGGCGCCAAACTTTTCGATTCCGCAAGAGGTTCCGACTCTGTTGAAGCCACATTCACGGCCCCTGCGGCTGCGGAAGTGAATGTGGTGAGGTCAACTCCGAAGTCGGCGGCGTACCGCTGTTGATCGAGCAGGAATGGCGGCAACGGAATTCTGCGCCGCTTCTCCAAGGCATGGAACGCGTCCCAGTCAATGGATACACCATTCAGCCACAACGTACCGAGAGCAAAGAGCAAAGCATTCCATTCGGCATGACTCGCCGCTGTATCACCCAGCGATGGGACGGCAACACAGGGGCAGTCCGGAGCAAAGTGTTGCCGGGCGAGCATGCAAGACGTTGAGCCGGGCCCGCATTCAAGAAACAGGTCGTAGCCCCAATCCACCAACCATCGGACTGACTTCGAATATAAAATGGGAGCGCAAGCGGTGCGCGCCCAATATCCCGGGTCTATTGCCTGGTCCGCAGAAATCGGCTTGCCCGTGGCCGCCGACATGAAAGGGCGTGTTGGTGGCTGCAAACGCAATTTGGCCACCTCGGCACGCAGCGGTTCTACGACAGGGTCCATCATGGCCGAGTAGAAAGCGTGTGAGGCACAAAGATTGTGGTATGTAATTCCTTGTCCCTGAAGCGTCTTGCCAAATAACGCGACCTCCTCATACGGACCCGACACCACACATAGCGACGGTGATGCGATGGAGGCAATTTGAAGGGAAGTTGGCAGCAGGTCTTTCACTCCGTCTGCGGGCATTTTTACTGCGAGCATCGAGCCCGGGGGCTGGTTTTGCATCAACTTTCCCCGCACAGCAACAATCCTGAGCGCGTCAGCCAGTTCCCACACGCCCGCCAAGGTGGCAGCAACGAATTCTCCAATGCCTTGACCCAACATCATGGCAGGTTGCACACCCCAGGCTTGCCACAATCTCGCCAGAGCGTATTCAATCACGAATATCGAAGGCTGATTCAGGGACGGTTCCTGGAGTGATCTTGCTGCCATCTCCTCGTTTCCCGATTCGGGGTAAAGCAATTCGCAAAGGTTGCGACCTAGGTGCAAAGCAAGTTGCTCGCAGCAATCATTCACAACGGTGCGGAAAAGTTGCTCATCCCGATAGAAGTTCCACCCCATGTTCACATAATGGGTCCCCTCTCCCCCAAATAGGAAACTCACATTAGCACCGCGCCGGTTCAAGCGTTTGCTTCCACAGAGTTGAGGGTGTGGTTGAAGCAAGAGTTTCGCCGCTTCCCTAGGGTCAGATGCAACCGCGAATCGGCGCTCCTTCAGCATTTTCCGCCCAACTTGCAAAGTAAAAGCGGCATCAGCAAAGGCTGATTGTGCCGATTTCGCAAAGTAACTCGCGAGCTCAGTCGAAGAAGCCGCAAGCACGCTGGGAGTTCGAGCCGAGAGAACCAAAAGTTGCCGTGGACGCTCGCTGGTGAGGAGTCCTGTCTGCGGAGCAGCTGACAACTGCCCTATCTGCTCTTGAGTGGGCTTGTCCCTACGTTGACCTAACTCATTGTCCCACAAAGGGTTGTTCTCTTGATCAGTCATTCTTTTTACGTTATCTAGCCCAAACCGCAGTCACTCATTCCAGTAGAACTAAACCTACTTCATTTCATGCCCCGAGTTATCCACTACAGTTCTCTCATCACCTATAGCGAGTAGTCAACGGACCATTGGTACTAGGACTATTAGTACCGCATTTTGGACTGGCCTGGAGATTATCAAGACTCAAAGGTGGGCGAGGTCTAAGTGCCCGAGCAGCAGACCCCCAGGCGGAGGTAAACTCGAACTCCCTCTATATGCGCTGGCCCTCCTTGAGGTTGACGCGCAATTGGGCAAGTGTCTGACCGAAGCCGGTGTCAATTTCCGGAGGCCACCCGGCGCCCCCGTACAGCTGGTTGTAGGCAGTGAAGAGGGCATTCTCGGCGACAAAAACGCTCGCGCCCTCGATGGTCAAATTATTGAGCCAGTTGGTTATGGGTCTGTCATCCTGCGAAATTCCTGTCTGGCGGGATCCGTTGAAGGTAATTCGCGAAAACCTCCGCAACCCTGCATTCCCCTTCGAGCCCGCAGGGCCGGGTTCAACAGCCTACTCTGTTCACAATGAGCTGCCAATCTCTCCCCAAGGTCGCGGATTTCGTTTGCATGGTCAAACCTTCTCGTGAATGCCATGAGGACCCATTTCCCCCAAAAACCGTCCGACGAGCTACCGCCGCGTGGTGGGGGATTCTCTCGAACGGCCGGACGTTGATTTACACCGTGCCAATGGAGCGAAATTCGGGTTTTTGCATGTTTAGGAGGAAAGTCACGTAATGCCCGGCGCAACGTACCCCTGACCGGGCGCGTCAGGGCCATGCTTGAATCTCGGAAGGCCGAATCCAACGCGGCGTGGGTTTTCAGCTAGGATGGGACCGCACCCCCGCTGAACAGCTCGCTCGGCCATCTCCGCAAGGAAGTACGGGTAGCCTTGAAAATGCCATCGTGTTTCGTGTTAAACTCTCCGAGACACACTTATGGCACGCGGCACGGCTAAGGCGGCGCCGATGCCTTCTCGGTCATGCGGCTAATGGGGCGTTTGAGCGTGACGACCAGCCAGCGGTATCTGCATCAACACCGGAAGCTCTGGAAGGAGCCATTGAACGCCTGGAAGTGCTCAATCGTAAGGCCACGGGCCGATTGCCGGACGGTGCCAAGCCGAAGCTACTTGAACCGTGTCCTGCTGCAATCTCCGCCAAGTTGGCGGCAAAGGCAGTGTCCGTAAGTCATTGATGGGCCGTTAGCTCAATTGGCAGAGCAACTGACTCTTAATCAGTAGGTTGGGGGTTCGATTCCCTCACGGCTCACCATCTAACTGAAACTATGTAAGTTAGCAGCATTTTGGGCGCAGTCCTTCACCTCGATCTTTGGTGAATTTCCCTCCCTGCACACTTATCCTTGTACTGAAAACAATAGGCTTATCCTAGGGGGAGAGCAACTGATCGAAAATCAGTAGATTGGGTCTTCGGTCTTGGCGGGCTGTGGCTGGAGTTTATTGATTTTTCGATAGTTATTGCAATCATGGGGCTGGCCCGCCTTTGAGCAAAACGCACACCGTAGCAGAACGGACCAAACTCGACACGACCGTAGCAGAATTCGTCTACTCGCCGATCAAAATCCTGCGGGGCTACATAGTTGGCAGGGAACTCCG
>JASHTY010000427.1 GCA_030040315.1 Terriglobia bacterium | reverse complement strand
AATGAGTGGGTGTGGAAGCAGGAATTGGTGGTTCCGCCCGGCCACCACGAGCTGACCGTGGAGGAAGCCGGAAAGGATCCCTGGACCGTCGGCATCGATGTTCAGGCCAACAAGCGCCTGGTAATCGACGCCTACAAAGGCGTGCGCAAGACCGTCGATTGGCCGCGCGGCGATCAGTTGAAGTCGCTGCCCAGATTTTCGGCGGGCACGGCCAGCGCGGAAGTTGCCGTCCAGAAGGTTACCGGCCAGTTCTCCGCTTCACCGGCGCAAATCAAGTGTGGCGACTCTGCCCAACTTACCTGGTCGTCCGAGGGTGCGGGAAAGACCACTCTGAATGATTCGGACGTGAGCGCCTCGGGCAATCAGTCCGTCCAGCCCAAGCAAAACACCGACTATAAATTCACGGCCGCGGGTCCGGGCGGCGTCTATACTTCCAGCGCCTCCGTCGCCGTCGATAATTCCCTATCTCCTTCTCTGAGCGTCGTACCGTCAGAAGTTCGTTACCACAAGGTCGGCGACAAGGTTGACCAGCAGGGTAGCGCCACGGTCAGTTGGTCTTCCACCAATGCGGATAACGTTTCGGTCGATCCCTTTGGATCGGTTGGCGCGAACGGAAGCCGGGATGTTCCTGCCGTCCCCAACAAGACTTCCGTAGGGCCGATTGATGAGACCGTTACGTACACGTTGCGGGCCACCAACGCCTGCGGCGGAACGGAGACGCGGACGGCAACGCTGCACATCATCGGCTCGAATGACTTGCCCGTGGCGACGGTGAGCGAGGCGACGCTCGAAACCAAGCTCACTTTCAATAGCATCTATTTCCCGACGAATCTTCCGACCGTGGCGGATCCTAAAGGCGGCTTGGTGCCCAGCCAGGGCGATCGGCTGGAGGAAATCGTTACGAACTTTAAGCAGTATCTCCAGATGCGGCCAGAGGCAAACCTGATTCTCCAGGCCCACGCCGACCTGCGCGGTTCGGTGGATTTCAACAAAGCCCTTTCACAGCGCCGCGCGGACCTGGTGAAAGATTATCTGGTGGATCATGGAATTCCCGCTGAGAGAATCCAGACCCAGGCTCTCGGTAAGGAACACAACCTGACCGATAAGGAAGTGGAAGACCTGAACGCCAACAATCCCAACGCTACGCCGGAAGATCGCGAGCGCGTGGAAAAGAACATCGTTGCCTTCCGCATGGCCAACAACCGGCGCGTGGACGTCAGCCTGAGCACCACCGGGCAGACGTCGCAGCGCTTCTTTCCCTATAACTCCTCGGACCTGGACGTGCTGCTGGGTGAACAGAAGCCCGCCGCCCATCCGGCGCCGGCGATGAAGCCTGCCGCGAAGAAAGAACCCAAGAAGTAACTGCACGACGATCTTCCAAGGCCGGAGCCGCACCCGCGGCTCCGGCATTTTGATGTGGCACGGGCTTCCAGCCCGTGACGCCGCCATGCCCAGCGTGGCTATAGCGCGGAGGTCGCGCCGCACCACGCGGTTTTGCTTGCCATTTCCCCGGCTTCATTGCAAAGTGAATAGGCCTTTCCATTTGTCATGAATCTACGCGTGAGTCGTGCGCCTCGAATTCGCTTCGCCGAACCCGCTCGCCCGTTGCGCTCAATTGGCCTGGGCGTCATCGGTCTTGGCACTGTCGGCAAGGGTACCCTTAAAGTGCTTGCCGAGCATCGACGGGAAATCGAGCGACGGATGGGCTGCGGCCTTGAGCTGAAGGTCATCTGCTCCCGCGGCGTTCACAAGCACGATTTCTCCCGCCTGCGCCAGAACGCCCGGATGACCACCGATTGGAAAGACGTCGTCCACGACCCGAAGGTTGACATTGTCGTCGAGTTGGTCGGGGTTCTTCCGACTGCGCGCGCCATTGCTTTTGCCGCGATGGGCGCCGGCAAACACCTGGTGACGGCCAACAAACAACTGGTGGCCGAATACGGTGTGAGGTTGGCGGGGCGAAGCCGCGCCCATCACCTGGGTTTGGGCATTGAGGCCTGCGTCGCGGGCGGAACGCCCGTCCTCCACGCCGTGCGCGAAGGCCTGGCGGGCGAGAACTTTACGGCGGTTTACGGAATCCTGAACGGCACTACCAATTACATCCTCACGGAAATGGAGCGGCGCAATTGCTCTTTCGCGGAAGCCCTGGCAGAGGCGAAGGAAAAAGGCTTTGCCGAGCCCGACGCCACTTTCGACGTGGAAGGCCACGACGCGAGCTACAAAATCGCTATTCTGGCCATGATGTGCTTCGGGCAGGCGGTGCGCGTGCGCGATATTCCCGTGGAAGGCATCACGCGCATCGCTCCGGTGGACTTTGCTTACGCGCACCGGCTGAATCACACTCTCCGTCTGGTGGCCGGAGCGCGCACCCGGCCGGGGAATCGACTGGAGATCTTTGTGCGGCCCATGATGATTCCCACCGCTTCGCGCCTGTCAAGCGTGACCGGCGCCACCAACGGTGTGCTGCTGGTGGGCGCCAAGGGCGGGAACACCAGCATTACCGGTGAGGGTGCGGGCGGGGAACCGACCGGCGTCGCCGTCCTTTCCGACGTCGTGCAGATTGCGCGCTCGGTGGCGCAGGGAGGCGCGCGGTCCACACCCTTCGGATACGAGGACTGGCGGCCTGCGCGCGTCGCCGCGCCGGATGACAATGTGGGGGCCACATATCTGCGCCTGGTGGTGCGCGACCAGCCCGGAATCCTCGGCCGCGTCTGCGCCATCCTCGGGCGGCAGCGCATCAATATCGACTCCGTGCTGCAAGAGCCTGACTGCGAAAAACGCCGCCTGCCGTTTGTCATGACCCTAGAACAAACCCAGCAAAAGAACGTGACGCGCGCACTTAAGGAAATCGCACGGCTGCCTTTTCTTGCCGAGCGCCCGCTCATGATTCCCTTCGCGGAATTGCCCTGAGCTGCCCTCTGCTCTTGTAGACCTTTCTGTGAGATGGTTATGAAGCTTGAACGGGAGACGCTTGGAACCCTGCCCGAAGCCCTCAGGATACTGGAGGAAGGCTTTGCCGCACTTCCGAAGATCGGCGCGCAAGTGCCGGGGCGGGCTCATCTTACTGAAGTGTTGCGCGAAGTCGCCGAGCGCTTGAAAGACAATTATCCCTACTTCCATCCTCTTTATGCCGGCCAGATGCTCAAGCCGCCGCACCCCATTGCCCGGGCTGCGTATTCGCTGGCAACCTGGATCAATCCCAACAACCACGCGAACGACGGCGGGCGGGCGAGTTCAGCGATGGAACGGGAAGCGGTGGCGGAACTCGCAAAGATGTTTGGATGGAAGACTCACCTGGGGCATCTTACCAGCGGCGGCACCATGGCGAATCTGGAAGCGCTTTGGGTGGCCGGACAATTGCATCCGGGGAAGAGAATTGCTGCCTCCGCCCAGGCTCATTACACACACCACCGTATCAGCCGCGTGCTGGGCCTGCCCTTTGTGGAGATTCCGTGCGACTCGCGCGGGCGCATGGACGCGCAGGCGCTCGCTGCAAGATTGAAGAAGGGAAACATCGGCTGCGTGGTGGCCACGATGGGAACCACCGGCATGGGGTCCATCGACCCGTTGCGGGAAATCGTCCGCTTGCTCGCCCGGCATTCGTTTCGTCTGCACGTGGACGCGGCTTATGGCGGCTACTTCACTCTTGCCGGAAATCTTTCGCGTGAAACCCGCCGCGCTTTTAACGCAGTCAGCAAGGCCGATTCAATCGTGGTGGATCCTCACAAGCACGGCTTGCAACCCTACGGCTGCGGTTGCGTCCTGTTTCGTGACCCGCG